>JAKPEG010000068.1 GCA_029552065.1 Actinomycetes bacterium
GCCAAGCTCGCCGGCGGCGTCGCCGTCATCAAGGCGGGCGCGGCCACCGAGGTCGAGCTCAAGGAGCGCAAGCACCGCATCGAGGACGCCGTCCGCAACGCGAAGGCCGCGGTCGAGGAGGGCATCGTCGCCGGCGGTGGCGTCGCCCTCATCCAGGCCACGAAGGCGGCCTTCGAGACCCTCTCGCTCGAGGGCGACGAGGCCACCGGCGCCAACATCGTGCGGGTGGCCTCCGAGGCACCGCTCAAGCAGATCGCGGTCAACGCCGGCCTCGAGGGTGGGGTCGTCGTCGAGAAGGTCCGCAACCTGGGCAGCCCGCGCGAGGGCCTCAACGCCGCCACCGGCGCCTACGAGGACCTCGTCGCGGCCGGCATCATCGACCCGGTCAAGGTGACCCGGTCGGCGCTGCAGAACGCTGCCTCGATCGCGGCGCTCTTCCTCACGACCGAGGCCGTCATCGCCGACAAGCCGGAGAAGAACCCGCCGCCGATGCCGGGTGGCGACGGCGGCATGGGTGGCATGGACTTCTGACGACGCCGCGCAGCGAAGCAAGTGGCGAGGAGGAAGTCCAGTAGGCATGGACTTCTGACGACGCCGCGTAGCGAAGCGAGTGGCGAGGAGGAAGTCCAGTAGGCATGGACTTCTGACGACGCCGCGTAGCGAAGCGAGTGGCGAGGAGGAAGTCCAGTAGGCAGGGACTTCTGACGACGCCGCGCAGCGAAGTCTCAGCGGGGCGGTTCCGGGCGACCGGGGCCGCCCCGCTTCGTGTGTGCATCCTGACGGGTGGACGACCCGTCATCGAGGCGTCACCCCGACGTCTCCGTCGCGACGCGTACCCGGCATCCAGCCGCCGTATCGTCGGGACATGCGGGGACTGCTCCTCTGGCTCTTCCCGGCGTGGTGGCGGCGTCGGCACGGGGCGGCCTTCCGCGCCCTGCTGGACAGCATCCCCCTCACTGCCCGCACCGTTGCCGAGGTGCTCGGGGCCGCGGCGCGCGCGTGGTGCGACCCGCGGGCCAGCCGCCTCACCGTCGCCTCGGCGGCGGCCCTCATGGTCGCCTCCCTGGTGCTCCTGGCGGGCTTCCTCGACGGTTGGGGGACGATCTACCGGCAAACCTCGGGCGAGTTCGGGCTGTGGCTGGTCCGGGGCGTCGCCCTCGGGTATGCCGGGTTGGGCCTGTTCGTGTCCTCGCGGGGGCACCGAGTGGTCGGCATGCTCACCGTGGTCGTCGCCCTGCTCGGGCTCGTCTGGCAGGGATCGATCGGCGCTCCCGACTGGCGCTCGACGCAATTGCCGATGCAGGTGTGCGTCCTGTGGTCGATGGCGCTGTCCTGCTGGTGTGCCTGGTGGGTGGCATACGGCGTGCACGACCCCCGTCGCCCGTCACCATGAGGCTCGGGGTCCCAGCGTCGGCCGGACTGGGCGACGCAGTCACGACCGTGGCCGGCCAGGCGTGAACGTCAGGAGTCGTGGGCGTCCCGGCGGCCGATCTCCTCGGGCGTGGCGTGGCGCTCGACGTAGTCCTGACCGGTGACCGCGCGGATGCGGGCCATGAGATCGTCGGTCGCCTCCCGCCACGCGGCCGGGTCGTCGGCCCGGTCGGCCCACGGGCTGGTGTCGAACGGCTCGAGGTAGGTCACCGTGAGTCGGGACCGCCCGTGCCGCCAGGTCCACCATGGTCCCCCGCCGCGGGCACCGGTGAGCGCGACCGGGATCACCGGGACCCCGAGCGGCAGCGCGACCCGCATGCAGCCGGTGCGGCCGCGGAACATCCGCCCGTCCGGTGAGCGCGTGCCCTCGGGGAAGACGGCCCACACCCCGCCCTCCTGGAGGATGCGGCTCGCGGTCGCGAGCGCCGGCGCGGCGGTCTGTGCGGAGTCGACGTCGATGGGCACCTGCCCGATCGCCGTGAGGAACCAGCCGAGGACCCGTCCCTTGGGGCCGCGGCCGTCGTAGTACTTGCGTTTGGCGACGAAGACGACGCGCCGGGGCACGCCGAGGGAGACGAAGGCCGGTTCGATCATCGAGGTGTGGTTGGCAGCGAGGACGAAGGGTCCTGTGCGTGGAAGATGCTCGCGGCCGTGCCAGGCCGGTCGGTAGACCGCCAAGGCAAAGGGGCCGACGACCACGAACTTGAAGAACCAGTACCACACGAGGCGCGATGCTAGCCCCTTCGAGCTCGCCGATCCGCCCGGCGGCCCCTCTGGCTCCTCCCGCGCTAGCGTGGAGGACCGTGATCCTCGTCGATGTCCCCATCTGGGCCGCGCACGGCACGGTCTTCGCCCACCTGGTGAGCGACGAGTCCTATGGCGAACTGCACGCCTTCGCGCAGCGGATCGGCCTGCCCTCGGCCGCCTTCGACGGCGATCACTACGACGTGCCCGAGCGACGGTATGCCGCGTGTCTCGCCGCCGGGGCGACGGCGGTCACCGGGGTCGAGCTGGCCAAGCGGGTGAACGCCAGCGGGCTTCGTCTGCGAAAACGCAAGGGGGAGAAAGGCATACGTCGACATGTCGGCGTCGATGTCGGGTTGTCCGAGCCCGTGGACATCGACCTCGTCGCCTCGGACCGACCGACCCCCGACGGGGCGACCGGTGCAGCGGCCGTGGTCGTCCGCGACCGGAACGGGTCGTTTCTGGTCGTGCGCTCCATCCGCCGGGGGACCTGGGACTGCCCCGGGGGGCGGCGTGAGCCCGGCGAGGACGTGCCCGAGTGCGCGGTGCGGGAGCTCGCCGAGGAGACCGGACTACGTGTGTCCGCCGCCGAACTGGTCGTGAGCGGCTACGAGCGGATCACCGTGTCCGACCCCTCGCACTGGGCCTCGGCCCGGCCGCTCGTCCAGGTCTTCCGACTCGAACTCGGCCAGGTCCAGCCGACGCTCGTGCCCGGGGACGACGTCGACCAGGCCCGCTGGGTCGACCACGACGAGTTCCGTGAGCTGTGTCGGCGGCAGTTCTGGTGGCCACTCGCGGCATACCTGCTCGAGCTCGCGCCCTGATCAGTCGGCGAAGACGCGCGCCAGCTCGTGCCAGTGGCGCGCCTCGGCCTCGGCCGAGTATGCCGGCAGATCGGCCATCGTATAGCCGTGTGCCGCACCGGAATAGAGCTCGCCCCGGAAGTCGCAGCCGGCGTCGGCAGCAGCGGCGGCGAAGGTGTCCTGGGCGTCGATCGGCATGGACGGATCGGCGTCGGCATAGCCGAAGTAGAGCCTGGCCCGCACCTTCGGCAGGAGCTGGTGCGGGCTCTGCGGGGAGTCGGTGACGAGGCCACCGGGGTGGAAGCCCGCGACCACCCCGACCCGGTCGGGGCACTGGGCGGCGAGTGCGACGCCGAGTCGCCCGCCCATGCAATAGCCGACCACCCGGGTGGGGGCGTCGGTCACGCGGGCCACCTGCGCCAGCTGGTCGAGGTAGACCGGCCCGTCGGCGGCCCAGAGCGCCGGGGTGAGCGCTGCGATGAGTTCTCCCATCGCCTTGTGCCGGGCGGGAGCCCGCTCGGCGGTGAGCAGCTCCGGGTCGATGAGGGGCTGCCGACCGGCGCGCCAGAAGTGGTTGGGCGCGAGCACGGCCAAGCCCCAGTCGGCGATGCGTTGCGCCATCTGTGCGATCCGCGGGCGCAGCCCGATCGCATCCATGATGAACAGGACGCCTGGATGGGGGCCGGGGTCTTCTGGCAGGGCCAGGAACGCGTCGCACGGGCCATCAGGCATCGGCAGGTCGATCTCCTGGACGGTCATGTGAGCATGCCCTCTCGACGTAGGAAGCCTCGGATCGCTTCGCGCGGGCGAGTGGCGATCTCCGGACCATGGGTGAAAGCCGCTGTGCGGTAATCGATCTCGGCCAAGCGGAGCGCGGTCCGTTGGCTCATCCGGAAGTTGCTGCAGAAGGCGCGGAACGACCAGCGCAGCCCGAGGACGTTGAAGATCGAGTCGCCCGTGACGAGCGTGGCCGTCGGTTCGTGCAGGTATGCCGCGTGGCCGGGTGAGTGACCGGGCGTGTGGATCACCCGCAGGCCGCCAGCGATCGGGAGCAACTCGCCGTCGTGCAATTCCTGTCCCACCTCGACCGCGTGGAAAGGCGTGCGGTCGACCCGGGCGAGCAGGCGACCCAGCCGCGAGTCCCGCGGGGTGTTCGTGCCGGTCCGCGCGTAGTGGGCGTCGTCGGCGTGGACGGCGACCGTGCGGCCGGTCGCCGCGGCGACCGCCGCCGCACCACCCGCGTGGTCCTGGTGGGCATGGGTGAGCAGCAGCCGGGTGACGTCCGAGGGCCCGGATCCGATCGCGGTGAGCGCGGCGAGCACCTTGGGGGCCGAGCGCGGGAGGCCCATGTCGAGGACGGTCACCTGCCCGTCATCGTCGCGCAGGAGGAAACCGTTGACGACGTCGCCCACGAGTCGCACCCGCCAGATCCCCGGCGCGAGCGGGACGACGAGCGGCCCGGCCATCAGAGGGGGTCCAATTCTGGGGCGCCGAGCCGGGTGAGTTCGCGGTCGAGGTTGACCCGGGCCCGCGGCTCCCACTCCGAGCGCGCGTGGTCGGTGCGGTAGATCCGGTCGCGGCCGGCGAAGGTGCGCAGCAGGTGAGCGCGCCCGGCGCGGTATGCCGCGTCCGGCACGAAGGAATACTCGGCCCGCACCTGCCCGCAGTAGGCGTCGAACCGGTCGGGTTCGGCGGACAGGATCCACAGGTCGGCGTCGTGGAAGCAGCGGCCGGCGTCGGCCGGCGCCTCGGCCGCATCGCTGTGGGCGGCGGTCATGAGCACGAGCGACTCGACGGCGTCGACGTCCGCGTGGTCGAGGTCGAGGCCGGGCAACACGGCCCGGGCGAGCAGTGCGCTGTCGGCCTCGTTCGCCCCGGCGGGAGCGTCCGCAGCGTAGACGGCGTCGTGGAACCAGCCGGCGAGGCGGCATACCGTCGCGGATCGTTCGCCGATTTCGCGCGCGTCCTCGAGCTCCTCAAGCGCCCAGAACACCTCGACGAGGTGGCGGGTGTCGTGGTAGTGCCGGTGTGGCTGACTCCACCGTGCGAGCAGGTCCGCCCCGGCAGCCTGGACGGCGTCCTCGAAGGCCGTGGGGGCGACGGCGAGCACGTCCTGGGTCCACCAGTGGATGAGCGCCGGCATGGGGTCAGTCTCGCAGACCGGCCGGGCTTCCCAGGTCAGCGCAGGGGCTCGGGAAGCTCCCCGGCGTGCACGACGGTGAGGGTCGAGACTGCGCGGGTGAGCACGACATAGAGCCGACGCAGACCCGTGCGCTCGTCGGGCTCTGCGGCGGCAATGTCGGCGGGTTCCACGACGAGGACCCGGTCGAACTCCAAGCCCTTCGCGACTGTCGCGGGGACGAGGTCGACCTGGTGCTCGACGTCACCGTGATCGGCGCCAAGGACGCCGTGCCCGATCCCCGCGTTGTCGAGGGCGCGGTGCAGGCCGGCAATCGCGCTGTCGGCGGCGATCACGCCGATGGACCCCTCGGCACGGGTCCACTCGGCCACGACGCTGGCCACTGTCGTGGGGAGTTCGGTTGCGGCACAGCGCTGCACGACAAGTTCTCCCGGGTTGTCGCGGACCGACCGCGGGATCCCAAGGCCGGGAGCCATGTGTGGCAGAAGGCGCGCGGCATAGCCGATGACTTCGGCCGGCACACGGAAGCCGCGGTCGAGCACCTCGACGTGCGCCTCCGGTTTGCCGAGGTGGGTGAGCGACTCCGTCCAGGAACTCGTCGCCCACGGAGTCGTGCCCTGGGCGATGTCGCCGAGGACGGTGGCCGAGCCGGTGGAGCAGCGCCGGCCTACGGCCCGCAGGTGCATGGGCGAGAGGTCCTGCGCCTCGTCGAGGACGACGTGCCCGAGGCTCGGGGTGCGCTCGAGGAGATCGGCCAGCTCGTCGAGCAGGACGGCGTCGGCGGCCGACCACCTTGCCGATCCTCGTGAGCGGGGCGGCTTGTCCCACAAGAGGATTTGCTGTTCCTCGGGGGCGAAGAGGTCGCCGGCATGGCGAGCGAGCAGATCCCCGTCGGACAGCAGCCCGGCCAACATGGCGCGCGGCTCGACCGGCGGCCACAGCTGCGCGGCATACCGCTGGACGGCGCTGCTGCGGGCGACGGCGTCTTGCACCCGGTCGTCGGGCGAGCCGCCCGCGCGCTCCATCCCGAGCAGGACGAGGTGAGCGAGGCGCTGGGGCAGCATCGCCCGCGCTGCGCCGTAGCGGACGCCCCGGCCGGCCAGCTCGTCGAGCACCTCCTGCACGAGGTATGCCGCGACCCGCCACCGGTGCGCTCCGCGGGGGACGACGAGGGGTTCGTCGGCCGTGCCCACGTGACTCCACACCGCACGGTGGAGCAGGGTCGCCATCCGCGGGTCGCCCTTGAGGGTTGCCGCGGCGGGGGAGTCGGCGCCGCGCACCGGCACGTGGGCGACCAGGCCGGCCGCGGTCGTGTGTCTCACCTCCACCTCGCCGAGAGCGGGCAGGACCGCCCCGATGTGGTCGAGGAAGGCGCTGTTGGGGCCGACGACGAGGACGCCCGTCCGGGTGAGTCGATCGCGATGGGCATAGAGCAGCCACGCGGCTCGGTGCAGTCCGACCGCGGTCTTGCCGGTCCCGGGGGCGCCCTGGACGCAGACGGTCGTGCCGGCGTCGGCGCGGACGAGGGCGTCCTGTTCGGGCTGGATGGTCGCGACGATGTCGCGCATCGGCCCCACACGTGGACGTTCGATCTCGTCCTGGAGGATCGCGCTGCGTCGCTCGCCTTCGGTCGGGTCGAGCAGGTGCTCGTCCTCGTATGCCGTGAGCCGGCCACGGTCGACGCCGAACCGGCGCCGCCGGCGCACCCCGAGCGGGGCGGCGCGGGACGCCCGGTAGAAGGTGGCCGACAGGTCCGCCCGCCAGTCGACGACGACGGGGTCCCCGCGCTCGTCCCGGACGTGGCGCCGCCCGATGTACCAGCGCTCGTGTCCCTCGACGTCGTGATCGAGATCCAGCCGTCCGAAGAAGAGGGTTGAGGTGGGGTCGTCGGCGAGGGTGGCGAGGCGGGCGTGGAGGGTGAGGGCGAGGAATTCGCTGGACACCCGGTCTCCGCCGAGAGGGTTGTCGCGCAGTGCCTCGGTGGCCCGGCGCATCCGGGCCAGCTCGGCACGTGCGTGGTCGAGATAGCCCTGCTCGGCGGCGAGGTCGGGATCGGGAGGGTGGTCGGGGACGGGCACGGGAGGTCACCTCCGTGTCGGCGGGGAGCGCTCGGTGGGGGAAGGACTTTCCTACCCCGGCGAGCGCCCAGGGTCAACCGGGTTTCCCGTCGGGCCACCGTCATCGAGTGTGTACTGACACGAAAAGTGTTGACACGCAGAGGATTTCACTCTAGAATCGAACACATGTCCGAGATGGCGTTTGAGGCGTTGGAGGCCCTTCCAGGGTCGGTCGACGCGATCGCGCACGCCGACCTCGGCGAGCTGGGGGAGGCGGTCCTCGGCGCGACCGTCCCAGGGATCGAGGGCTTCTCTCGTGACTGTCTCGAGCGCTACGTCGCGGCGAGCAACCGGGTGCTCGCCGCGGTGGCGGCACGGCAGGCTGCCGCGGTCGCGGCATATGCGTTGGCGGTCGTCGAAGAGGAGGCCTCCCGCGAGCGCGATCGGCTCGCTCGCTGGGAGGTGGCCGCCGAGGCGGCCGCCCAGACGGGTATGCCGCGCCCGCACCGTCCGCGCCCGCTCGGCTGCTCCTCGGTCCAGATGGCCGCGGCCTCGCTCGCGCCGCTGCTTCATGTCGCTCCGCGCACGATGGCCGCACGGATAGGGTCCGCCCTCCTGCTGGGCGAGTTGCCGCGCACCCTGGCATCGGCGCTCGACGGACGGCTCGAACCGCATCGGTGGATCCACGTGACTCGGGCGCTCAGCCACGTGGGGATCGAGCGCGGCCAGGAGCTCGAGGCCCGGCTGCACGACCGGGACATCGCCGAGCTCTCCGGATCGCAGGTGAAGGCGCGCTGCCAGCGGATCGAGGCGGCGTTCACGGCGCTCGACGCGAGCGTCGAGCGTGCCGCGAAAGCACGGCGCATGGTGACCATCGACCCGGCCGACGAGCCGGGGCTCACCGCCTGGTCGGCACTGCTGCCCAGCGAGGACTCGACCCGGATGTGGTCGGCGGTCGAGGAGTTGGCTCGCGAATACCGGGTCGCCCGAGCGGAGCTCACCGTCGGCCAGTCGCGGGCCGACGCCCTCACCGACCTCGTCCTCGCGCAGGCACGGGTGAGCTCCGAGGTCGTCCTCGTCGTGGCTGCCGACCGCACAGACGACACCGACGACGCCGACTGCACCGACCGCACAGACGACACCGACCGCACCGACTACGCCGACCGCACCGACCGCACCGACCACGCCGACGACGCGTGGCCGGTGGCCACGGGCGCGGTGGACGTGGACACCGAGCTCCCGGCCACGATCCTCGATCATCCCCGGCAGCCAGCCGCGGCCCCGGCGCATCGGCCCGGGCTGGCTTGGGTCCCTGAGTCGGCCGCTGGGCCGGCCGCTGAGTCGGCATTGGAGTGGCGCTGGTTACTCGCCGCCTGCGACTCCGAGGCGGCCGACGCCAACCCGAGGCTCCGGCGCGATCGCGGCGGGTCGGTGTGGTTCGTCCCGGCGGCCGTCACCGTGCCGCGGGTCGGCACCATCCTCCCGGAGCACGTGGCAGCGCTGTTGGCCGATCCGGACACCCTGGTCCGCCTCGGCACACGTGACCCCCGGACCGGGGTCGTCCTGGCGGTCGGCGCCGGCTATCGTCCCGGGGCGAACCTGGCGCGTGCGGTGCGGCTGCGCGATGGGACCTGCCGGTTCCCGGGATGTGCGACGCCCGCGGAGCGCTGCGACCTCGACCACGTCGTCCCTTGGCCGTGCGGCCGCACCGAGGCGGGCAACCTCGTCGCACTGTGCCGGACCCACCACGGCTTCAAGCACCACGCAGGGTGGACGCTCGAGCTGGCCGGTGACGGCGAGTGCACGTGGACCGCCCCCACGGGCAGGTCACACCGGACCCGCCCACCAGACCTCGGCGACCGGGCCGCGTGAGCGCTCCGATCGCGCGGGCCTACGAGGTTCAGTTCGCGGGGCGGGCCGCGAGCGTGACGGTGACCTCCTGGGTCTGGCTGCCCCGGACGACCGTGAGCTTGACGGTGTCGCCGACGTTGCGCTGCCGGATGGCCGCGACGAGGGAGAGCGAGCCGTCGACGCGCTTGCCGTCGATGGTCGTGATGGCGTCGCCCGCCTGCAGACCGGCCTGGGCGGCCGGCGTGCCGTCCGCGACCGACTTCACGACGGCCGCCGCACGTTTGGCGTTGCCGTCGGGCACCGTGCCGTCGGCGGAGGAGATGCCGAGGTAGGCATGCTGCGCCTTGCCGGTCGAGATGAGCTGGTCGGCGATCGAGACGACCTCGTTGACCGGGATCGCGAAGCCGATGCCGATGTTGCCGCTCTGCTGGGTCGACGAGCTGCCGAGCGAGGCGATCGAGGAGTTGATGCCGACGAGCTGGCCGTTGGCGGTGACGAGTGCACCCCCGGAGTTGCCCGGGTTGATCGCAGCCGAGGTCTGGATCGCGTTGGTGACGACCGGTTCGGTGCTGCCGCCGGTCTGGCTCTGGCTGCCACTGGTCCGCACCGGCCGATCGAGAGCGCTCACGATGCCCGTCGTCACCGTGCCGGCGAGGCCGAGGGGGTTGCCCACGGCCATGACCGGGTCGCCGACGGCGAGCGTGTCCGAGTCGCCCACGCTCATCGGGACGAGGTCGCTCGGAGGGTCGGTGATGGTGAGGACGGCCAGGTCGGTCGAAGGGTCGGTTCCAGCGATGGTCGCGTCGAAGGTGCGCCCGTCGGCGAGGGTGACGGTGATCTCCGCGCCATTGCCGGCACCGGTGGCGACGTGGTTGTTCGTCACGACATGCCCGGCCTTGTCGTAGACCACGCCCGAACCTTCACCCTCGCCCGACGAACTCGTCACCGAGATCGCCACGACGCTGGGGGCGACAGCCTCGGCCGTGACCGCCCAGTCGACGGCCGCCCCGTTCGCCTGGACGACCGGGGCGTCGCGGTTGGTCGACTGCCCGGAAGGTGCGGTGGCCGTCGTCGTCGACGAGGCGGGCCGGGTGAGGGCATAGGTGCCGCCGCTGGCCAGCCCCGCCGCAAGGACGGCGACGGCGGCCAGCTCGGCGACCCTCCGGCCGGCACCGTGGGGCCGAGCTGGGGAGTGCGCCGCGACCGGGGTGGGGGGCGCGCCGGGGATGGGCGGCATACCGGCCCCTGTCGGGGCGGCCGGATAGGACGGCCAAGCGGGCGGCGATGCGACCGGCACGGGCTGGGTGGGTGAGGGGGGCGGGAAGGCCGTAGTGGCCTCGGCCCCGCTCTGCGGACCGGCCGGGGTCGGCGCCCAGGCGGTCACCGGCGGCTCGGCCGAAGCGGGCGGTGCCGGCGGCACGGGTGGCGTCTCGTAGGCGGCATACCAGGGCTGCTGGGGCTGCTGGGGGGGACGCTGCGGGTCCGTCATGCGGTGATCTCTCCTTGTCGACCTTCGACACCGACCCCCACATCATCTCTCGCCCCTGGGGGTCCGCTGGGCGGATGCTGTGTGGAACCTGTGCGTGCCGGGTGGGTCACACTGGTCCGGTGATCACGCTCGAGCTCGCCCGGCGCCTCCGCGAGGCGGGTATGCCGTGGACCCCGGCTTCGGGGGACCGCTTCGTCGTGGGCCGTCCGGGGATGGAGGACGAGGTCTTCGTCCTCGCCGACATGCTCGCCGAGGTGCACGACTTCGTCGACGGTGCGGTCGTGGGCTTCAACGGGACCGTCGAATGGGCCCTGGACTCCGTCGCACTCGCCGAGGTCGTCTGGCTGCCGCGCGAGGAACAGCTGCGCGAGGCGTTGGGTGGGTCCTTCGAGCGGTTGGAAGCGGTCACCGGGGGCTTCGTCGTCGTCACCCGGTCGCCGGACGGGCAGGTGACCACCCGGCATACCGACCTCGACCCGGAGCGCGCCTATGCGCGGGCGGTGCTCGCCAAGCTCACCGGGTCCTGATTCCGGCCCACGGGTAGCGTGGCGGTCATGGGGAACCTCGACATGCGGGCATGGGCGCAGCGTGTCGCGCCCCTGTGGCTGGTCTGGGTCCTCTACCTGACGCCGGTCGGCTGGCTCTGGTCGCTGTGGTTGGCCGCCCAGAACGGCGCTGCGATGGTCGGCGGCAGCCGCACCTACGACGAGTACGGCAATCTGGTCGGCTCGACCGCCGCGGACACCCCGGGGATCCTCGCCGAGTTGGTCATGGTGCTCTCTTTCGGCTACTACCAGCCGGTGCCGGTCGACGTGGTCCTGCTGTCCCTGGGCTTCGCTGCGACGGTTCTGGCCATTCATCTGCCGCGGGTCGGCCGCCGGAAGGTGCGACCGCCAGCAGCAGTGGGTGCGCTGCTGGCCGCAGGACCGGTGCTGCTGGCTGTCGCGGTCCTCGCCGTGGGCGACTCCGCGGTGGACGCGTTCGCGCCGCAGATCAGCGCCACCGAGGCACACTGGCTGTGGACGTCGACTCTCCGCTTCGTCGTGCCGGCGATGGTGTCTGTGCCGCTCGGGTGGATTCTCCTGCGGATCGGCTGGGGGCCGCCGCCGTCGAGGGTCACGCCCGGGGCCGAGGGGACCGTCGGGGAGGACTCGGAGGCGTCGGAGCCGTTCGCCACCACGGCAGCGGAGGCGGACGCCGACCACGAGGCCGACCCGGTCGCGCCCGCACCGTCCCGCGCCGAGGCCCAGCCGCTGCCCGAGGGTGAGCTCGAGGCACGTGGGTGGGACCGGCGACCGGAGTTGCCGGCCGACTTCCGGGCGCCCGCTGCCGGTGCCTCGCCCTATGAGCGCCCCTCGCCGACCCGGGCCGGTGCCGGGCCGGACGGGCTGCCCGGTGCCAGGGAAGAGGGGGCCGACCCCTCGGCACTCGACCCGCTCGCGGCATACCGCCGCCCGCGCGCCGACGGCTAGAGGTCGTCGGCGTCGACGATGCGGTAGGCGTAGCCCTGCTCGGCGAGGAAGCGCTGCCGGTGGGCGGCGAAGTCGGCGTCGACCGTGTCCCGGGAGACGATCGTATAGAAGTGCGCGGTGCGGCCGTCGACCTTGGGCCGCAGCAGGCGGCCGAGCCGCTGGGCCTCCTCCTGGCGTGAGCCAAAGGTGCCCGACACCTGGACCGCCACCGAGGCTTCGGGCAGGTCGATCGAGAAGTTCGCGACCTTGCTCACGACGAGCACGGGCACCTCGCCGGCCCGGAAGGCGTCGAAGAGCCGTTGGCGTTCCCGGACGGTCGTCTCGCCGGTGATGAGGGGGGCGTCCAATCGGCCTGCAAGGGTGGCGAGTTGGTCGAGATACTGGCCGATGACGAGGGCGGGCTCGCCGGTATGCCGCGCGAGCAGGCGTTCGACGACTCGGTCCTTCTCCGTCGTGCAGCTCGCGAGCCGGTAGCGCTCGTCCGGCTCGGCCATCGCATAGACGAGCCGCTCCCGCTCGGGCACCGTCACTCGCACCTCGACACAGTCGGCCGGGGCGATCCACCCCTGGGCCTCGATGTCCTTCCACGGGGCGTCGAAGCGTTTGGGCCCGATGAGCGAGAAGACGTCGGACTCGCGGCCGTCCTCGCGCACGAGGGTGGCGGTGAGGCCGAGTCGACGGCGTGCCTGCAGATCGGCGGTCATCCGGAAGATCGGTGCCGGCAACAGGTGGACCTCGTCGTAGACGATGAGCCCCCAGTCGCGGGCGTCGAGCAGTTCCAGGTGCGGATAGGCACCCTTCCGGCGGACCGTGAGGACCTGATACGTCGCTATCGTCACCGGTCGGATGTCCTTGCGGGCACCGGAGTACTCGCCGATCTCCGCCTCGGTCAACGAGGTACGGCGCAGGAGTTCGTCGCGCCACTGCCGGGCTGCGACCGTGTTGGTCACGAGGACGAGGGTCGTCGCCTGGGCCTGCGCCATGGCAGCCGCCCCGACGATCGTCTTGCCCGCCCCACACGGGAGCACGACGACGCCCGAGCCGCCGTGCCAGAAGCTCTCCGCCGCGTGCCGCTGATAGGACCGCAGCGCCCAGCCCTCCTCCCGCAGCGCGATCGGGTGGGCCTCGCCGTCGACGTAGCCGGCGAGGTCCTCGGCCGGCCAGCCGATCTTGAGCAATGCCTGCTTGAGGTGTCCCCGCTCGGACGGGTGGACGAGCACCGTGTCGGCGTCTATCCGGGCACCGAGCAGCGGCTGGATCCGCTTGTGCCGCAACACTTCCTCGAGCACGGGTCGGTCCGAGGTGTGCAGGACCAGGCCGTGGACGGGGTCCTTCTCGAGGGTGAGCCGCCCATAGCGCGACATCGTGTCGGCGATGTCGACGAGCAACGCCTGGGGGACGGCATAGCGGCTGTGCCGCAGAAGGGCGTCGACGACCTGCTCGGCATCGTGGCCCGCGGCCCGGGCGTTCCACAGGCCCAGGGGCGTCACGCGATAGGTGTGCACGTGCTCGGGGGCGCGTTCCAACTCGGCGAAAGGCGCGACGTCGCGCCGCGCCTGCTCGGCCTGCGGGTGGTCGACTTCGAGGAGCAGGGTCTTGTCGCTCTGGACGATGAGGGGGCCGTCGGTCATGGTGCGCTCGGATCCGGTGCCGACTCAGCGGCTCCGCCACCACCAGACGAAGGCGACGAGCAGCACCGCTCCCACGACGGCGTTGACGGCGAAGACGATCCAGCCGGTCTTGGCCTGCTCGATCGCACCTGCGTGGTCGACGGCGTTGCGGCGCAGGGCGAGGATCGCGATGACCGCGCTCGGCGGGCCGATGATCCCCGTGGCGAAGATCGCGAGCACCGAGGCGGCGAGCAGGGCGACGGCCGGGACGTTGGTCGGGGCCACGGCGATCGCGCCCGGCACTCCCGCACCGCTCGCCCAGGGCGGACGCGGGTAGCCCTGGGCGGGCGGGTAACCCTGGGTGGGCGGGTATGCCGGCGCAGTCGGGTATGCCGCCACGGGCCAGGGTGCCCCACCCGGCGGTGGGTACTCCTGGGCGGGTGCGGGGGCCTCGGGGGGTGGTGGCGCCGGCGGCGGCACGGTGGCGGTGTCGGGCTGGCTGTCGGGTGCGGTCGGCGGTCGGAACGAGGGCGGTACCCACGACCGATGGGGCGAGGGGTCGAAGGCGGGTCGCGTGCCGGACGCAGGAGGTCCGGGCGGGGCCGGTGGCGGCCCGGCAGTGCCGGGCGGCGCGGCCGGGTCGAAGGTCCGCTCCTCCTGCTCGCTCATCTGCGCATGCTCCTTGTCCTCGCCGCGAGACTACCCGCTCACCGCGGGGCTCAGGGGCACCCCCACGGCTGCGAGAATGGACCGACGGGGCCGCAGGAGCGCCCGGGAACGGGAGTCGGCATGCGAACGCCCCAGGTCGAGCAAGCCGCTGGTCTGCCCGAGCGGGTGACCGTCTACGAGGTGGGCGCCCGCGACGGACTCCAGAACGAGGCCACCGTCGTGCCGGCCACGGTGAAGGCCGAGCTCATCCGGCGGCTCGGTGCCGCGGGGCTGCCGGTCGTCGAGACCACCTCCTTCGTCAACCCGGCCTGGGTGCCTCAGCTCGCCGACGCGGCCGAGGTGCTCGCGCTGCTCGGCCCCGAGGGCACCGGGCGGGACCGACCGGTGCTCGTGCCCAACGTTCGCGGGCTCGACCGGGCGCTCGAGTCCGGGTGCGGGGCGATCGCGATCTTCGGCAGTGCGACCGAGACCTTCGCCCAACGGAACCTCGGCCGCTCGATCGCCGAGTCGGTGGCGATGTTCGCCCCGGTCGTCGAGCGGGCGCTCGCGGCGGACCTGTGGGTGCGGGCCTACGTCTCGATGTGCTTCGGCGACCCGTGGGAGGGCGACGTGGCAGTCGGCCAAGTCGTCGACGTCGCTCGCCGACTCATGGACCTGGGTTGCCACGAGTTGAGCCTCGGCGACACGATCGGGGTCGCGACGACCGGACAGGTGCCGGCTCTGCTCGACGCCCTCGACGCGGCCGGGATCGGCCGCGAGGTCGTCGCCGTGCACTTCCACGACACCTACGGCCAGGCCCTGGCCAACACCTTCGCCGCTCTGCGCGAGGGGGTGGCCACCGTCGATTCCTCTGCCGGCGGGCTGGGCGGCTGCCCCTATGCGAAGTCGGCGACCGGCAACCTCGCCACCGAGGACCTCGTGTGGGCGCTGCACGGAGCCGGGGTGTCGACCGGCATCGACCTCGAGGCGCTCGTCGCCACGAGCACCTGGTTGGCCGAACGTCTCGGCCGACCCTCGCCCTCGCGGGTGGTCGCGGCGCTCGCCGCCGGCTGACCGCGGTCCGCTCGCAGTCTGATCCCGGTCAGCTCGCCGCGACACCCGTGATCCGGTGCAGGAGGAAGACCTGCTCGCCCTCGGACTCGCCGGACACGGCATACAGCCGTCCGCCGTCGAGCCGGACCGGCCGCACGAGGTGACGCGCGGTGCGGCCGTTGCCGTCGGCATAGCCGAGCCAGACCGCCCTCGAGTCGGACACCGCCAGGCGCAGCACCGCGGAGGTCGTCGCCGGGTCGGTCGCGAGCGCGCCGGCGGGGGTTCGGGCGGCCGCCGGACGGGCGGGGGCGCGTCGCACGGCCGCGACGACGGCGGCGGCGAGCTCCCGGTCGACGTCGAGGGCCCCGGGGGTCGGCAGGCCTGGGCGACGACCACGGGAGCGGCGGCGGGGCGGTTCGGCGACGACCAGGCTGCCGTCGAACGCCTCCTGCGCCGGGGCGTAGCCGCCGTCGCGGAGCAGGTCGAGCAGGACGCGTGGCTCGGCCGAGGAGACGAGCACCGTCGGCGCGAGCCGGCGCAGCATGGCCGGCGCGAGGGCGCGATCGGCGAGCATCGTCGCGAGGGTCGCCTCGTCGTCGCTGCGCAGGTATGCCGTCGCGCCGCCCACGCGCGCCTGCCCGTGTCGGCGGCCGGTGTCGCGCACGAGGTAGTCGACCGGCTGCGGGACGGGGGTCCGGCTGAATCGTCGGAGTGCATCGAGCAGGTCCTCGGCCGTCCACCCGGCGTCGAAGGCCCGGCGGACCGACGCGGGGGTCAACCGCAGGACGGTCGCACCGCCGCGAGACTCGACGTCCGACACCAGCCGGACGAACCTGCCGAGCTCGCCCTCCAGCGGCCCGGGGGCCACGAGGGTGAGGTCGGCCTGGACGAGGACGTGATCGACTGCGGCCGGCAGGGCGACGAGGTCGGCCAGCTGCTCGTCCTGGGCGCGCCCGGCGAGCGCTCGGCCTGCGCGGGTGAGCGTGCCGAGCGCCGTGACCCCGAGCCATTCCGCCTCGCGCAGGACGACCGCAAGCCCGGCGGCGGTGGCGCGGGGGTCCCGCAGCGGCCGGTTCCAGGCGAGCGCGGACGACAGGGACGCGCCGTCGAACGCGGTCCCGGCCTCGGCCCGCCCGACCTCGGCGAGGACGTCGGCGCGCAGCGCCCGGATCGGTGGCCAGGCGCCGTCGGGAGCGAGGGTGAGGCCCTGTCGGCGGATCCCGCCGGGCGCACGTGAGGTGCGGGTCACCGGCCCGAGCGCCGGCGCCGAGCTGCCGGCGGTGTCCTCGGGCGGAGCTTCCTGGGCCGTCCGCCGAGTGACATAGGCGGCCGCGCGTGCGGTGTCCCGCCATGCCCGGGCGAGCAGCGCCCAGCGCTCCCCGGGCGCGCGCGCGGCCCAGATGTCCGCCTCCGGGGTGGGCGCCCACGCCGGCGTGTGCCCGCCATCGTCGGCCACGAGGCCCGCCCCTAGCGCGAGCTCGGCGACGAAGGCGGCCTGTTCCTCGGGCAGGTCGAGGGTGCGGGCGAGGGCCGCGAGGTCGCGGACGGCGAGTCCGCCCGTGCGCAGCACCCGCGGCGGCTCGGCCGACCAGTGGTCGACGAGTCCGTGGACGGCGTCGACGCAGTCGCGTCCCGCTGCCCCGCCGGCTCGCTCGACCGCCTCGGCGTCCACGGCCCGCGACGTGGCTGGTGGAGGGTCGAGCAGCGGCTCACGGTGCAGCCGGCCTCCGCGCAGGGCCAGCGCGACCTCGCGGACCAGCGTGACGTGTCCCAGCCCGCTCGGGGCCAGGACACCCCGTTCGACGAGCCAGCCCGCGGCCTCGTGGGTGGGCCCGCTCGGGGGTACCGAGCCGGTCGGGGGCCCCCAGGTGAGCGAGTCGAGGACCGCCCGAGCCTGCGGGGGCGCCGCCTCGAGCAACTCGGCGAGCTGGGCGGCGTCGGGTGGGGTGTGCGCGGCATACCGTGGGTCGACGTTCGCTGCCGGCTGACCGAGGCCGGCCGGGTGGGGGCCGAGCACCTGGGCGACCTCGCCGACGACCCGCCATCCCCCGTCGGTGGGCCAGACGAGCGCGAGCCCGCGCAGCCGCTCGAGTCCGGGCTCGACGGCGGCGGGATCTGCGCCGAGGAGGGCGGCGATGGACCGGGTCGCGGCGGGCGCGCGGTCGGCTGCCACGACCACCCCCAGGAGGACCTGCAGGGTCCCCGCGTCGAGGCGTTCGACGGCCCGGTGGACGCTGCCGCGGGTGGCGGCTCGGGCGGCCAGGGCGGCGAGGTCGGCCGGTGCCGGGCGGGCGAGGTCGGGTCGGTCGACGAGCAGGGCGACGAGTTCGTCGTCCGAGCGCTCGCTCACCTCCTCGGCGAAGGTGCGCACGGGCAGCCCCGACCCGGTATGCCGGGTGGCCCCCTGTGCGCGTGCCATCGCGCCATCCTCCCAGAGTGACGAATCAGGGCGACACGCCCCCACCCGGCCCGGATAGGCTTGGCCCCGTCACGCGTATGCGTGGGGGTGCCGGACCGCCCGGCCGACGAGCATGAGGTGAGACGGGTGCCCACAGGCAAGGTGAAGTGGTACGACGCGGAGAAGGGCTTCGGCTTCCTCTCCGACGACGAGGGCGGCGACGTCTTCCTGCACGCCAACGCGCTGCCCGCCGGGGTGACCACGCTCAAGGGCGGCACCCGGGTCGAGTTCGGGATCGTCGAGGGCCGGCGCGGCGCCCAGGCGCTGCAGGTCAAGGTGCTCGAACCGGCCCCCTCGGTGGCCGCGTCGCAGCGAGCCGCTCACCGCAAGCCGACCGAGGACATGGTCGTCATCGTCGAGGACCTCATCAAGCTGCTCGACAACACCTCCGAGTCGCTGCGTCGGGGCAAGTACCCCGACAAGGGGCACGCCCAGAAGGTCGCGAGCGTCCTGCGAGCCGTCGCGGCCGACCTGGAGGCCTGAGCGTGGCGGTGAAGAACGACTCGACCCTGTCCGCGGCCCTCGACCTGGCCCGCGAGGCGGCCGAGGCGATCGCCGAGCCCGGTGCCGTCGGCGAACACGTCGACTGTGTGATGGAGGCCGAGCACCTGGCGACGCACTATTTCGCGTGTGCCCATCCGGCATACGTCGGTTGGCGTTGGTCGGTGAGCGTCGCGCGGGCGCCCCGGCAGAAGTTCGCGACCGTGTGCGAGACCTCGCTCGTGCCCGGGGAGGGCGCGATCCTTGCCCCCGAGTGGGTCCCGTATGCCGCGCGGATCGCCCCGGGCGACCTCGGCGCGGGCGACGTGCTGCCCTACCGCGAGGTCGACCCGCTCCTGCAGGCTGGCTTCGAGGCGACCGGCGACGAGGAAGCCGACGCCCTTGCACTCGACGAGCTGGGGCTCGGTCGCAAGCGCGTCCTCTCGCTCGAAGGCCGCGAGGCTGCCGCCGAGCGGTGGTATTCCGGCGGCCACGGCCCCCGTGCCGAGGTGGCCGAGAAGGCCACCGAGCGGTGCACGACGTGCGGCTACTTCCTCCCGCTCGCGGGGGCGCTGCGGCGCACCTTCGGGGTGTGCGCGAACGAATGGTCGCCCTCGGACGGGCGGGTCGTGAGCCTCGATCACGGCTGCGGGGCGCACTCCGAGGTCGAGGTGGAGCCGGTCGCCGCCGCGGCGTCGGCCCAGCCGATCCTCGACGACTTCGTCCTCGACGTGGAGCCCCGGGAGCTCGAATCCGCCGAGTGACGCGCGCCTGACGGCTCCGGTGCGGAGCCGGTCAGGCCTCGGCCGCGTTGCCCCGGCCGCGTCGCAGGTAGACCCAGCCGAGCAGCCCGAAGCCCACACCGGCGGCCGCACACCACGG
The DNA here is from genome assembly GCA_029552065.1 of Actinomycetes bacterium. Lineage (GTDB taxonomy): Bacteria > Actinomycetota > Actinomycetes > Actinomycetales > Dermatophilaceae > Phosphoribacter. The sequence continues at coordinate 19,119 of JAKPEG010000068.1, forward strand.
CCACCAGGAGCGCTCACCCGCGTGCCAGTCTGGCACGAGCAGGAGCGCAGCAAGGACGAGTGCCCACACGGCCGTGCCGACCTCGACGACCCTCCTGGTCGACACCCGCATCGGTCGCAACTGCTCGCTCATCGGGCTTCGCGTTCGTAGGGGGTACCGAGGGCGTCGGGGGCGGACAGCCTGCGGCTGGACCAACCGGCCGACACGACGACGAGCACGATCACCGTCATGAGGTAGGGAATGGAGTCGAGGATCTCGGGCGCGATCGCCACGCCGCGGGCCTGAAGGATGAGGCTGAGGCTCGAGAGGGCGCCGAACAGGTAGGCGCCGACCATCGTCCAGGTCGGCCGCCAGAAGCCGAAGATCACCAGGGCCAGGGCGATCCAGCCACGGCCGGCGGTCATCCCGTCGACCCACGTGGGGACGATCGAGAGGGAGAACGAGATGCCGGCGAGGCCGGCGAACGCGCCGCCGACGAGGGTGTGGACATAGCGCGTGCGGATGACGTCGAGGCCCATCGCATCGGCCGTCGAGGGCGATTCCCCGACCGATCGGAGGTTGAGGCCGGCGCGGGTGCGGAAGAGATACCACGAGCAGACCGCGACCAGGATCCAGGACAAGTAGGTGAGCAGGGTCTGGTCGAAGAGCAGCGGCCCGACGATCGGCAGGTCCTTGAGGCCGAACAGGTTCATCGGGCCGAACTGGTGCGGGACGGGGTCCTTGAGCTTCCACACGTTCGCGAGATAGGACGACAGGCCCGCGGCGCCGGCAAGGATCGTGAGGGCCAGGCCGCTCACCGTCTGGTTGACCCGCAGCGTGATGGTGACGAAGGCGTGCAGGAGGGCCGTGAGGGCGCTGGCGGCCATCGCCCCGAGCAGGGCGACGAGCAGGACGAGCCACCCGGCACCGGGCATCCGCGCGGAGATGAACGAGCCGACGACGGCGCCCATGAGCATCATGCCCTCGACGCCGAGGTTGAGCACCCCGGAGCGCTCGGCGAGCACCTCCCCGAGTGCGGCGAAGAGCAGTGGCGTCCCGTAGAAGATCGCCGAGACGGCGATGACGATGACGAGGCTGTCGTTCATGCCGCCTTCGCTTCCGCTTCGCCGGTGGACGCCCGACGTCGGTTGCCCAGGCGCACCCGGTAGCGGGTGAGGAATTCGCCCGACACCGCGCTGAACAGCAGCAGGCCCTGGAGCACCCCGACCAGGCCTGCCGGGAATGACTCGCCCTGGAGCGAGCGCCCGGCGTTGGCGAGGGCCCCGAGCAGGAGGGAGACGGGGACGACCGCGATCGAGTTCCATCGGGCGAGGGCCGCGACGACGATCCCCGTGTAGCCGTAGCCGGTCTGCCCGAGCCCCTTGGGATCGAGGGTATGCCGGATGTCCCCGACGTCGCTCGCCCCACCGAGCCCGGCGAGGGCGCCCGAGAGCGTCATCACCGCGAGCGACGTGCCGCGGACGCTGATGCCGGCATACCGGGCCGCCTCGGGGGAGTCGCTCACGACGCCGACCTCGAAGCCGAAGCGGGTGTAGCGGTAGAGCGCCCAGAGTCCGACCGCGGCGAGGGTCCCGAGGACGAAGCCGAGCGGGATGCTCAGCCCACCGCCGCCGAAGGCGGGCCACACGGCGTCCTCGCCGATCGGCCGACCCTGGGGGAAGACCCGACCGGTGCCGGTGAGCAGCCGCCAGAAGGACTCGGAACCGAAGATGAGGTAGGAGGCGATGTTGGCCGCGACGTAGTTGAGCATGAGCGTCGTGATGACCTCGTTGGTGCCGAACCGCACCTTGAAGTAGCCCGGGATCGCTGCCCAAAGTCCGCCGGTGAGCATGCCGGCGACGATCATGAGCGGCACGGTGACGAGTGCGCTCGATCCGTCGAGCGCCAGGCCGATGCCCGAGGCGGCGACCGCACCGAGGACGAACTGTCCCTGGCCGCCGATGTTGAACAGGCCCATCTTGAAGGCGGCGGCAGCGGCCAGACCCGTGAGCAGCAGCGGCGTGGCCGCGACGATCGTGTCGGTCCACGCGCCGACCGAGCCCATCGATCGCTCGACGATCCGGCTGTAGGAGGCCATTGCGTCGTTCCCGCTCAGGGTGATGACGATCGCGCCGAGGATCGCCGCGACGGCGATGCTGCCCAGTGGCACGGCGAAGGACAACCACCGGGGGCGCACGAGTCGGGGCTCGAGGCGCAGCAGCCGGTTCATGCCGACTTCTCCTGGCCGTGGCCGCCCATGAGCAGGCCGATCTTCTCGATGTCGTAGTCACCGCGGGTGAACTCGCCGGCGATGCGGCCCTCGAACATCACGACCAGACGGTGCGCGAGCGCCATCGCCTCGTCGAGATCCTCGGTGATGAGCAGGACGCCGGTGCCGTTGCGCGCCGCCTCCATGAGCACCGACCGGACGGTCTCGATCGCCCCGACGTCCAGGCCGCGGGTCGGCGTCGAGGCGATGAGGACGTGCGGGTTGGCACCGATCTCCCGCGCGAGCAGCACCTTTTGGACGTTGCCGCCGGACAGGACTCGGGTGGGGGTGTCGATGCTCGGCGTCTTGATCCCGAACCTGGCGACGAGCGCCTCGGCGTGGGCCCTGATCACCCGGTATCTCAGCAGCGGGCCCGAACTCATCGGCGGCCGTCGGTAGCCCTTGAGGGCGAGGTTGCCGTAGATCGGCAGCGAGGGGGACAGCCCGGTGCGCAGGCGGTCCTCGGGGATGAAGGCGAGCCCGAGGGCCGTGGACTCACGTGGCCCGGAGCCGCGGGTCCGCGTGCCGTTGATCTCGACCGTGCCGGCGGTGCGGGGGCGGATGCCGTAGATCGCCGCGGCGAGCTCCCGCTGGCCGTTGCCCGAGACGCCGCAGATGCCGAGCACCTCGCCCGCGTGCACGTCGAGGGTGACCCCCTTGGGCGAGCTCTGCGGTCGCACTCCGTCGGCGGACAGGTCGCGCACGGCGAGGACGACGCGGGTCTGGTCGACCTCCGGCCGGTTGGCGGTGTCGTCGGCGTTGAAGACGACGGTGCGTCCGACCATCTGGCGGGCCAGTTCGGCCGAGGTCGTCTCGGCGGTGACGACGGTGCCGACCGTCCGGCCGTCCCGCAACGTGGTGACCCGGTCGGAGACCTTCATCACCTCGTGCAGTTTGTGGCTGATGAAGATGATCGACCGTCCGTCGGCGGCCATCCGTCGCATGGTCGCGAAGAGCGCGTCGGCCTCCTGCGGGGTGAGGACCGCGGTGGGTTCGTCGAGGATGAGGATCCGCGCCTGGCGGTCGAGCGCCTTGAGGATCTCGACGCGTTGCTGTTCGCCGACCGACAGCTCCCACACGTCGGCGTCGGGGTCGACCTCGAGGCCGTATTCCTTGCCGAGGGAGCGGATCCGGTCCGCGGCGGTGGCGGCGTCGAACGCGCCGCGCGCCCCGAGGAGGAAGTTCTCGGCGACGGTGAACTTCGTCACCTGGCGGAAGTGCTGGTGCACCATGGCAATCCCGGCGGCGATCGCGTCACGGGGCGAGCCGAAGCTCACCGGCGTGCCGGCCAGCGCGATGGTCCCCTCGTCGGGGTGGTAGAGGCCGGTGAGGATGTTGGACAGCGTCGACTTGCCGGCACCGTTCTCACCCAGGAGCGCGTGCACCTCGCCCGCAGCCACGTCGAGGTCGACCGAGTCGTTGGCCACGACACCGACGAAGCGCTTGGTGATGCCGCGCATCGACACCGCCGGGGGGGCGGTGTCGACGCGCGGCGCAGCGTCGATCGTGTTGTCGAGGCCGGGAGAGGGTCGTGAGTCTGGGGCCGGGACCGCGGCCCCAGCCCCGGTGGTCAATTGACCACGCCGTCGACGAACCAGTTGATGGCCTGCAGGTCGTCGGCGGAGATCGTCGCGCCCGCAGCGAGCTTGTCGGCACCCTTGTTGTCCTTGAGCGGACCCTTGAAGATGGTGAAGCTGCCCGCGATGATCTCCGCCTTCTTCGCATCCACGAGCGCCTGCGTCGCCGGCTCGACGATCTTGCCGTAGGGCGCGAGTGCGTTGAAGCCGTCCTTGAGGTTGCCGTAGTAGTCGGCCTTCTTCCAGGTGCCGTCGAGGACACCCTGAATCTGGTTGAGGTAGTAGGGGCCCCAGTTGTAGATGGGGGCGGTGAGCCAGATGTCGGGGAAGTTGGCGCTCTGGTCCGAGTCGTAGCCGACCCAGGGCAGGCCCTTGGCCTTGGCGGCCTCGCCGGGTGCCGGGGAGTCGCCACCGTTGGCGAGCACGTCGCAGCCCTGGGCGATGAGGGAGTCGGCTGCCTGGCGCTCCTTCGTCGGGTCGAACCACGACTTGATCTCCACGGTCTTCACCGTTGCGGCGGGGTTGACCGAGCGGGCACCGAGGGCGAAGGCGTTGATGTGGCGGATCACCTCGGGGATCAGGAACGGGGCGACGAAGCCGATCTTGCCCGACTTGGAGGCCTTGGCCGCGGCCATCCCGGCGAGGTACTTGCCCTCCTCCGTCGCACCGTAATAGGTCCCGAAGTTCGCCTGCGGGTTGTGCCAGGCGCCGGTCGCGTGGAGGAACTTCACGTCGGCGTGCTTCTTGGCCGAGGCGAGCATCGCATCGCCGAAGCCGAAGGACGTCGCGAAGATGATGTTGTTGCCGTCCTTCACCAGGTCCTCGATGACCTGCGCGGTCTCGGCACCCTCGGGGACGTTCTCCTTGTAGGTCGTGACGACCTTGCTGCCGAGCTTGTCCACAACGTACTTGCGGCCCACGTCGTGGGCCTGGGTCCAGCCGCCGTCGTTGATCGGGCCGACGTAGACCCAGGCGGCCTTCACCTTGTCGAGCTTGGCCGCGGCACCGGTCGAGGCGGCGCTCGTGGCGGTTGTGGCGGTGTCCTTGTTGGTCACGCAGCCGCTGGTGGTCAGGGCGACGACCCCGAGTGACCCGATGAGGAACGACCTACGGTCCATGCTGTACATCCTTAGGACGAGGGTGTGCTTGGTCTCGCCTCCGGAACCCCACCACGATGCAACCCCGCTTGAGCCCGAAAGCGATGGCTTGACGGTATCGGACTGCGCCATCCGAAGATAAGGGCCCCCTGGGATGGCGGCCCGGCCCGCCCGGGCGCGATTCAGCCACCCCAGCAGGACGCGGGCGGCTCGTAGGTCGACTTCGGTCGGCTCGTCGTCGAGCTGCCGGAGGAGGCCCCCGATCCGACCGGTGCGGTCGAAGAGGTGCCGGTCGCGCTCGTCGGCGCCGTGGACGAGGCCGGCGCAGACGTCGCCGTGGCGGAGAGGGCGGCGATGCGGAAGCGCACGAAGGCCTTGACGCCGCTGTAGTCGAACAGGCCGGCCACCGGCCGCACGACACTGAGCTGCCCGGCGGTCCCGACGGTGAGGACCGGGTGCGCCGGGTCGGTGAGGGAGATCGAGGTGAGCGAGCCCATTCCACGGGCGAGGTCGACGGCCGTCCGCGCCTCGTCCGTGCTCAGGTTGGTCGTCACGTTGTCACCGAGCGCGTCGATGAGCCGGCTCAACGCGGCGGGATTGGCGAGGGTGCCCGCCGACACGGCCTTGGCGCGCAGCGCGGAAAGGATCTTCTGCTGGTTGGCCTGCCGGTCGAAGTCGCCGCCGTTGAGGCCGAAGTTCATGCAGCTGCGGGCCTGGACGTCGCCGCGGGCCCGGGCCAGGTCGAGGGCGTGTTGCCCGTCGATGTGGTAGACGCCGTCCCGGGGGTAGTAGACCCGACGACAGCCGACCGCTTCGTGCGGGCAGCCCGCGCCGTCGAGCCCTGTGTCGAAGATCCCCTCGTGCCCGTTGCCGACGATCTCGACGTCGATCCCGCCGACCGCGTCGACCGAGGTCGACAGGACCGTGTAGTTCACGTGCACCCAATATTGGGGGACCAGCCCGGTGACCGATCCCACGGCCGCGGCCAGTGCCTGGGCACCGGTCGCGTCGACCGCCTGGTAGTCCGGGATCTTCTCCTGGAGCGTCTCGAAGTGTCCGGTCGCGCATTCGTAGATCGCGTTGATCTTCGACTCGGTGCCGACGATGCACGTGCCTGTGACCTTCACCCAGGTGTCGCGGGGGATGGCGACCATCGCCGCCGTGCCGGTCTTCGGGTCGATGCTCAGCACCTGGATCGCATCGGTGAGCCACATGCCCTGCCCACCCTCGCCCTGGCTGTGCCCGACGTCGTCCTGCGACGTGCCGAAGATGAGGACGTTCACGCGTCCGTCTGCATCGGTCTTCAGCGGGGTGTCCGCGGGGGCGACGAGGCCGACCACCGAACCGCCGCCACCGAAGACCTTGCCGCTCATGGCGGCGGTCTTCAGGGTGAGGACGACGGCCACCGTGACGACGGCGACGACGACGACCGCGACGATCGAGAGGAACCGCGCCCGCCGTCGCCGCCGGCGCTCGCGTCGGGACCGGCGCGACATCGGCAAATCGAGCGTCCGGCCCCGAGGAGCCCCCTGTGTGGATGAAGTGGTCATAGTCCCGCAAAACGCCAGTAGTGAGTCACCGAAGTGTAGACGTCCTCACCTGTGACCCCTTCGGGGCGGGTCTGCGGGCTACGCTCGCCCGGTGGTCCCCCCGAGCGCTCCACCGCCCGTGCGCGGCGCCCACCGTTCGTCCCGGTATGCCGCGTGGCCGGCCATGGGGGTGGGGGCGAGGTGAACGTGCGCTTCCGCCACCGACTCACGCTCGTCGTGCTCGCCCTGCTCGTCGTCCTCGGGGTGATCGCCGCACTCGTCCGCTAGCCCACCACCCGCCCAGCACAGGCCCACCGGAAGCTCACCACTAGATTTCGTTAGCTCAACTAATGAGCTAAACTAACGGCATGACGCGTCCGGCTGCCCCGCTCTCCGCGACCGAGCTCGCCCAGGTGGCCAGCGATCTGAGGCTCGCCTGCATGCGGATCAGTCGGCGGGTCCGGTTCGAGCATGTGAGCGAGATCGCACCCCATCAGTTCTCCGTTCTCGTGCGGCTCGAGGCCGGGCCGCACACCCCCGGGGAGCTCGCCGAGATCGAGCGGGTGGCCAAGCCGACGATGACCAAGACGGTCGGGCCGCTCGTCGAGCGTGGCTGGGTGCAGCGCACCGCGGATCCCGCGGACGGCCGGCAGGTCATCCTTTCGCTCACCCGCGAGGGTCGGGCCACCGTCGAGGCCACCCGACGCCGCCGGGACGCGTGGATGCGCACGAGGATCGGGCGGCTCGCCCCGGCCGACCAGCGCCTGCTCGCCGAAGCGGAACGGGTGCTCGCCCGGGTGGCCGCCGAGTGAGCGCCACCTTCGCCTCGCTCGGGGTCCGCAACTACCGCCTATTCGCCACGGGTGGCGTCGTCTCCAACACCGGGACCTGGATGGGCCGGGTCGCCCAGGACTGGCTCGTGCTCACCCAACTCACCGACCATTCCTCCACCGCACTGGGCACGGTGACCGGCCTGCAGTTCCTCCCCTTCCTCGTCCTGGCCCCGTGGACCGGGCTGATCGCCGACCGGTACCCCAAGCGCCGGATCATGCTCGTCACCCAGACCGTCCTCATGACGAGTGCCGCCGCCCTGGCCGCGCTCACCCTCGCCGAGGTCGTGCAGCTCTGGCAGGTCTACCTCGTCGCAATCGTCCAGGGCGTCGCGACCGCCGTGGACAACCCGGCCCGGCAGACCTTCACCGCGGAGATGGTCGGCCAAGGGCTCATCGCCAACGCGGTCGCCCTCAACTCGGCCTCGTTCAACCTCGGCCGGCTGGCCGGTCCCGGGGTCGCGGGCCTGCTCATCGCGGCATACGGCACGGGGTGGACGCTGCTCGCCAACGCGGTCTCGTTCGCCGCGGTCATCGCCTCGCTGCTGCTCATGCGGGCGGCCGACCTGCACGCGGTGCCGCTCGCGCGCGGCAAGGGCACCATCCGGGAGGGCCTCGCCTATGTGCGCGGTCGGCGCGACATCCAGCTGGTCCTGCTCCTCGTCTTCGTCCTGGGCACCTTCGGGATGAACTTCCAGATGACCATGGCCCTCATGGCGACGACGGTCTTCGGCAAGGGGGCCACCGAATACGGGCTGCTCGGCTCGGTGATGGCGGTCGGCTCGCTGTCCGCGGCCCTGCTCTCGGCCAGGCGTGAACGTCCCCGGCTGCGGGTGCTGCTCGTCGCCCTGGGCGGCTTCGTCGTCACCAGCGGCGCCGCCGCGCTCGCCCCCTCGTATGCCGTGTTCGCGGTGGCACTCGCGGGCTGTGGGCTCACCGCGCTCACCGCCCTCACGACGGCCAACGCCCTCGTGCAGATCAGCGTCGACCCGGTGATGCGGGGGCGCGTGATGGCGCTCTACATGGCGATCTTCATGGGCGGTACCCCGCTCGGGGCGCCGTTCATCGGGTGGCTCGGCGACGTGGCGGGCCCCCGTTGGACGATCGGGATCGGCACGGTGACCGTGGGGGTCACGGTGGTCGCCGTCGGCGCGCTGCTCCTGCGACGGGAGAACGTCCAGCTCAGCTACGCCTCGCGTCGGCAGCCGCACTTCCGGCTCACCGTCGGACCGGCCGACGCAGACCTCGTCGGCTCGTCCGAGCCCGAGGTCGCTCGCTGACGCGCGCTCCCGCGTGCGCCTCTGCGCTCAGCCCTGGGCGACGACCCAGTCGATGCACGCGGTGAGGGCGCTCACGTCCTCGGGGTCGACGGCGGGGAACATCGCGACCCGCAGCTGGTTGCGGCCGAGCTTGCGGTAGGGCTCGACGTCGACGATCCCGTTGGCGCGCAGCACCTTCGCCACCCCGGCGGCATCTACCGATTCGTCGAAGTCGATCGTCCCCACGACCTGCGAGCGGGCGGCCGGGTCGGCGACGAAGGGCGTCGTATATGCCGTGCGCTCGGCCCAGCCGTAGAGCCGGCCGGCCGAGTCGGCCGTGCGGCCGGTGGTGAAGGCGAGTCCCCCGTTGGTGTTCATCCACTCGAGCTGCGCGGCGAGCATCGCGAGGGTGGCGACGGCCGGGGTGTTGTAGGTCTGGTTCTGGCGCGAGTTGCTCACCGCCGTGGGCAGTGAGTAGAAGTCGGGCACCCATCGACCGCTCGCGGCGATCTCCTCGACTCGGGCGAGTGCCGCGGGGGAGAAGGCGGCCAGCCACAGCCCGCCGTCCGACGCGAAGCACTTCTGCGGCGCGAAGTAGTAGACGTCCGCCTGGGTGAGGTCCACCGGCAGGCCGCCGGCCCCCGATGTCGCGTCCACGAGGACGAGCGCGTCGGAGTCGGCGCCGGCCACGCGGCATACCGGGGCCATCACGCCGGTCGAGGTCTCGTTGTGCGGCCACGCGTATACGTCGGCGCCTGCCTCCGCGACGGGCGAGGCGAGCGTGCCGGGGGTGGCCTTGATGACGGTCGAGGCGTCGAGGAACGGGGCCCCGTCGGTGACCGAGGCGAACTTGCTGGAGAACTCCCCGAAGGCCAGGTGCTGGGCCTTGGCGCGCACGAGGCCGAAGGCGGCGATGTCCCAGAAGGCCGTGGAGCCGCCGTTGCCCAGGACGATCTCGTAGCCCTCGGGCAGCGCGAAGAGCGCCGCGAGGCCCTCGCGGACCGATCCGACGAGGTTCTTCACCGGCGCCTGCCGGTGGCTGGTGCCCAGGACCGTCCGGCCGAGCTCGGAGAGCCGGGCAACCTGCTCGGGGCGCACCTTGCTCGGGCCGGAACCGAAGCGGCCGTCCGCAGGGAGGAGGTCTGTGGGGATGCGCAGCGGGTCGGTCACGGGAGTCGCCTTCATCGGTGCGGAGCGGGACCCCACCATCCTCCCGCGCCCATGTGCGGCCTTCTCGTCCGGGTCCACGCACCGGGACGTGACCTCGCTCGCACGCGGTCGGCGGGCTCGGGAACATCCTCGGCCGCCCTTCCGTTAGGAGGTGCGTAATGATGTAATCATGTAAGACAAGCAAGGAGTGAACCATGGATACGCATGACATCGACAACTCCCAGCCCCAGGACGCACCGGACGGGCAGCGCCCGTCGGGCGACGGCCACCGACGCCACCGTCACGGCCCGCACGGCCACCACAAGGGTCGCCCCGGGCCGGACTTCGGCCCTGCGGCCTTCGGCTCAGGCGCACGCTCGCGTGGCGAGGGTTCCGCCGAGGGCGCCGAGCCCGGTATGCCGTTCGGTCCCGGTGGTCCGTTCGGCGGTGGCCCCTTCGGTGGTCGCCGCGGTGGGCGCGGGCGCGGGCGCGGTGGTCCCGGCCCGTTCGGGCGTCCGGGTGGGTGGCAACAGGCCGACCTGCCCCCGGCCGACGACGCGGCCGAATGGCTGGCCGGCCGTCTCCCGGGCGACTGGTTCACCGGGACGCCGCAGGTGAGCGTCGACCGCGAGGAGATCCTCGTCGTCGGCGAGCTGCCTCCGGTCGACGGCCAGGGCGACAGCCCGGCGGCCGCCGCGGGCCGGATCACCCGGTTCCGGGAGCAGACCCGCGACCAGCGGATCGCCATCGCCCAGGAGGCCGAGGCGCGCTACGGCCGCAAGGTGAGCTGGGGAGCGAGCATCGGCGAGCACAGCGAGCTGTTCACCCACCTCGCCGTGCCGGTGATGACCCGGCTGCGCCAGCCGCAGCGGCAGGTGCTCGACACGCTCGTCGACGCCGGCGTGGCGCGCTCGCGCTCCGAGGCGCTCGCCTGGTCGGTCGCCCTCGTCGGGCAGCACATCGAGCCGTGGCTCGCCGAGCTGCGCGAGAAGATGGCCGAGGTCGACAAGCTGCGGGCCGAGGGCCCGGCGGTCTGACCGAGCGTCGCGACCCGCACCCCCGTGCCTCAGCGCAGGGAGTGCGGGTCGACCCGCTTCGGCCAGCCGGGCACGTCCTCGGGCCGGCGCGGGGCGACCCCGACATAGCGGGCGGGCGGACGGATGAGCCGCCCGTCCCGCTTCTGCTCTAGCACGTGCGCGGACCACCCTGCGGTCCGGGCGCAGATGAACATCGGGGTGAACATCGAGGGCGGGACCTCGGCGTAGTCGAGCAGGATCGCGGCCCAGAAGGCCATATTCGTGCCGAGCTGGCGCCCGGGGTGCCGCTCGTTGAGGCCGGCGAGGGCCGCCTGTTCGAGCGCGAGCGCCGCCTCGTAGCGCGGTGCCCCCAACCGTTCACAGGTCTCGCGGACCACCCGGGCGCGCGGGTCCTCGCCGCGATAGACGAGGTGCCCGAAGCCCATGAGCCGCTCGCCGCGGTCGAGTGCCCCCGTCACGTATGCCGCCGCGTCGTCGAGTCGTTCGGCCGCTTCGAGCATGCCGAGCACGCGGGCCGAGGCGCCGCCGTGGAGTGGTCCGCTCATCGTCGCGACCGCGCCGGACAGGCAGGCGGCCGCGTCGGCACCGGTCGAGGCGATCACCCGCGCGGTGAAGGTCGAGGCGTTGAGCCCGTCCTCGGCCGCAGCCACCCAATAGGCGTCGACCGCCTCGACGTGCTTGGGGTCGGGCTCGGCTCGCCACCGGATCATGAACCGTTCGACGATCGAGCGGGCCTTGTCGACCTCACGCTGGGGGACCATCGGCTTGTGCCGACCGCGTGCGGACTGGGCGACGAAGGACAGCGCCATGACCGCCGCCCGGGCCAGGTCGTCACGGGCCTCGGCGACCTCGATGTCGAGCAGCGGCCGGAAGCCCCACACGGGGGCGAGCTGGGCCAGCGCGGACTGGACGTCGACCCGGGCGTCGCCGGAATGGACCGGCAGCGGGAACGGTTCGGCCGGCGGCAGGCCCGGCTCGAATGCGTCGTCGACGAGCAGCCCCCAGACCTGCCCGAAAGACACCCGGTCGACGAGTTCGACGACGTCGATCCCGCGGTAGCGCAGGCTACCGGTCTGCGCGTCGAGGTCGGCGATCGCCGTGTCGAAGGCGAGACCGGTGAGCCCACCCTCCGTCGCTCCCGGACTTTCACCTGTGGCCGCGATCGGTTGTTCCATCCTCGGTCGTGCTCCTCGTGCTGGGGTCGGGCCGGCAGGCGCCGGCGAGCCGGGTTGAAGGGGATTCAGTGGGACCGGCGCAGGAGCGAGCTGCCCCGGCCGGTGGACTGGGTGGGTGACACCCGCAGGGACAGGTCGGCGTGGGCGACGAGCAGCTCCAGGGTCGGCCCGACCGGGGGATGCGCAGATACCGGTCGGTCGCCGGCGTAGACCACCCAGACCTCCTGGCCCTCGTGGAAGACCTTGAGTGTGCTCCCGGCGGTGAGGGTGGCCGCCTCGGCCAGGGCTGCGCAGCGCGCCTGGCGGCCGGCCAGCCGCCGCCCGGCGTATGCCGTGGCGGGGCCCTGGAGGGCCTTGGCCGCCACGACGAGATGGGGGCCGTACTTCACGCCGTACTTCACGGCATACCCGAGGACCCTGCCCGTGCTCGTGCCCGTGCTGTTGCCCTTCCCCGCGGCCATGACCGACCTCCCGTGGTGCGCGTGTGGGGCGAAGCCTAGTCTCGACTCGTGACCGATCGCGTGGAGTACCTCGGCGAGGGACTGGCCGAGTCGGATCTGGCGGCGACCCCGTTCGCCCAGCTGAGCAGGTGGGTGCAGGAGGCCCACGCCGAAGGTGCGCGAGGCGCCGAGTCGCCCGAAGGGCTGGCCCTCTCGTTCGCGACGGTCGACGCCGACGGGGCCCCCGACGTGCGCACAGTGCTCATGCGCTTTCTCGATCCCCGCGGACCGGGCTTCGTCACCGACGGCGGGTCGGCCAAGGCCCGTCAGCTCGCGGCGGACCCGCGTTGCGCCGCCTCCCTGGGCTGGCCCGAGCTCTTCCGGGTCGTGCGTTTCCGGGGCGTGGCGCAGCCGATCGAGCCGGAGCTGCTCGCGGCCTACTTCGCGCAGCGACCGTGGGGCTCGCGGATCGCGGCTTGGGCCTCGCACCAGTCCGATCCGATCGGCAGTCGGGCCGTGCTCATGGCCGAGTTCGACCGGTATGCCGCTCGCTTCCCCGACCACGGGTCGCCCGACGACGTGCCGGTGCCGCCGACCTGGGCGGGCTTCCGGGTGGCGCCGTGGGAGGTGGAGTTCTGGGCCGGCCGCAGCAGCCGGCTGCACGACCGGGTCGTCTTCACTGCGGCCGGTGCGGGGCACCCGTCGCTGCTCGATGACCCGGGGGCCTGGAGGGTGAGCCGCCGCCAGCCGTGACCTGGGACCAGCCGTGACATGGGAACGGCCCGTGGGGAGCCTCCGGTCGTTGCCGACGGCGCGCACGCTGGACGAGACGTGCCTGCCCACGGGCCGCAGCGACTGCGTGGAATTGCGATCGCGTGCGTCCCTGGTCTGACCCGCGACCGGAGCCCCGTGGGGCGCCGAAGGCGGTCAGGGGACGGCGCTACCGCGCAGCCACCTCACGTGTCCGATAGGAACTCACTACCTGACCACCTCCTTTCTCGTGTGCCCCGACGGTATGTCGGTGGGACGGCTCCGGCAAGGGGTTTGCGCCGGTCCTAGGGTGGGCGGGTGAGCGACCCGACGGTGACGAGCCTGCGCTCGATCGCCGTGGCGGCATACGGGCCTACCGTCCTCGCCTCGACCGCGCTCGGGGTGGTGACCCCGATCCTCGCGCTCACCGCCCTCGAGCTCGGTGCGGGCGTCGCCGGCGCCGCGGTCGTCGTGGGTCTGCTCGGCATCGGCACCCTGGTCGGCGACCTGCCCGCGGGGGCGCTCGCGGGGCGGTTCGGGGAACGGACGCTGCTCATCGCGGCCGCGTGCGTCGAGGCGGTCGGCTTCGCGGCGTGTGCGCTCGCCCGGTCGATCGTGGCCCTGGGCGCCGCCGTGCTGCTCGTCGGACTCGCGGGCTCGGTGTTCGGCCTCGCCCGGCACGCCTACCTCAGCGAGGCCGTCCCCCTCGGGCTGCGGGCTCGTGCGCTGTCGACGCTCGGCGGGATGCACCGGGTGGGCCTGCTCGTCGGGCCCTTCCTCGGGGCCGCCGCTGTCACCGCGTGGGGACACCCGGGGGCGTATGCCGTCGCCGCGTGCGCCTCGCTCGCCGCCGCGGGTCTCGTCGCTGTGGCCCGTGACCTCGCCGCCCACGCACGCGACCGCCTGGCCGAGGCGCCCCCCGCCCCGCCTGTGTGGCGGGTCCTCGCGGACCGGCGCCGGGTGCTCGCCACTCTCGGGGTGGGCATCCTCGGGGTGCAGGCGGCGCGGGCGGCCCGGATGGCCATCGTCCCGCTCTGGGCCGAGGCCATCGGGCTGGATGCCGCCGCGACGAGCCTCGTCTTCGGCATCTCCGGGGTCGTCGACCTGGCCCTCTTCTATCCCGCGGGGTGGGTGATGGATCGCTTCGGGCGCGCACATGTCGCCGTCCCCTCGATGGCCGTGCTCGGCCTGGGACTGCTCGTCGTGCCCTTCGCCGGGTCCTTCTGGGGGCTCGTCGCGGTGGCGACCGTCCTCGCCGTCGGCAATGGGGTGGGGTCGGGTCTGTTGCTCACCCTCGGCGCCGACGCCGCGCCCGAGGTCGGCCGGGCCCAGTTCCTCTCCGGCTGGCGGCTGCTCGGCGACGTCGGCGTCTCGACCGGCCCGTTGCTGATCAGCGCGGTGACCGCTATCGCCACCCTCGGTGCCGCGGCCGTCGTCTGCGGACTGCTCGCCCTCGCCGGGGCGGGGTGGCTCGCGGTGTGGGTGCCGCGCTACGACCCGCTCAGGGGTGCTCGGGCACCGGCGCAGCCAACCGGGTGAGTGCGCCGCCGGTGACTCGCCAGACCGTCCACTCGTCCTGGGGAACGGCGCCGAGGGAGCGGTAGAAGCCGTGGGCGGGGGTGTTCCAGTCGAGCACCCACCATTCGAACCGGGGATAGCCGCGCTCCTCGGCGACCCGTGCGAGTTCCTCGAGCAGCAGCCGCCCCAGGCGCAGGCCTCGGTGTTCCGGTTCGACGAACAGGTCCTCCAACCAGATCCCGTGGCGCACCTTCCAGGTGGAGAAGGTGACGTACCAGATGGCGATGCCCGCGATCCGCCAGCCCACGCCGGTATCGACCTCGGCAACATGGCAGAAGACCTGGGGCTGCGGCCGGAAAAGGTGCTCGCGCAGCTCCTCGGCGGTGCCTTCGACGGCATCCGGCTCCCGCTCGTAGACGGCGAGTCCGACGACGAGCGCATGCACGGCCTCGGCGTCCGCGGGGACGGCGGGGCGCACCCGCACGGAGGGAACGGAGGGCACGGAGGGCAGGGAGGGCACGGGGCTCCTTGTCCGGGTCGGTCGGCTCGGCCGGAACGCAGACTGCGAACCGCGCGAGATGAGAGGCTAGCCCCCGTGACCGAGATGATCGACACGACGGAGATGTACCTCCGCACGATCCTCGAACTCGAGGAGGAGGGGATCGTCCCCCTGCGCGCCCGGATCGCCGAGCGCCTCGGTCACTCGGGGCCGACGGTTTCCCAGACCGTCGGACGGATGGAGCGCGACGGCCTGCTCGCCGTCGTCGGCGACCGCCACCTCGAACTGTCCGAGCGCGGCCGACTGGCCGCCACCCGGGTGATGCGCAAGCACCGCCTCGCCGAGCGATTGCTCGTCGACGTCATCGGCCTGGACTGGGATCTCGCTCACGACGAGGCCTGCCGGTGGGAGCACGTGATCTCCGACGAGGTCGAGCGCCGGATCCTCGCCCTGCTCGGGCAGGACGCGGCCGACGCCCCGGAATCGCCCTACGGCAATCCCATCCCCGGCCTCGACGAGCTCGTCGGGGGGGACCGCGACACGCCCGACTTCCTCGAGGGTGTCGTGGCTCTCGCCGAGATCGTCGAAGGCACCGACGCGGTGGGCTTGCTCGTACGCACGCGCCGGATCGGCGAGCCCGTGCAGGCCGAGCACGCGGCGCTCTCGCTCCTCACGGTCGCCGGGCTCGTCCCAGGCCAGATCTCGCGAGTCTGGTTGCAGGAGGAGCAGATCCGAGCCCGGCGCGAAGATGGTGGCGGGGCCGAGCCGGTGGTCCTGCCCCGTTCGGTGGCAAACCACGTCTTCGTGGTCCCGGGTCGCTGACCGGCTCTCGCGCAGCGATCTGCGCGGGTATGCCGCGGGCGCACGGCATACGTCGTCGTCACCATTCCTTGGTGATTCCGTGACCTCAGCGTGACATTGCCGGGCCCGTCGGCTAGGGTGAAGGCGCCTGTCCGGACCACGGACGGGTCCGGGACGGACGCCGAGTCCTGTCACCGCCCCGGCACGCCACACACACGCATGACAGGAGCGGGGGAACCACATCCGGGCGTCACGCACGTCCTTGGGGTGAAGTCCTCCGGCCGGTTACACCGGCCGCGGACCGGGTGAGCACTCCCACCCGAACCCGACAGCTCACCTCGTAGGCGGCTCCGGAGGCCAATACCGTGGCACAGCATGTCGGGCGCCATCGCGCACCGGGCTATTCGCCCCTCACCGAGATCTCCCAGATCACCGTCGACCTCGCCAAGCCGGCCGCACGCACGACCGCGGTCGTCGCCGTGAGCGGTGCCCTCGTCGCAAGCATGACCGCGCCCGCGCAGGCCATGACCGTGCCCGCGTGGGTCGACGGCGTCTCCGCCGAGCCGGCTGCCGTGTTCGGGCCGAGCGTGTCCGCGCCGACCGACGCGGCGCCCGCGTCGTCCTTCGGCGCCCTCGGTTTCACCACCAAGGTCGTCCCGGTGACGACCTCTCGGTCCACCACCCGTGCTGCGGCGCCGGCGGCCGCGCCGGCGACCGCCGCGGCCATCAACCCGGTTGCCGGTGGCTCGGTCATCGCGACCGCGCGGAGCATGCTCGGCATTCCCTACCGCTACGGCGGGGCCTCGGTGTCCGGTGCCGACTGCTCGGGCTTCACGATGCTCGTCTACCGGATCGCCCTGGGGATGTCGCTTCCGCATTCGGCCTCGGCCCAGCAGGCGATGTCCAAGCGGGTCTCCAACCCGGCACCCGGTGACCTCGTCTTCTTCGGCTCCCCGGCCTACCACGTCGGCATCTACGCCGGCAACGGCATGATGATCGACTCGGCGCGCACCGGCACGTTCACCTCGGTCCGCAAGATCTGGACGACCAACGGTGTGTCCTACGGTCGTCTCGCCTGACCGATAGCGTCGGGCGGATGGCCGACGACGAACTGCCCACCCTCGATGTCGAGGTGTGGGCAGACGTCGTCTGTCCCTGGTGTTACGTCGCCGAGGGCAGGTTGCGTGCCGCCGTGGCGGCATACCGGGCTGAGCACGACTCGCTCCCGGTGACCGTCCGACACCGGGCCTTCGAGTTCGATCCGGACTTGCCCCGGGACCGGCAGGTGCCGTTCCTCGCGTGGCTGAGGGAACAGTACGGCGTGAGTGAGGCCGACGGACGCTGGATGATCCGACGGGTGAGCGAGGCCGCGGCCCAGGACGGGCTTGCGCTGCGACTCGAGGAGGCCACGGCCTCCTCGACCTTCGACGCGCATCGGTTGATCGCGGCGGCAGGTGTCCAGGGAGGGGAGCCGCTCGCGAGCGCGCTTGTGCGCCGGCTCTACGCCGCGCACTGCGAGGATGGTCTCGTGGTGGCCGACCACGCGGTGCTCGAGCGGATGGCCGTCGAGGTGGGTCTGCCCGGACACGTGGCCGCCGAGGTGCTGCGCTCGAGCGGGTTCGCGACCCAGGTGCGCGACGACGAGGAGCGGGCCGCCAGGTGGGCGATGTCCGGGGTGCCTTTCGTCGTGGCGGGCGGGCGGGTGAGCGTCACCGGTGCCCAGCCGGTGGAGGTCTACCGACGAATGCTCGAACAGGCGTCGGCCGGCTGACGGGACCGGCCAGCGCGGCGGCTGCTCAGGCGGCCAGGAGACTGTTGCCGCGAGCGAGGCGGGCGAGCTTGTCGTGCAGGATGCGACGGATCATCTCGGCCTCGGGGGACTCGCTGCGGTCGGCCGCAGCGAGCAGGTCTTCGATCTCCGAACGGGTGTGGTAGGCGTCGAGCTCCCGCAGGAGCCGGGCGTGCGCCTGGCGCGCCGCGCGCCGGACGCGCAGCTCGTCGCGGAGGCTGCCCCACAGGCCGGCGAGGCCCGAGGTGGCACCGGTGGTCGTCGGGGTGTCCTTCGTGGTGTTCATGTCATCCATCCTGGCCGCCACCCATTCATGCGTCCAATACCGAAATGGCTGACTATCCATGCGGTATCGTCATGATTTGTGGACACCGAGGGGCTGCGCTGGTTCCAGCAGGTGGCCGACGGCGCGACCGTCACGGAGGTGGCCGAGCTGTCCATGGTGAGCCAGCCCAAGGTCTCCCGTGGCCTGGCGGCGCTGCAGGCCGAGGTCGGGACGCCCCTGCTGGCGAGGTCGGGCAGGCTGTTGCGGCTCACCCACGCCGGCGCGATCTTCAAACGGCACGTCGACGGGATCGTCCACGGGATAGACGACGCGCTCGCCGACGTCGACCAACTCGTCGACCCCGAGCGGGGCACGGTGACCCTCGGCTATGACGCCACCCTGGGCACGTGGCTGGTCCCCTCGCTTGTGGGGACCTTCCGGGAGCGGCATCCACGGGTCCGGTTCGCCCTCGTCGGCGTCGACGACGAGGGCGACGTCTTCGCCGACGGGCGGGTCGACCTCGTCGTCGCCGCGCGCCCGGGGTATGCCGCCGGGGGTCCCCAGGTCCACTGGCGTCGGCTCTTTCACGAGGCGCTCTTCCTCGCCGTCCCGCCCGGACATCGGCTCGAGGACATCGACACCGTGTCGGTCGCGGATCTCGTGCATGACCAGTGGGTGGCGCTGCCGGCTAAGGCGGGCCTGCGGCATACCGTCGAGGAGCTCTGTGCGGCAGCCGGCTTCGAGCCGCGGATCGCGTTCGAGGCCGACGACCTCGCAACCGTGCGCGGCTTCGTCGGTGCGGGTCTGGGGGTGGCCCTTGTCCCGGCCATGGGGGAGGACCCCATGCCCCGTTCGGCCGGGGTCGCGCGGCTGGTCGCCGTCGCCGACCCGGGCGCGCGCCGCGACATCGGCCTTGCGTGGTCGGCACAGCGGCGGCTGCTTCCCGCCGCCGAA
The DNA here is from genome assembly GCA_029552065.1 of Actinomycetes bacterium. GTDB lineage: Bacteria > Actinomycetota > Actinomycetes > Actinomycetales > Dermatophilaceae > Phosphoribacter. The sequence continues at coordinate 38,036 of JAKPEG010000068.1, forward strand.
CTCTTCCGCCGGCACGTGCTCGCGACCGTGAGCCGTTGATCCGCGCGGACGGTCTTCGGCTTCAGCCGACAGCGTTCGCGGCGGTGGGGCCGGCGCCGGCCGAGCGGACTTCGCGCACGACTTCGCCCAAGGCCTCGGGATCGTGCGCGAACCTGCCGAGGAACAGACCGTCTGCCCGTCCGGCGAGCCCGGCGAAGGTGCCGGGGCCCGCGGCACCGCCGTAGAGAACGCGGGTGGCGGGGGCAATCCGACGGATCCGCTCTCGCAGGGACGCGCACACGACGCCGGCGTAGTCGGCCGGAGCAGGGCAGGGCGCCCCGATAGCCCAGATCGGTTCATAGGCGAGCACGAGCGGGGCGCCCTGGGCCAGGGGGGGAACCGAGGCGACCATCTGCTCGACCTCGGCCGCGCATTCGTCTGCCGCCTCAGCGGCAGATCCGCGGTGCTCCTCGCCCACGCAATAGAGCGGGGTCATCCCCGCCTCGACCACCTGGTGGCTCTTGGCGACGATCGTGGCCAGGTCCTCGCCGAACAGCCGTCGTCGCTCGGCGTGCCCGACCTCGACATAGCTGCAGCCGAGCTCGGCGAGCACGGAGGCCGCCACCTCACCCGTCTGGGCGCCGTCCCCGCTCGCCGCGCAATCCTGCGCGCCCCAGTGAATCCCTGTGTCGCGCAACGCATATGCTGTGGACTCCAGGAGTGGGAAGCTCGGCAACACAGCCACCTCGACCGGGCCGCTGGCGGTGACCCGGTCGCGGACCTGGGCGACCCACGAGCGGGTGGTGGCGGCAGACAAGTACATCTTGAGACTCACCGCGACCAGTGGCCGTGCAGTGGAGGGAAAGCTCACCGTCGGCGGTCAACAGTCGTAGGAACTGATCGCGTCGACCTTGGCGGCCGACGCGGAGGCCCGATCGAACTCGTAACCGAGCCACTCCTTGGCCAACCGACGGGCCAGCTCGATCCCCACGACGCGCTGACCCATGCACAGGACTTGGGCGTCGTTGCTGAGCACCGACCGTTCGACGGAATAGCTGTCGTGGGCGGTGACGGCTCGGACCCCGTGCACCTTGTTGGCGCTGATTGCGACACCGAGGCCGGTGCCGCAGATGAGCAGGGCTCGGTCGGATTCCCCGGCGGCGACCCGTCGCGCGGCCTCGACGGCGACATGCGGGTATGCCGTGTGTTCGTCGGCACCGACGCCCACGTCGACGACCTCGCTCACCCGCGGGTCCTTCCGCAGGTCCGCAGCGATCCGTTCCTTGTACTCGTATCCGGCGTCGTCGCAACCGATGACGATCCTCCACGTGCGGCCTTGCGACATGCTGATCTCTCCTTGGTGACTGCGGGTAGGTCGCGGTGTGGTGCCGGCTCAGCCGGCCGGGGCCGTGGCGGTACCTGCGATGTGAGGGGTGAGGGTTTCGGTGATGAGGGCAAAGGAGATCGCACCGGGGTCGGGGGTGCCGATGCTCGCCTCGGCGTGGTTCTTCGAGCGGCCCCTCTTGGCGGCATACTCCGCGGTCCGTCGGGCCGCCTCGCTGGCGACGGCGACGGCGGCGGGCCACTGGTCTGCGCCCGCGGTCGTGGGATCGGTGAAGGCATCCTTGAAAGGCACCGCGGCGTCGACCATCGTCTTGTCGCCGACAGCCGCGCCGCCGAGCCCGAGGATGGCCTCGACGGCCGCGCGCACCGCCGCCGGGATCGTGTCACGCCCACTGACCGTCTGGTCGTCCAGGAGCCGGGCTGCGGCCCCCAGCGCCGCACCCCAGAGGGCCCCGGAGGTGCCGCCGGCCCGTTCGGCCCAGGCGTCGCCGGCCCGGGCCAGCAGCGTGGCCGCGCCGGCACCGGCGGCCACCGACTGCTGTGCGGACTCGTCCGCGGCACGAGCGCCGCGGAGCATCCCGATCCCGTGATCGCCGTCGCCGGCGATGGCGTCGATCCGGCCGAGGTAGGGCTCCTTCGCCGCGAGCATGCGGTGGACGTCGCCGAGCGCGGCCGCGATCCGGCCGGCCAAGGCCTGTGAGGCACTGCTGGCGGGTGGGACCTCAGCCGGGGCGTCCGACCACTCGTCCGCTGCCGCCACGCGCTCTGCGACATCGACCGCGCCGCGCCGCAGCGACGGCGTGTCGCACGGGGCCAGCCACAGTGGCTCGAGCTCGTCGTCGAGCCACGTGACGGTGAGCGACACACCTGCCATGTCCAGGCTGGTGACCTGTTCGCCGACGATGGGCTCGACGACCTGGTAACCACGGTCGGCCAACGTCTGGGCGACCGTGCCGTAGGCCACGAAGAGTTCCTCGTACTTCACCGTGCCGAGACCGTTGAAGAGCACCGCGAGGCGAGATCCCTCGGCTGGAGGTTCGGCGAGGATCCGGTCGACCAGTTGGGTTGCCACCTCGGCAGCCGTGGCCATCGGGGCGTCGGAGATGCCCGGCTCGCCGTGGATACCCAAGCCCAGGCTCATCTGTCCGGCAGGCACGGTGAACAGCGGCTCTGGCGCTCCGGGAAGGCGGCATCCGGAGAAGGCGTAGCCGAGCGAGCGAGTGCGGTCGTTGGCCTTGCGGGTGAGGCGCTCCACCTCGTCCAGGTCCAAGCCCGCGGCCGCCGCGGCCCCCGCGATCTTGTAGACCGGCAGGTCGCCGGCGATGCCGCGGCGGGTGTGCGGTTGGCCCGGGTCGCCGGAGGCGATGTCGTCGGTGACCGGGACGATCCGCACGTCGATCCCCTCGGCGCGCAGGCGCTGCGCGGCCTGGCCGAAGTGCAGCACGTCACCGGCGTAGTTACCGAAGCCGAGCAGCACCCCGCCGCCGGTGTGCGCGGCCTTGCACACGGAGTAGACCTGGGCCGCGGCGGGAGAGGCGAAGATGTTGCCGCAGGGCGCACCGTGCGCGAACCCCTGGCCGACCCAGCCGGCGAAGGCGGGGTAGTGGCCCGAACCGCCGCCGACGACGAGGGCGACCTGGCCGGCGGGAACCTTCGTCGCCCGCGCCACACCGCCGTGCACCGGCCGCACATGGCCCGGGAAAGCGGCCACCATGCCCACGAGAGCCTCGTCGGCGAAGTCTGCCGGGTCGTTGAGCAGGAACGTCATCGGTCCTCCGGTCGGATCGGTTCGGGCAGGAAGCTCGCGGCTCGATGCTGCCGCGATGCGTCCCTGCTCCGGGCCGGCGAGGGCCCGGAGCAGGGGCATGTTCAGCGCTGGATCGGCTCGCGCAGGTGGAGCATCTGCTGGAGGTTCTTGTCCAGCTCGTCGTCCTGGAAGATCACCTTCCAGTCGTCGCGGACGATCTTGTTCCGGCCGTAGATCATCGCGATGTGGCAGGCGTCGCTGTAGGGGTTGTCGCCCTGGAGGGAGTTGGCCAGCGAGACCTGGATGTGGCCGAGCAGGATCGCGCGGGCCGCGGGCTCGGGGACGCCCATCGTGTGCACGGCCTCGTGCAACGCCTCCTTGAGGAAGTCGCCGACCATGCAGGCGACGGTCTCGACGAGGGTCGGCTCGCACTGGGCGAGCTGCTTCACGGTGATCCAGTGCACCTCGAGGATCGGGGCGTACATCTGCCGGATGACCTGCTCGGCCTGGTCGCGCTTGCCCTGGTTGTCGTACTCGAAGGCGGCGACGACGTCCATCGGCGCATACTCGCCACCGAAGGTGTCGTTGTGCTCCTCCTCCGTGGGCCGGTAGAGGAAGATCGACGGGTGGCACGGGTGGGCCACCGCGTAGAAGATGTCCTCGCGGGGGAAGAGCAGGTTCGCGTATGCCGCGGCCGGGTCGAGGGTGAGCACGACGGTGCCGGACTCGAGCTGGGGCACGACCTGCTGGGTGACCTTGTCCAGGACGATGTCGGGGACGGCCAGCACGACGACGTCGACGCCCCGGATCGCGGTGTCCAGGTCGGTGAGGCTGCGACCCTCCTCGAGGACCCGGGCCTGGCCGGCCTCGCTGTTCTCGACGTAGCGCACGTCGTTGTCGGTCTTGGCGAGGTTACGCGAGACGCGCATCCCCATCTTGCCGCCCGCTCCGACGACGGCGATCTTCAAGATGTCAGACATGGTTGCTCCTCCTGAGGAAATCGATGTTGTGACTGGTCCATTCGGCTTCGACACGAGCGGTTGTTGCGGGGTCGCCCTGCCAGACCAACCAGTGCTCGATGATCTGGTTGACCCCCTTGCGCTCGGGTTGCACGGCGGCGATCATGCCGTCGTAGTCGAGCAAACCCTCGCCCAGGCGGGCCCCGGCATAGGTGAAACCCACCCAGCCGTCCTGACGGCTGAACGCAAAGTCCTTCACGTGCAGGTTCTTCACGTATGCCGCGGTGGTCGCCACCGTCTCGGTCGGCTTCTCCAGTGCGGCAACGGAGTTGGCTGGGTCGAGACAGATACCCAGGTGCTCCGAGCCGACCTGCTCGACGATCTCGACGAGCCGCGCCGTCGGCACCTGCTCGTAGGTCTCCAGGGCGACGGTGACCCCGGCCGCCTCGTAGTCCGGCAGGAAGTTGCCGAGGAGGCCGACGGCCTCCGACGCCTCCGGGCGGGTGACCATACCCCGGACCAGTCGGGCGCCGGTGGCGCCCGCGAGGTCGAGGTAGTGGTGCATGTGTGCGGTGTCCAGACCCCGGGTGCCCAGTTCGAGTGCGATCCCGCGCTCCGCGGCATACCGACCGACCTCGGCCGCCTCGGCGACCGTCATCGTGTGCAGCGGCGGGTAGTCGCAGAACTGGAAGACGCGGACGCCCTGGGCGGCGCAGTCGTCGAGCAGGTCGCGCCAACGCATCGGCGTCGACGCCGTCTCGTGCCACCGCCAGAAATAGGCGTAGGTGCTCAGACCGATCGCCATCTCAGTGACCGGCCGGGACGGACAGTTGCTCGCTGCCTTCGGCGGTGGTGACCCGGCCCATCTTCACGAGCACGAGCATGAGCACCCCGGAGAGGACCATGAGGGCACCGACCAGGAACATCGAGGTCTGGTAGTTGCCGGTGCCGTCCTTGAGCCAACCGGTCACGTAGGGGGCTGCGAAACCGGCGATGTTGCCGAAGGTGTTGATGAGGGCGATCCCGGCCGCTGCGGCCATCCCGCTGAGGAACTGGGTGGGCACGGTCCAGAAGACGGGCAGGGCGCTGAAGATGCAGCATGCCGTCACGGTGATGATGGCCACGGTGAGGGCCGGCGAGCCCGACTGCAGGGCAAGGGGGATCGAGACGCCGCCGAGGAAGGCCGGGACGAAGATGTTGGCCGGCTTGACCCCACGCTTGGCGGCCATCGTCGTGACGATGTAGAGGACGATCGCCGCGGGCAGGTAAGGGATCGCCGTGATCCACGCCTTGCCCATGGTGTCGAGCTTCGTGCCGAACTGGGTCTCGAAGCCGCTGATGATCGTGGGCAGGAAGAAGGCCAGGGCGTAGAGGCCGTAGACGAAGCCGAAGTAGATGAGGGCGAGGATCCACACGCGACCGGAGCGGAAGGCGTAGGCGAGTCCGGTGTGCTTGCCCGAGCCGGCGTCACCGGAGGCGTTCTCCTTGGCGAGTTCACCGGTGAGCCAACTCTTCTCCGCGTCGGTGAGCCAGGGGGCCTTCTGCGGGTCGTCGACGAGGACGAACCAGGCGAGGATGCCGACGATCACCGCGGGGATGCCCACGCCGAGGAACATGACCCGCCAGCCCTCGAGGCCGAACAGGCCGTGCTGGTTGATGAGCCAGCCGGCCAGCGGGGCGCCGATGACGGTGGTGAGCGGCTGGGCGAGGTAGAAGAGGCCGAGGATCCGGCTGCGGTAGCGCGCCGGGACCCAGAGGCTGAGGAAGAGGATGGCGCCGGGGAAGAAGCCGGCCTCCATCACACCGAGCAGGAAGCGCAGCCAGGCCAACTGGGTGTAGCTGGAGACCCAAGTGAACAGCACCGCGACCAGGCCCCAGGTGACCATGATCCGCGCGAGCCAGGTGCGAGCCCCGAACTTGTGCAGGGCCATGTTGCTGGGGATCTCGAGGATGATGTAGCCGGCGAAGAAGATGCCGGAGGCGAAACCGAACTGGGCCGCGGTGAGCCCGAGGTCCTTGGTCATCCCGTTGGGGCCGGCGAAGCCGATCGCCGTCCGGTCCAGGTAGTTGATGAAGAACATGAGCGCCACGAACGGCACGAGACGCGCGGACACCTTCTTGATGGCCGAGCGTTCGACTGAGCTGGCGGCCGGTGTCGGCGCCGGGACGGTCTGGGACATCTGCGCACTCCTCTTTGAGTAACGGCCACATCGATACTAGGTGACTCTATCCCTGATTGGTCAACTGGTCAACCGGTCAACCGGTACTCCTTTCGCTGATCGGCGTGGGCACGATGACGGTGCTACCGTCGCCGGGTGAGCCCCCATGCCCGCAGCGCCGCCGACGTCCCCGGACGTATTGCGCCGCTGCCCGCGATGGCTGCGGTCGCCACGCCCGTGGCGACGGTGACCCGCCACCTGCTCGACGAACTCATGTCCGGCCGTTGGCGACCGGGGGACCGGCTGCCTCCCGAGCGCACCCTCGCGACCCAGCTCGGTGTCGGCCGGTCGGCGATCCGGGAGGCCGGCGCGGCACTGGAGATCCTCGGCGTACTCGAGGTGCGCCCGGGTTCGGGCACCTATGTCCGCGACGGCGCGAGCGGCCTGCTCCAGGAGACGCTCAGCTGGGGTCTGCATCTGTCGGTGGAGCGCACGGGCGATCTCATCGAGGTGCGTGAGGCCCTGGAGATCCAGGCCGCTCGGGCCGCCGCCGGACGGGTGACCGACGAGCAACTCGACCGGCTCCAGGGTCATCTCGCGGCGATGGCGGCCAACCTCGCGGACTACCCGGCATTCGTCCGTGCCGACATGCTCTTCCATGAGCAACTCGACGAGGCCGCCGGGAATGCGACCCTGCGCGACCTGGTGCGCTCGGTCCGCGCGCTCATCCGGGTGTGGGTAGAGCGAGCGCTCGACCAGGGCGGTCATGCCGACACGACGCTGCGCGAGCACGGGGCGATCCTGGCCGCCCTGCAGGCCCGCGATCCCGACCTCGCGGAGGCGGCGATGCGCAGCCACATGGTGTCCGCGCGTCAACGGCTCAGCGAAACGCTTGAGTGAGACCGCGACGCCGGAGGGGACCCGCGGTCGCGCGGTCAAGGCGCCGTCAGGACTCATCGAGGCGGGCGAGCAGGTCGGTGCGGGCGTCGAGGATCGCCGCGCGCAGTTCGGCCTCACGACCGTAGAAGCGCTGGGCCGGCATGGGCACGCTCACCGCCAGCGGGGCGTCGGCGCTCGGGTCGATGACGACCGCCACCGCGCAGATCCCCTCCGTGTGCTCCTCGCGGTCGTAGGCGACGCCCGCTTGGCGGATCTGGCGCAGCTCGCGGCGCAGGGCGGCGGAGGTCGTGAGGGTGTTCGCGGTGAGTGCGGCGGCGCGCGCGGGCAGCAGGTCCGTGCGCCCGCGCTGGGCGAGCACGTCGAGGATCGCCTTGCCGGGGGCGCACGAGTGCAGCGGGAAGGTCTCCCCGACGGCGCTCACCGCCTGTAGGCGATTGGGTGCCACCACCTGGTCGAGGAAACGCACGCTGTCGCCGTCGAGCACGGACAGGTCGACGGTCTCGCCGAGGCCGCGGGACAGCTCGGCGAGGGCCGTGTGCAGGGTGGCGAGCGAGTCGCGGTTGACGGCGGCAGCCATCCGGACGATCTCGGGTCCCAGCCGATAGCGCGAGCCGACTCGCGCAAGGCGCAGCATCCCCTCCGACTCGAGCGCACCGACGATCCGATGGACGGTCGTGCGGGCCAGGCCAAGGCGCTCGGCGAGCTCGGCCTGGGAGGCGCCGCCGGGCTCGCGGGCGACGGCCCGCAGGATGTCGGCGGCTCGGGCGATGACCTGTATGCCGTTCGCCGCGGCACCGTATGTCGTGGCTTCCGCCCCGGCACGGGGCGGCGGCGCGGCCGCCGCCCGTGCCGGCGCGGGCGTCACCAGGGGACCTTCGGAGTGACCATGTCCCTATGTTCGGCGATGTAGAGCGAAGGAAGGAAGCGCGAGAGGAAGGTGAACTCGTTGTAGGCGTGCTGGAGCAGCGCCCGGCCGAACTCGTCCGGGAAGATCTGGGCCATCTCGTCGGGGCTCGCGCCGGTCGCGGGCAGGTCGTAGCCGAGGAAGAAGTGGCTGCGCAGGACCAGCCCCCAGTCGGTGTCCCGGCCGATGTGCGCCATCCGGCCGCCGAAGATGGTGCCGTCGTCGGCGCGAGGCGGGTCCCAGCCCTCGTTGATCCGTGCGACGACCGCGCTCGTGATCGCTCCGCTCCCTCGCGCCGCGGCATACGCCTGGGGGTCGAAGAATTCGTTCGGGTCGCGGAATTGGATGGTGAGGTCGGCCGCGGGCAAGCCCGTGAAGAACTCGGTGACGACGTGCTCGGAGCCCACGTGCGTGTCGGGGCGCAGGTCGCCCTTCCAGTCGCTGAAGACGTGGTCGACCGGGTGCCACCAGATGTACTTCTGGGTGTCGCAGCGCCAGCGGAACCACCATTCGAACATTTCTCCGGTGCAGCCGTGCATGTCGGTGCGGGCGGCCACGTGCAGGACGCCGTTGGGCAGCCGCTCGTAGCCGGTCTCGATCGGCAGCGGGGTGGGGTCCAGCAGCGGGACCATCTCCGGAATAGGCATGTCTGATCCTCTCGGTCGGGCGCAGGTCGGTGGTGGGCGGTCGGTTGGGGGTCGGGCTCAGCGGCGGGGAAGGCCGAGCAGGATCTCGGTCTCCTGCACCCCGGCCACGGGTCGGTCGAGCGCCCGGGCGAGGGCGACCGTGCGGGCGACGAGCGGGTCGTTGCCCTGGGTGAGCTCGCCCTTGCGCAGGTAGAGCGTGTCCTCCATGCCGGCCCGGGCGTTGCCGCCGAGGGCGAGCCCCATCGCGGTGAGCTCGAGGTTGGCCCGGCCGATCGAGATGATCTGCCAGATCGCGCCCTCGGGCAGCCGCCGGACGATCGTCATGAGGTTGTCGGCGGTGGCCGACGCCCCGCCGACCACGCCGAGGACGATGCTGAACTGGAGCGGCTCGGCGAGCAGCCCCTCGTCGCGCAAGCGCAGGCAGGCGTCGAGGTGCCCCGTGTCGTAGATCTCCAACTCGGGCTTGACGTCCAGTTCGCGCATCCGGGCCGCGAGCCGGCGCACGCCGTCGGGCGGGTTGCGGAACTCGCCGACCCCGAAGCTCATCGAGCATGGGTTGAGGGTGGCCATCCGGGGGCGCAGCTCGACGAGCTTCTCGCGTTCCTCGAAGGGCACCGACAGCCCGACGCCGGTGGACATCTGGACGAGGATCGGACAGCGCTCGGCGATGAGGTCCATTGTCCGGCGGGCGATGTCGAGGTCGGCGGTCGGCCGGTCCTGTTCGTCGCGCAGGTGGATGTGCGCGACCGACGCCCCGAGCTCGTAGGCCCTCCCGACCGCCTCGGCGATCTCGGCGGGTTGGGTGGGCAGGCTCGGGTTGTCGGCCTTCGAGGCGATCGGGCCGGTCGGGGCGACGGTGATGACGGCGGTCATGGGTCCTCCTTCGGCGACGACCTCAGTCTGGCCTGGGCACGGCGATGACGACGAGCAACCGGGCATCGTCGGTGGACTCGTTGTCCACGCTGCGGACGGTGCCGCGTGGCATGTGCGCCGAGTCGCCGGCATACAGCGTGGTGGTGGTCTGCGTGTCGCCGTCCGTGACTCGCAGGACGAGTTCGCCTGCAAGACACACGTAGACGGTCTCGGCTGCGGTCGGTGCCGTGAGCGCGCGCGAGCCCGGCGGATAGACCGAATTCCCGACCCAGAAGGCCTCGGTCGGCCCCGCCTCGATCCCCTGCAGCCGGTTGGTCACCACCCCTTCGTGCAGGGGAGCGACGTATGCCGGTGCCTCGGCCGCCCGGGTGATCCGCGCGGCCATCACGAACCCGGCTCGAACCGGTAGCTGCCGCTGGGGTCGGTGATCGCGACGAGGCGCACGATGCAGCCGTCGCCGCCGACCCAGCGCCAGGGGAACGCGGCGAAGGTCACCCGCTTGCCGGTGACCGCGTCCAGGTCGCCGCCGATGTTCTCGAAGCCGTAGATCCCGTGGGAGAGGATCGCGTTGTGGCAGGGCTCCCACCACGGGAAGTCCTCCTTCACCGGGCGGCCGGTGAGTTGCTCGTATTCCCTGCAGGCCCAGGGCAAGAGGCCCCCGGTCTCCTCGGCCGGGCCGTGCGGGCCGATCGCCGTGCCGAGCGGGTGGTCGAGGGCCTGGGTGTCGGCGCCGACCGCCTTCACCTTCTTGGACACGAACCACTCGCCGGCCTCCTTGTAGTAGCCGGGGGAGTAGGCGTAGTACTCGGCGCTGTCGGCGTATCGGTGATGCCAGCCGGTGTTGACGATGACGATGTCGCCCTCGCGCACGGGGGTGACCTGGCTGGCCCGCTCGAGGTCTTCGGCGGTGATGACCTCCCACTTGCCCTTGGGGATGTCCAGCACGACGCCGGTGCCGAAGAAGTTGCGCAGCGGGATCTCGTGGAGCAGCGGCGTGCCCTCGACGACGTGGCCGGGAGCGTCGATGTGGGTGCCCGAGTGCATGACCGTGGTGATCTTCTGGGTGAGCACGCGGCTCTTGGCCATCCCGTGCAGCCGCTCGATCTTCACGTCCTCGAAGTAGGGCCAGGCCGGCACCCCGTGTCCCCACGGGTGGGACAGGTCGTAGAACTGCAGGCCGGCCTCGTTGGGGCCCTCGGCCCAGGTGTAGGTCATGGGAGTTCCTTTCGATGGGTGGGGTGAGCGGGTCGGTCGTGCGACGGAGAAGCAGCAGGTATGCCGCGTGGTCCCGTGGGTCCGCCCCTCCCGTCGGCCGACTCGCCGACGTAGAGAGCCGCGAGGGCCGGATCCTTGGCGACGTCGGCAGCATTGCCCTGCAATGCGATTCGGCCTTGGGCCAGGACATAGGCGCGGTCGGCGAGGGACAGGCCGCGGGCGATGTTCTGCTCGACGAGGACCATCGCGACCCCGGAGGAGCGCAGGGTGTCGAGCGCCTCGTAGAGCCGGTCGACGGCGATCGGCGCCAGTCCCAGGGAGATCTCGTCGAAGACGACGAGGCGGGGCTCGGACATGAGCGCCCGCCCCACCGCGAGCATCTGCTGCTGGCCTCCGCTCATCGCCGTGCCGCTCTGGTTGCGCCGGTCGGCGAGGATGGGGAAGACGTCGTAGACCTGCTCGAGCCGGCGGGACCGCTCGGCCGCGGACGCGTCGCCGGCGCCGAGCACGAGGTTCTCCTCGACGCTCAGCGTGCCGAAGATCCGTCGCCCTTCCAGACATTGAGCCAAGCCCGCTGCCGTGACCCGGTCGGCCCGCCAGCCGGTGACGTCGGTGCCAGCGAAGCGGACCGTGCCGCCGGAAAGAGGCAGAGCCCCGGCCACGGCCCGCGCGAAGGTCGTCTTGCCGGCACCGTTGGCACCGAGCAGGGCGACCGTCTCGCCGGGGTGGACGACGAGATCGACCTCGCGCAATGCCCGCAGCCCGCCGTAGTCGACGGTGAGTCCGCGCACGTCGAGGAGCGGCTCTGCGGAAGTGGCCGTAGCCGGGGCAGTCCGTGGGGCGAGCGGTGGCGCACCTTTGCCCGAGTCCGACCCGGGTATGCCCGCAGCCAGACCCGGGCCCGGGTCCGCGGCGGGTGCGTGCTCGCCGGCCGCCGTGCCCAGGTAGACCGCGGCGACGGTGGGGTCGGCGAGCACGGCCCGGGTCGGGCCGAGGGCGATGAGCTTGCCGAAGTCGAGCACGGCCGTGCGGTCGCAGCAGGCGGTGATGACGTCCATCACGTGCTCGATGACGAGCATGCCGTCGACCTCGGTCCGCAGGTCGAGGATGAGGTCGATGAGCTCGGCCGTCTCCGACTCGACCAGACCCGCGCCGATCTCGTCGAGCATGAGCAGCCGGGGCGACAGGGCCATCGCCCGCGCGAGCTCCAACCGCTTGCGGCGCAAGAGGGTGAGTCCGCCGGCGAGGGTGTCCGCGTGGTCGGCCAGGCCGGTCCGGTCGAGGATGCGCAGACACTCGGTCCGCCGAAGCGAGGTGCCCGCGCGGTGTCCGGAGTTGCTCGCTGCGAGCAGGAGGTTGTCCAGGACCGTCATCCGGGCGAACGGCCGCGGGATCTGGTGAGTGCGGCCGATCCCCAGACGCGCACGCCGGGCGGCGCCCTCTGCGCTCACGTCCCGGCCACCGAGCGCGACGGTGCCCGCGGTGGGAGCGAGGGCGCCGCAGACGAGCCCGACGAGGGTGCTCTTGCCCGCGCCGTTGGGCCCGATCACGCCGACGACTTCACCGCGCGTCACGTCGAGGTCGACGCCGTCGAGGGCCGTGACGCCGCCGAAGCGCTTGCCCAGGCCGCGCACGGAGAGCACGGCGTCGCCCGGGCTCGCCTGCCCGGTGGCGACGGGAGCCGCGGTGGCTGCGGGCGGCATACCGGCGGGGGTGCTCATGCCGCAGCCTCCTCGCGGCGACCCCGACCCCCGAGGCGGGCGCGAACGAGCCCCCAGATGCCCTCACGGGCGAACCGGATGACGAGCAGGAGGATCACCCCGGTGATCGCGAGGTGGATCTCGGCATAGCCGCGCAGCACCTGCTCGAGGGTGACCGCGAAGACCGCCCCGATCCACGGGCCGACCCGTGTCGCGAGTCCGCCGATGATCGCCACCATGACGATGTCGACGGTCCACACCATCCCGAAGGAGCCGTTGGGCTCGACGATGCCCGAGTCGAGGGCCTGGACCGCACCCACGACGCCCATGAGGAAGGCCGAGATGACGAAGGCCCAGAGCTTGGCCCGGAAGGTGAATACCCCCATCGTCCGTGCGACGTCTTCGTCGTCGCGAATCGCATTGAGCCGCAACGCGAGTGGCAGCCTCAGAACGACGAGGACGACGGCAGTCGCGAGGAGCGCGGCACCGAGGGCGAACCAATAGAGCAGGTATGCCGGTGGCGCGGAGCTTTGCAGGAAGATCCCGCTCGTGCCGCCGAAGACAGGCGAGTTGACCATCCAGATCCGCAGGGCCTCGGCGAGCGCGAGGGTGCCGATGGTGAAGTAGAGGCCGCGCAGCCGGAACATCGCGGGACTCACGACGAGCGCGAACAGTGCCGCGAGCAGGCCCCCGGCGAGGAAGGCGAGTGGCAGTGGCAGGCTCTGCAGCTGGTCGAGTTCGGCCATCGTGTAGATGCCGATGCCGACGAACGCGGCCGAGCCGAGGGAGACCATCCCGGTGTAGCCGGCGAGCAGGTTCCATGCCGTGCCGAGGGCCGCGAGCTGGAGGACGAGGTAGCCGACCTGGAGTGCGTAGGTGCCCACGACGTAGGGCAGGAGGAAGAGCACCAAGCCGGCGACGGCGAGCAGGCCGAGCTCGACGGCGAGCGGGGGGAGCCCACGGATCCGGCTCATGCGGTTGCTCCGCGTCGGAACAGGCCCTGGGGGCGCACGGCGAGGATCACGAGGAACAGGACAAGCCCGACGAAGGTGCGGTAGCCGTCGCCGAGGGTGACCGCCCCGACGGATTGGAGGACACCGAGGGTGAGGCCTCCGGCGAAGGTGCCGTAGACGCTGCCGAGGCCGCCGAGCACGACGATGGTGAAGGCCGTGAGCAGGTATTCGGTGCCCGAGGTGGGGGTGAACGAGAAGCACAGGGCGATAAGGATGCCGCCGACGGCCGCGAGTCCGGCGGCCAGGGCATAGGTGAGCCCGTGGACGCGGCCGACCGCGACGCCGACGATCGACGCGGCGAGCGGGTCCTCGGCGCTCGCCCGCAGCTGCCGGCCGAAGGACGTGCGGGTCATCACGAGATAGACGGCAGTCGTGACAAGCAGGGAGATGAGGAAGCCGACGAGGTAGATCGTGGGGATCGCATAGCCGGCCAGGGAGATCGCCGTGCGCGTGTAGGGCCGGTCCAGCGATCGTGTGTCGCCGGTGAAGACCCGGATGAAGAGGTTCTGCAGGATGATCGAGAGCGCGAAGGCGGTGAGCAGCGGCCCCTCCTCGCCGCCGCGGGCCAGGGGGGCCAGCAGCGTGCGATGGAGCGGATATCCCACGGCCGCCACGACGAGGAAGACGAGGGGGAGGGCGAGCAGGGGGTCGAGTCCCCACGCGCTGAGGGCGACAAAGCCGAGATAGGAGCCGAGGACCACGAGTTCGCCGTGGACGAGGTTGACCAGGCGCATCACCCCGAGCACGAGCGAGAGCCCCAGGGCGCCGCAGGCATAGAGCCCTCCGAGCAGGACGCCGGAGATGAGGGCTTGCAGCAGGGCGTGCGGGTCTGGCAGCGTCATGGCGGTCCTCGGCTCCTTCCCTCAATGCGCGTGTCTGGTCACTTGGCCGGCATGGGGAAGAGCACCGAACCGGTGGCGCGGTCCTTGGGGTAGACCATGACCGGCTTGCCGCCCTGCCACTGGGAGTTGACCACCGAGATCTTCGCCGTGTGGTCGGCGGCGAACTTCACCGGTCCGACGGGGTATTCCTTGTCGGTCTTGGCGATGGCCGCGTTGACCGCGGTCGCGTCCGTGGATCCGGCGGCCGCGATGGCGTCCATGAGGACCATGGCGGCCGTGTAGGAGTCGGCGATGTGCTGGCTCGAGGTCTTGCCGGGGTTGTCCTTCTCCCAGGCTGCCTGCAGCTCCTTGGCACCCTTGAAGGGGAAGCTGGGGTCCCAGTAGGCACCGACCATGACGCCGTCGGCGAGAGTGCCCAGCGCCTCGGCATACTGCACGGGCTCGGCGCCCTTCTCGTTGACCATGACCTTGGGCGTCCAGCCGACGGCGGCCATCTGCTTGCGCAGCGAGATCGCCTGCGGCGTCACGGAATCGACGAGCAGGATGTCGGCGCCCGAGTCTTTCGCCTTTTGCACTGCCGCCGAGAAGTCGGTGTTGTCGACCGGGAATTCGACGTTGACCACCACTTCGTAGCCCGACGCGGCGGCGATGGCCGGCCAGATCTCCCGGCCGACCGCCTGGCCGTCCGGCCCGTTGTCGTGCAGGATCGCGACCTTCTTGTTCGTCGCGAGCCCGAGGCCGCTCATCGTGTCGAAGGAGAGCTTGGACAGCTCCGGGACGGAGAAGAAGATGTCCCAGGCCCAGGTCCACTTCTTCACCGAGGTGAACACCTCGAGTGGGTTGCAGCCCGCGACGAACGGGATCTTCGACTGGTCGGCGACCAACGCACCGGGGTTGACCAGGTCGGGGGTGCACGAGCCGAGCAGGGCGATCGCCTTGTCGCTCGAGATGAGCGTCTTGATGTTCGTCGTCACCTGGTTGGGGTCGGTCTTGTCGTCGACGATCCGAAGGTCGACCTTGCGCTTGACCCCGCCGACGCTCAGGCCACCCGCCGCGTTCACCTCGGCTGCGGCGTGGGTGTAGCCCCACTTGAGGAAGCTGCCGAAGCCGGCCAGCGGTCCGCTGAGCGGGACGCTCGCGCCGATGACGATCGGCTCGCTCGCGGCGGCGCTGCCGCTGCCGGCACCGGTGCTCGAGCTCGGTGGGGCACAGGCCGAGAGGGCACCGAGGGCGAGGGCGCACGAGGCGACTGCGGCAACGGACACGTTCCTGGTGCGGGTCATGCCTTCTCCTTCGGGTCTGTTCCGGACTCCGCCGCGCCCCTGATGGCGCGGTCGGTGAGTTGCGAGCGGACGTGGGCGGCCAGCCGGGCGCCCGCCCTTTCCCGATCCCCCGGCTCCCAGGTGAGGAAGCCGGAGCCGGACTTGGCCCCGAGCCGACCGGCGGCGACGAGATCGCGCAACAGCGGCGAAGGCCCGGGACGGTGGTCGATGGCGGGCAGCACGGCCTCGTGGATCGCGAGGGTGAGGTCGAGGCCGACGAAGTCGGCGTTCTCGAGCGGCCCCATCTCGGCCAGGCGCAGCCCGATCGTGTTGCGCACGACGAGGTCGACGGTCTCGGCGTCGGCGATGCCCTCGGCGACGATCGCGATGGCCTCGCGCCAGAGGGCGTGTTGCATCCGGTTGCCGACGAAGCCGGGAACGTCGCGTTCGACCCGGACCGCGAGTTTGCCCAGACTGCAGAGCAATTGGACCGTCGTATCCATGGTCGTGGTCGACGTGTGGTGGCCGCGGACGACCTCGACGACCGGGATGAGACCGGGCGGGTTCCACCAGTGGGTGCCGACGACCCGCTCGGGTCGGGCGACCTGGGCGGCGATCGCCGTGACCGGCAGCACCGAGGTGTTCGTGGCCAGGATCGTCTCGGAGTCGGCGGCGGCGAGCTCGTGGAAGACCGCCTGTTTGACGGACAGGTCCTCCCGGACCGCCTCGGTGACGAAGGCCGCGCCGGCGGCGACCTCGGCGAGCGAGCCGACGGGGCGCACGTGCGGGGCATACTCGGCGAGGGAGGCGACCGCCTCGGCGAGGGTCGCCTCGGAGACGTCGAAGAGCCGCACCGAATGTCCGCCGCCGGCAAAGACGGCGGCGAGGGCGCGACCCATGAGACCGGCGCCGACGACGCCGACGGTGAGCGCGCCGGGTGAGGCGCCGGCCGGGATGGTCAGCACGCGGTGTAGCCGCCGTCGAGATAGAGCACCTGGCCGGTCATGAACGACGAGGCGTCGGAGAGCAGGTAGACGAGCGTGCCGGCGAAGTCGTCGGGTTCGGCGAACCGGCCGAGCGGGATCCGCGCGAACATTGCCTGCCGGACGGCCGTGCCGCGCTCGTCGTCGGCGAACATCCAGGCGGTGAGGTCGGAGCGAAAAACGGTGGGCGCCAAGGCATTCACCCGGATGCCCGCCGAACCCCATTCGGCGGCAAGGGTCTTGGCGAGCAGGTCGACGGCGGCCTTCGACGGGCAGTATGCCGTGTAGCCGGCCGGGTGCCCGAGGCGCCCTCGCGTCGAGGAGACGAGCACGAGGCTGCCGCCGGTGCCCTGGTCGAGCCAGGCGCGTCCGGCCGCCTGGGCAACGAGCCAGGAGCCGCGGACGTTGGCGTCCATCACCTGCTCGAAGGTGTCGACCGGCATGTCGACGATCGGGGCGGTCTTGTTGATGCCGGCCGCGACGAGGACTCCCCAGAGGGGGCCGTCGGCGCAGGCCGCGGCGACCATTGCGCTCGCGTCTTCCGGGGTGTCCGGACGCCGGGGCACGGTGGTCACCCGGGTGAGCGGACGCAGCTCCTGCGCGAGCGCTTCGAGGGCGTCGGTGCTGCTGCCCGTGAGGGTGAGGACGGCGCCTTCCTCGGCGAGGGCACGGGCGCCGGCGGCACCGAGCGCACCCGTGGCCCCGACGACGAGAACCGAGCGCCCGGAGACGTCGAATCGGTTGCGCCGCAAGCTGGTTGGGGTGGGCGAGGAGTTGGGCGAAATGTCCACGTTGGGCTCCTGATTCCGCATGGCGGGAACATTGTCCCGCGATGCGGTTGAGAGTAGAGTGGTCGCCGTCACACGTCAAGAGCCATCGGAGGCGACGTGCAGGTCCGGTGGCCGGTCGAGCAGGAGGGTCGGGCCATGCGGATCGTCGTCATCGGGGACACGGGAATGAGCGGATCGGCGATCGCGGCCGAGTTGATCCGCCGGGGCCACGAGGTCACCGGGCTGTCTTCCGGTCGCAGCGGTGCACCGGCCCCCGAAGGGGTCGAACACCGGGACGTCGACGTCTTCGACGATCGCGCACTGCGCTCGGCGATCGCGGGGCACGATGCCCTTGTCTCGGCCTACTCCGGGGGCCACGGGCTCGAGGTCGACGTCTACTACCGACACGCTGAGGGGACGCGGCGGATGATCAAAGCGGTCCGCGAGGCGCAGGTGCCCTACTTCCTGTGCATCGGCGGCGCGGCGTCGCTGCTCACCAAACCGGGCGTGCAGTTCCTCGAGGACGAGCGGTGGCCGCGGTGGTTCTACGGCACCCAGCCACCGCTGCACCAGCGGTGGCTCGGCGACCTCATCCCGGCCCAGATCTTCCACGACTCGGCCGATCGCAAGGAGGCCGGCGTCGTGCCGCGCGGCGGGTCCGACCCGATCCTGGAGGAGCAGGTGAAGGACTGGGTGCACGTGCCCCTGCTCGAAGGCTGCCGTGTGGCGCTGGACCTGTTCGAGGGTCGCACGGACTTCCGCTGGTCGTTCCTGTCCCCGCCGTGGATGTTCCGCCCCGGACCTGGCACCGGCTCCTACGAGCTGGGTGTCGACTACATGATCTTCGACGAGGGCATCCCCGCGGGGATCGACCTGCCCGACCTCGTGCTCGCGGTATGCGACGAAACCGAGAACCAGGTGCTCGTGCACAAGCACTGGACCTGCGCGGGTCGGCAGGCGAAGTACGCCGAGGATCTCTGAGTCGATCCGGGCCGAGGTGCGCGGCCGTGGCGGGGAGCACCGCCTCGGTGCGCTATTCGCGGCGCGGTAGCGGGCGGCATACCGGATGGGCGACGTAGGCTCGACCCATGGGTGTGCCCACGCCTGCCGACCTCGCTGCCGCCTGGCTGCGGCCGCTCATCTTCCAGAGCCGCGGCACGCGGCTGCCGGCGTCGGAGACCGACGTCGAGCTTGTCGTGTCGGGGGTGACGCTGCGCGGCTGGGTGACCAACCCCGAGGCGGATCGGGCGCTGGTCTACTTCGGCGGCAACGCCGAGCAGGTGGGGCTCTACCGGGAGATCTTCGCCTCGCAATTCCCGCGGCATGCAACCTATTTGCTCGCCTATCGGGGCTATGGCGCCAGCGACGGGCAGCCGTCCGAGAAGGCGCTCGTCGCCGACGGGCTCGACATCGTCGACGAGGCAGCGCGGCAGCACCCGGGTGCGCCGGTCGCGGTCGTGGGCCGCAGTCTCGGCAGCGGGGTGGCCGCGCAGGTCGCCGCTCGCCGCCCGGCCCTGGGGCGGCTCGTGCTCGTCACGCCGTTCGACTCCCTCGCCGCGGTGATCCGCGACGGGATGAACGGTATGCCGATCGGTGGCCTCGTCGCGGACCGGTTCGACTCCGCCTCGGTCGCCTCCCGGATCGAGATGCCGACCCTCGTCCTGCGCGCCGGGCGCGACGACGTCATCCCGGCGGCCCGCACGGCCGCACTCGTCGACGCCCTCCCGCCGCGTCTGGTCACGGTGCGGGATTTCCCCGACGCCGACCACAACTCGTTGTCGGCCGACGCGGCCTATTGGGCGGCCATCCGGCACTTCCTCGACGAGCCCGGCGAGGGTGGCTGACCAGCTCCCTGCGTCACCGTCGCCGGTCGTGGCGGCGAGCCCGGCCGGCGCGAGGTCCGACCTGCGCCGAGGGGTCGGGGGTCAGGACCTGCTGCCGATGCCCAACTCCATGAGATCGCGCCCGATGACGAGCTTTCCCGAGAAGTGTTTCTTCGCCGGTGTGAGCCAGTTGTCAGGAGCGAACCCGGGGACGATGTGGGAGAGCACGAGTGTGTCGACCCCGGCCCGCTCGGCGATCTTGCCGCAGTCTTCGGGCAAGGTGTGTGCGGTCATCAGGTGGTTCATCTGGGCGATGTTGTTGTCGGTCCACGGCTTGGGGTAAAGAGTCTGCACCCATTGTTCGGCGATGACCTCGTGGACGAGGATGTCGGCGCCCTGCGCGAGGCGGACGAGGTTGTCGCTGGGAGCTGTGTCGCCGGAAAAGACGACCGACCCCTGGTCGGTGTCGAAGCGGAAGCCGAAGGCGGGCACGATGGGAAAGTGGTCCACCAAGGTGGCGCTCACCTTGACGTAATCGTCCTCGAAGACAGTCCAGGGCTCGATTGTGGGATGCGCAGCGGTGTTGGGGTGATAGCCGAAGCCGCGAGGGATCGCGATGTCGTGCACGTCGAAGAAGGTGCGCAGACTCGGGTTCCGACCGTCGCGCATCCGGTCGTTGATGTCCAGCGAGTAGGCCTGGAACAGGTAGTCGGTGGTGTCCACGAGGCCCGGCACCGGGTTCTCGGGATTGTTCACCGGGATGTTCGGCGGCGGCTGACCCGGCAGTGTCCAAATCGGCTCCAGCACGTCGTTGCCCTGCTCGTCGGTGCGCCTGCCTGGTCCGTAGACCTGGATCTTCGGCATGCCGGCCGCGCGGCGGCGCAGACCGTTGGACCAGCCGAGGACGAAGTGGTGGAAGTAGTCGGCGATGTGGTCCGAGTGCAGGTGCGTGACGAACATGCCCCGGGTCTTCTCCTCGCCCCAGTTGCCCCCCACGCTCTGCAGGTCCGCAGGGACGAGGGCGGCCTGCTTGAAGCGGTGACCTGCGCCGTCGCCGAAGTCGACGAGATAGACCGCGTCACCGACGACGACTGCGGAGCTGATCCCGACCCGGTCGGTGCCGGGGTACCAGATCGGCCCGCCGGCCGTGCCCAACAGGACCAGCCTGGAGCGGTAACCCTTCGCCGCTCCGCTGCCGACGCCTTCGGCCGCAGCTGGAGTGGCTATTGCCGTTCCGCCGGCTGCCGCAGCAGCGGCAGCGACCGTCGTGAGCATGGCTCGTCGACTGAGGGGCCGTTCCCAGGCCTCACGGGCGGCTTCATCCACGATCTGGCACATCGGCGTCCCTCTCGTCCGGCACGGTCGGGGCCGTCAACGGTTGGGGACCGTCGTCGGTCGCATTCAGGGTGCTTCCGCACATGCGGATGAGTCAATCGCCCTCGGGTATTGATTCTCTCTGGGAGAAACGGGGCAATTCGGCACCCCGGGTCCTGCGTCGTGCGAATGGGGTAGCGGGATGCTCAGCCCAGCCGGAGTTGGCCTGTGACCGCCCAGAAACGGGCGCGGAGGGCGTGCCGAGAGGCCTCGTCCACGTCGTAGCTTCCGGTGCGGCTGGTGAGGTCGACGAGCAGGGCCCGGTCCAGGTCGCCGGGAATGGACGGTTCACCCTTGCGCAGGTCGACCAGGTGTTGCGGGGTCGCGGTGGCCAGCCAGGATTCGACCACCCGCTGGACGACCTGGTCGATGAGCCGGGGCGAGACCGGCTCGTGTTCGTCCGGTAACGGCACCGCCCCACCATTCGACGGCGAGGCTGCCGAGGGGGCGACGATCTTGGTCGGACGGCGGCTCGCGAGCACCGCCGGAGAGGGGGCGCCTCGTGCGGCGTCAGCCGAGTCAGAATGCGCGGCAACGAGATCGGGCGACGCCTTGTCGTCCCCGCAGGGCGCTGACGGCTGCCGGAAGTCCGCGGTGGCAGGGACCTCCGTTGACGTGTCGGGGCTCACCGGCTCGGGAACCTCGTCTGCGTCCGACGGCTCGGTCACGGTGGCCCGGACGAGTTCGTCTGGGATTGCGGCCGGACGGACCGAGGAGTCGATCGTCGCGGTGTCGATGAGGACGACCTCGTCGGCGGCCCGCTGCAGGTGACGGGCCACCGACGAGGGGCGGCCCGCGGCATCCGGCACGGCGAGCACGAGCAGTTGGATCCCGTGACTCTGCGCCTCCTCGACCGCCTCCGTGAGGTCGTCGTCGCCGGAGACCAGGTAGATGAGGTCGACGACCCGGTTGCGGCCATGGGTGGCAAGATCGAGACCGATCTTGAGGTCGACGCCCTTCTGCTCGCCCTGGTAGGACGTCCGGCCGAGCCGCAACTTCACGCGGGGCATGAGGCCGATCGCGTCCTGGCCGGCATCCGGCATACCTCCTGGGCGGGCACCGGCGTCGTACCAGTGGACCCGCAGGAGCGGCAGGCCGCTCTCCCGCTCGGCCTGGGCGATGAGCCCACGGATGAGGGCGTGGGTGTCGACCTGGACGCCACGGCGCAGCGAGGTGCCGGTCACCCGGGTCGCGGAGGCGGCCAGCAGGTAGCCGGCGTCGACGAAGATGGCGCAGTGCGGCCGCATGCCCTCACTCTCGCACAGCCGCGAAGGCTCGGATCGCGCCTGCGGGCCGCGTCAGGCCAGGTCCAGCACCGGGCGGATGTCGATGTCGTAGGCCGGCAGGATCCGGCACAACTCGATCACCGTCTCGAGGTCCGGGGCCTCGAGCAGATAGAACCCGCCGATGTGCTCCGCGACCTCGGCGAAGGGCCCGTCGGTCACCGACATCGACCCGCCGCGAGTGCGCAGCGTGGTTGCCGCTGCCCCATCGCCGAGCGCCTCACCGCCGAGCATGCTCACCCCGTCACGGTCGGCGCAGGCCTGCGCGAAGGCCTCGTGACGCTCCAGCCCAGCGGCCTGCTCCTCGGCCGACAGGTCGTCCCACAACGGCAGCTCGCCGTAGCCCGCCAGCAACACGAAGTACTTCATCGTGGGTCCTCTCCGCGGCCCCGACGGTCGGGGCGACACCATGATGACGGGCGAGCGGGGCCCGGATCGACAGCCGCGACCTAGAGGCGAGGGTCGACCGGCTCGGATTCGAGCGCCAGCACCGCGAAGACGCGTTGGTGGACCTTCCACAGCGGCTCGTGGTCGACGAAGCCGACCAGCGCGTCGAGGCCCAGCCCGTGCTCACGCTGGGCGAGCTGACGCTTGCGACCCAGGTGGCGCTGGCGCAACAGGTCGAGCGAATCGGTGTAGTCCGGCCCGTAGATGATCCGCAGATACTCCCGGCCGCGCACCTTGAGCCCGGGCTGGACCCGGCCTCGGGCGTGCCCGACCGGCCCGGCCGGCTTGACGACCATGCCCTCGCCGCCTGCCGCGGTGAGCCCCAGCCACCAGGTCACGGCAGCAGCCCGCTCGTCAGGAGAGGCCAGCTCGACGAATCGGTGCCGAGTGGGGGTGATGAGCGGGTCGTCGAGGGTCGCCAGCTGGGCCAGGTGCCAGTCGTGCCGCTCGCTCACCGCGAGCGCGCGGCCCTGCGCGGCCAGGATCTGGAAGGGCGCGAGGGTGATCCCGTCGAGTCCCTCGCTCGGCCGGCAGTATGCCGTGTAGGCGTCGCGGAAGGCCGTCGCGTCGGTGAGTCGGGTCTGGGTGCGGGCGGTCAGCTCGGCGACGTCGAGACCGCGCCGGCTCGCCTGGTCGAGCGCGTCGAGGGCGGCGGGCAGTGCGTGGCGTGCGGCCGCACCCACGGAGGCGTACTGGTTCTTGATGAGATCCAGGGCTTTGGCCGACCAGGGCAGCAGCTCGCAGTCCAACACCAGCCAGTCGCTGTCCAGCCGCTCGAACAACGGGGCGACGGCCCCGCGCAGCCGGTCGACCAAGGGTGCGGTGTCGGCGAAGAAGGGCCGCCCGGTGCGGGTGTAGACCACCCCGGTGCACCCGTCGTCGACACCGAAGCGCAGCCGGGCGGTCTCGGGGTCCCGCGCGAGCACGGCGATCGCTCGGGAGCCCATGTGCTTCTCCTCGCACACCACCCGGGTGAGGCCCCACGCGGCATACTCCTCGAACGCCTGCTCGGGGTGCTCGAGGAAGCCGTCGAGCGACGACGCGGCTGCCGGTGACATGGTCGGCGGCAGGTAGACGAGCCAGCGCGGGTCCACCGCGAAGCGGCTCATCACCTCGAGCGCGGCTGCGGCGTTGTCCTCGGGGATCTTCACCTTGCCGGCGTGGGTCGTCGTGAGCCATCGGGTGCCGGCGACGTCGTCGATCGCCAGGACGGACGGCTCGCGTTCGGCGGCCTGGGGAGTGAGGGGCCGGGCCGGTTCGTACCACTGCTGCTCGGCGGGCACCGAGACGAGCTCGCGCTCGGGGTAGCGCAGCGCGGTGAGCGAGCCGCCGAAGACGGCGCCGGTGTCGAGACAGATGGTGTTGTTGACCCATTCCGCACGCGGCACCGGGGTGTGGCCGTAGGCGACGAGGGCGCTGCCGCGGTAGTCGCGTGCCCACGGGTAGCGCACCGGCAGGCCGTAGTCGTCGGTCTCGCCGGTGGTGTCGCCGTAGAGGGCGAAGGCTCGTACTCGGCCGGAGGAGCGGCCCTGGTAGCTCTCCTTGAGGCCTGCGTGGGCGACGACCAGTCGCCCGCCGTCCAGCACGTAGTGGCTGATCAGCCCGTCCATGAACGCGAGCGCGGCGTCACGGACGTCGGCCGGCTGCGCCTCGATCTGGGCCAGCGACTCGGCCAGCCCGTGGGAGACGCGCACCTTGGCGCCCTTGAGCGCGCGGACGAGCTTGACCTCGTGGTTGCCGGAGACGCACAGGGCGGTGCCGGCCGCGACCATGCCCATGACCAGCCGCAGCACCCCGGGGGTGTCGGGCCCCCGGTCGACGAGGTCGCCGACGAAGACCGCCTGGCGCCCGGCCGGGTGGCTGGCCCCGACGGCGACCTCTCCGTCGAGCTCGAGCTCCCAGCCGAGGGCGGTGAGCAGGCTGCGCAGCTCGGAGGCGCAGCCGTGGACGTCGCCGATGATGTCGAACGGCCCGGTCAGCTCGGTGCGGTCGTTCCACGGCCGCTCGCGCTCGATGCGGGCAGCGGCGATCTCCTCGACCCCGCGCAGCACGTGCACCCGGCGGAAGCCCTCCTTGCCGAGCCGGCGGATCGAGCGGGCCAGGTCGCGGCTCTGCCGGGCCACCACGTGGTCGCCGAAGTCGCGGTCCGGGCGCTGCCGGTTGCGTGCGGTCGCCACCTGCTCGGGCACGTCGAGGACGATGGCGTCGACGAGCACGTCGTGCGACTTGGCCAGCGCGACGAGCGCCGCCCGCGACTGCTGCTGGACGTTGGTCGCGTCGACGACGGCCAGGAGCCCGCGGCGCAGTCGGGTGCCGACGATGAAGTGCAGCACGTCGAAGGCGTCGGGGGTCGCCGACTGGTCGTTCTCGTCGTCCGCGACCAGACCGCGGCAGACGTCGCTCGAGATGACCTCGGTCGGCGCGAAGTGTTCGCGCGCGAAGGTCGACTTGCCGCTGCCGGACACGCCGACCAGCACGACCAGGCCCCTCGCGGGGATCCGCAGCGGAGGCCGCTCTTCGGGCCGGTCGCTGCTCGCCCGGCTGGTTTCAGACACGGGTGAACACCGCAAGCTGGGTCGGCGCGCCGAACTCGGGGTCTGCGTCGCCGACGCCGCGCAGCTGCACGGCATACCCGTATGCCGTGGCCACCGCCGCGGTCCAGGCGGCGAACTCGGCGCGGTCCCACTCGAAGCGGTGGTCGGGGTGGCGCAGGCCGCGCAGGCTCTCGTAGCGGACGTTGTAGTCCCGGTTGGGGGTGGTGACGACGACGGTGCCTGGAGTGGCGGCACCGAAGACGACCCGTTCGAGGGCGGGCAGGCGGGAGGGGTCGACGTGCTCGATGACCTCCATGAGGACAGCCGCGTCGTAGCCGGCGAAGCGTGGGTCCTCGTAGGTGAGGGCGCCCTGGAAGAGGGTGACCCGCGCGGTCTGGCGCTCGCTCATCCGGTCAAGGCGGAGGCGCCGGGCGGCATACTGCAGGCTGCGGGTCGAGACGTCGCTGCCGGCGATCCGGGTGAAAGCCGGTGTGCCGACAAGGCGCTGGAGGAACTGCCCGGGCCCGCAACCGAGGTCGATGACCGAGGCGGCGCCGGCAGCTTCGAGGGCATCGAGGACCGCGTCATGGCGCTGGGCGTTGAGCGGGACGCGTCGCTCCTGAGGCTGCAGCGCCTCCTCGTCGTCGGCAGGTTCGAGCGCCTCCTCGGTCGCGTCGTCGAGCTCGGCGAGCCGGGCCAGGGCCACGCGGGTGAGAGCGCCGTGCCGGCCGAGGTAGCGGTGGGTGATGAGGTCGCGGTCGGGGTGGTCGGCGAGCCAACCGCCGCCGGAGCGCAGCAGCTTGTCCACCTCGTCGGGCCCCTGCCAGTAGTGCTTGGACTCGTCGAGGACTGGAAGCAGGACGTGCAGCTGGCTGAGCGCGTCGGCCAGGCGGATCGTGCCGGTCAGCTGCAGGTGCACGTAGCGGGACTGGCCCCATTCCGGGAAGGCGTCGTCAAGGGCGATCGGCTCGGCGTCGACCTGCCAGCCCAGCGGCTCGAAGACCCGCCGGGCGATCTCCGGGCCGCCGCGGCACGGCAGGACGGGCAGGCGGAGCTGCAGCGGGATCGCGCTGTCGGCCAACTCCTGGCGGGAGGTGCACCGGCCCGACCGCGCGGTGCTGAAGACGTCGGCGAGGGCGACCGCGAGCAGGGACGACGCGGCATACGAACGGTCGTTGACGTATTGCGCGAGGCTGAAGTCGGGGGAGGTGCGCGAGCGGGAGCGCGCCATCCGGACCGGGTCGATCTCGAGCATGAGCGTGGCAATGCAGCGCTCGTCACTCGCCTCGGGGTAGAAAACCGTTGCGACACCGAAGGATTGCGTGAATCGCTGCACGCGGTCAGGGTGCTTGTGCAGCAGATGACCCAGGTCGGTCGCCGGGGTGTGCGTGGTGGTGATACTGAGCAACACGGGGTCAGTCTGCCCGAGGCGGGTATGCCGTTTCGCGCCGATTAGCCTGGGCTTTGGGGTCGGGAAATCTGTTCCTGTCGACGCGGGCGGGCGGCTACGGTGCGAGCATGCCCGATCGGCCGAATGTCGAATACGGCGACCGCGCGGTGGCACTGCCCAACGAGATCCTGCGCTCGGTCGTCGGCAGTGGCGTGCACGGGATCGCGATCGCCGGCACCGACGACCACGACGAGATGGGCGTCTACATCGAGCCACCGGCATACGTGCTTGGGGTCGAACGGCATCGTGAGGACTTCATCTGGCGGACCCAGCCCGAGGGGGTGCGCAGCGGGCATGGCGACACCGACCTGGTGCTCTATTCGCTGCACAAATACCTGCGCCTGGCGGTCAAGGGCAACCCGACGGTGATGATCCCGCTCTTCGCGCCGGAGGAGTCCTTGGTCGTCGTGACCGAGCTGGGGCGGGAGCTGCGGGCCCTGCGCGCGGCGTTCCTCTCGCAGGTGGCGGTGCAGCGCTTCCTCGGCTATATGCACTCCCAGCACGAGCGGATGCTGGGCGGGGGGTCGGGAGGCCGGGCGCCGAACCGGCCCGAGTTGGTCGAGCGATTCGGCTGGGACGTCAAGTACGGCAGCCACGCGCTGCGGCTGGCCTACCAGGGGCACGAGATCGCCGCCGAGGGCACGCTCACGTTGCCACTGCCCGAGCCGCAGCGTGAGCGGGTGCTCGCGGTCAAACGCGGCGAGGTGGCTCGTGATGAGGTGTCCGCGGAGATCGCGGACTATGAGGTGCGGGTTCGTCGGGTGCTCGAGACCGGTGCTTCGCCGCTGCCCGAGGTCGCCGACCTGGACGCCATCTCCGACTGGGCGATCAGTGCGCAGCGCCGACACTGGGGTTGGTAGAACCGGGGACCATGACGGGGAGTTGGTGGGCTGCTCGTCGGCTTTGACTTCCCGTCACACGCAAAGGAGATTGCATGTCATGCAAACTCCAAGCCCGCCGCTGCTGCCGCTGCTGCGGTCGCCTGCGCAGGCGGGCATCCCTTTCGTTCGTTCGGTCGGATCCGGCGTAGCCGCAACCCTTACGAGAACCCGACTCCGATCAGGCTGGCCCTGACGGGGCGGACGTCGTGGACGCGTTGAGGGTGGCGGCCGAGGCGCGCAGAGCCGCGTTGGGACTCCTCGACTCTGGGCAGCTCGATCGCTGGATGGAGCGCGGGCCGGTTGGGGATCGGTCGTGCTGGGACCGCGCGAACGTCGCGTGCCCCCGGCGCGAATCGAACGCGCGACACCCGCTTTAGGAGAGCGGTGCTCTATCCCCTGAGCTACGAGGGCGGGGAGCCCGTATGCCGTGCGCCGGGCCGTCGTCAAGGGTAGCCCGTCGCCGCCTGGTCCCTCACGGCCACGGACAGCCACGGACAGGCCATCGGGCGGGCCGGCGTCGGCCGAGGAGATGCGGACCGAGACAGGGGGTACGAGAACCTGAGAGTCTGCACCGCCACCCGGTGCACACTCTCAGGAAGTCAGACCCCCTCATGTCCCCCCGGACCCGCCGCGCGCGGACGCAAGCCCGCAACCGGGCGCGGCGGCTCGGTTCGCGCGCCCGGACTAGTTAGCCTGACCGGGTGAGCGTCGCGGAGGCCATTGCGGGATGGGCTCGGGAGCTGTCGGAGGTCGGCGGCCCCAACACCCTGCTGTGGGCACCCGAGCGGCGCGACGGCTTCCTCGACCTCTCGACGGCCCATCCCGGCGGGGTCTCGATGCTCCTGGCCGGGCGGCCGACGAGCCTGTCCGACCTCGTCCGCGAGCCGGCGGCCTTCGAGGAGGCGCGCGAGGTCGCCCGCCGGATCCACGCGGCCGCCGCGGACCTGCTCGCGGAGCGGGGCCTCGTCGCCGGCTTCGTCGCCATCGGCGTCGCGACCTGGGATCCGCCGCGCGCCCGCGCCGTCGTCGAGGCACCCGTCCTGTTGCGCCCGTGCCGCCTGCGGCCGGTGAGCGCGGCGGAGGCCGACTTCGACCTCGACCTCGGGCCGACCGTCGAGGTCAACCCGGCGCTGGTCACCTACCTGCGCTCCGTCGCGGGCATCGAGATCGACCCGGTCGCGCTCGCCGGCCTCACCGCGCTGCGCCCGAACGCAGGTCACGGTTCGCAGGCCGCCGGTTTCGACCCCTACCCCGTGTATGCCGCCCTCGGTCGCCTCTGCGCCGACCTGCCCGGCTTCGCGGTGAGCCCTCGACTCGTCGTGGGCAGCTACCCCTACGCCAAGCCCGACATGGTGGCCGACGTCGGCGGTCACACGGCCTGGCTGGCCAAGGTCGACGTGGTCGCCGCGCTCGCCAGCGACCCGGAGGCCACCCGCCGACTTGCCCACGCCCTGCCCGATCCGGTCGCCGACGCCGATCCCGAGCAGGAGCTCACCCCGCTGCCGCTCGACCCGGTCCAGGCGGCCGCGGTCTCCGACGCACAGGCCGGGCGATCCCACGTCCTCACCGCACCGCTCGGCACCGGCCGCACGCAGACCCTCGCCGCCCTCGTGGCGGCCGCCGCGTACACCGGCCGGCGCGTCCTCTACGTCACCCCACGCCGCGCTAGCCTCGATGCGCTGGTGGAGCGGCTCGGGCGCCTCGGCCTGGGCGATCTCGTCCTCGACCTCACCGGCGCGGGAGCGGACCGCAGTGCGGTCGCAGCCGAGCTGAGCATCGCCCTCGAACGGCTGGCCGAGCTCGACGACTCCACCCTCGCCCGGCAGGCCGAGCCGGCCGGCCGGGTCGCCCGGGCGACCGAGGCCGCCGAACGTCAGGACGTCCTGGCCGAACACGTCGCCGCCGTGCACGTCACGCGCGAGCCG
>JAKPEG010000075.1 GCA_029552065.1 Actinomycetes bacterium
CCTGCGCGCGGTGTCGGCGCGGCTCGGCCCTGGCACCCGCACCGATGTCGACCTGGTCGCCTCGCCGCGCCCGGTCGAACCCGACAAGGTCTTTGCCGCGATGACCTTCGTGCGTGACGCAGCCGGCGCGGTCGCGCTCACCTGGAGCGAGCGGCGCGCCGAATGGTCGGTGCCCGGTGGCTGGCGCGAGGCCGACGAGGCGCCGGTGCACACCGGCATACGGGAGATCGGGGAGGAGACCGGGCTGGCCGTGGCCCCGGACGCGCTGCGCGCCGTGGGGTGGGAGCGTTTCGCTCCCGTGGTGGGTCCGTCGCGCTACCCGGTCTCGCACGACCTCATGCAGGTGTATGCCGTGCAGCTCCCGACCGTGACCCCGCGGCTGCGCCCCGAGTCGGGGGCCTCTCGCCCGCCGGAGTGGGTCTCGCCCGAGGAGTTCGCGCTGCTGGCCGGGCGGCAGTTCTGGTGGCCGCTCGCGGCCTACCTGTTGCGCTGAGGACTCGCTGCTCGCGAGCCGGTCAGGCGAGGTCGAGCGCGGGCGCGGCGAGCCGGGTGAGCTCGCGGTCGAGGTTGTTGCGGGCCTGCGGCTCCCACTGGGCGCGCGCGTGGTCGGTGCGGTAGAGAGCAGGTCGGTCGCGCAGGTCCTCCAGCAGGGCGGCGCGTCCGGCCCGGTATGCCGGGTCGGGCACGTGCGCATACTCCGCGCGGATCTGCTCGCAATAGGCATCGAACCGGCTGGGCTCCGCTGCGAGGATCCACAGGTCGGCGTCGAGAAACGAGCGGGTCAGTCCGTCGGGCGCCTCGCCGTCATGGCCCGCGGTGAGCAGGACGAGCGAGGCGATCTGCTCGACCTGGTCGGGGTCGACATCGAGGCCCGGCAGCAGTTCGCGGGCCAGGTCGGCGCTGTCGGACTCGTTGGCCCCGGCGGTCGCGCGGGGGTCGTAGAAGGCGTCGTGGAACCAGGCGGCGACGCGCGCCACGACGGCCTCGTCCGTGCTGAGCTCGGCGACCTGCTCGAGCTCTTCCAGGGCCCAGAAGACCTCCACCAGGTGACGAGTGTTGTGATAGCGCCGATGCGGCTCGGTCCACCGGCGCAAGACGTCACTGCCGTGGGCGAAGACGGCGTCCTCGAAGGCCGTGGGGGACAGCTGCTGGAGGTCCTGGGTCCACCACTGGATGAGCGCGGGCATGCGGGTCAGTCTCTCAGCCCCGCGCGACTCAGGCCGGCTCCGGCGGGCTCAGCCCGGATCAGGTCAACTCAGCCCGGATGAGGCCGGCTCGGCCAACTCGTCGGGGAGCGGCTGGGCGTGGACGACGACGAGTTCGGAGACCGCGCGAGTCAGCACGACATACAGCCGCCGTAGCCCGGTGCGCTGGTCTGGCTCTGCGGCGGCGATGGCCGCAGGCTCCACGACGATGACCCGGTCGAACTCCAGGCCCTTGGCGACGGTCGCGGGCACGACATCGACCTGATGCTCGACATCGCCGTGGTCGGCTCCTAACACGCCGTGCCCGATGCCCGCGCGGGTCAGGGCCGCCGACAGATCGCCGACTACAGCGTCGGCGCAGATGATGCCGACCGACCCAGGCCGAGCGGCCGAACCCTCGACCTGGGCGACGACGGCCGCGATGAGGTCGCGCGCTGCTGCGCCCGAGCCTCCCCGCGCCACCGTGACGAGGTCGAGCACTCCGGGGTTCTCGCGCACCGACCGTGGCACCCCAAGCCCGGGGGCCATGTGCGGCAGGAGGCGGGCGGCATACTCGATGACCGCAGCCGGCACCCGGAAGCCGCGGTCCAGCACCTCAAGTTGCGCACCGGGTTTGCCCAGGTGGGCGAGGGTCTCGTCCCACGAGGTGGTGGCCCACGGCGTCGTGCCCTGGGCGATATCGCCGAGCACCGTGACCGATCCGGTGGAGGCGCGGCGGCCGACTGCTCGCAGTTGCATCGGCGACAGGTCCTGGGCCTCGTCGAGGATGACGTGGCCGAGCGACGGGGTGCGGTCGATGAGGTCGGCGATTTCGTCGAGCAGCACGATGTCGGCCGGTGACCAGCGGGCGGCACCGGGTGAGCGCGGGGGAGCGGTCCAGAGCAGCAGCTCCTGCTCTGCGGAGTCCAGGAGGCCATCCGCTGCCTCGGCGAGCACGGCCGCGTCCGAGTAGAGCCCGGCGAGCACCTGGATGGGCGTCGGCAGCGGCCAGAGCGCGCTGACGTAGGCCCGCACCGGCGCCGATCGCGCCACGGCATCCTGCACCCGGTCGTCGGGGGAGTCGCCGGCTTGCTCCATCTCCAGCAGGACGAGGTGGGCGAGCCG
>JAKPEG010000085.1 GCA_029552065.1 Actinomycetes bacterium
ACCTATGGGTTGCACTCGATCCACGGTCGTGCGCCGACCTTTGCCACCGGGCTGGCGACGGCGCGCGAGGACCTGTCGGTGTGGGTCATCACCGGTGACGGCGACGCGCTGTCGATCGGCGGCAACCACCTCATCCACGCGTTGCGCCGCAACGTCAACATCAAGATCCTCTTGTTCAACAACGAGATCTACGGGCTGACCAAGGGGCAGTACTCCCCCACGTCGCGCGCGGGGACCATCACGAAGTCCTCCCCGCTGGGCTCGCTCGACGCGCCGTTCACGCCGGTCTCCGTGGCCCTCGGGGCCGAGGCAACCTTCGTCGCGCGGACCATGGACTCCGAACGCAAGCACCTCACCGAGGTCCTCCACCAGGCCGCCACCCACCGCGGATCGGCGTTTGTCGAGATCTACCAGAACTGCCCGATCTTCAACGACGGCGCCTTCGACGTGCTCAAGGTCAAGGACGAGGCGGCTCGCCGGATCCTCTGGCTGCGCGACGGCGAGGAGGTGTCGGCCGGCGACGAGGTGGCGGTGCGCGCCGACGACGGCTCGATCCAGGTCGTCCCGCGGGCCGAGGCGAGCCCCACCCGGATCGTCGTGCACAGCGTCGACACCCCGCATCCGTCCTCCGCATTCGCCCTCTCCCGGGTCAACTGGGACGGCACTCAACGACACGTGCCCATGGGCGTCTTCCGCAAGGTGTCCCGCCCGACCTACGACGACATGGTGCGCGGCCAGGTCCAGGCGGCGGTCGACACCGCCGGCGGGCCGGCCACCGGCGCCGACCTCGCGGCGCTGCTGTCCGGCCACGACACGTGGACCGTCGAGGGGTGACGGGCGGCTCCCTCGACACACCCGACACGCCGGACCCGTCCGGCCCCCTGGACACACCCGGTTCCTCCGCCGCCGCGCAGGTGCGCCGCGGCACGCTGCAGGGCGCCGCGGCATACGCGCTGTGGGGGCTCTTCCCGTTCTACTTCTATGCCCTCCTGCCGGCCGGGCCGGTCGAGGTCATCGGCCATCGGATCCTCTGGAGCATGCTCACCTGCCTCGTCCTGCTCGTCCTGCGCGGGCAGTGGGCCTGGCTGCGCACCCTCACTCCGGCGCTCGTCGGGCGCCTGACCGTCGCCGCGCTCGTGGTCGCGGTCAACTGGTTCACCTACGTCGTGGCCGTGCAGGCCGGGCAGACCAACGAGGCCGCCCTCGGGTACTTCCTCAACCCGCTGCTCACCGTCACCCTCGGCGTGCTCGTGCTCGGCGAGCGACTGCGGCGGCTGCAGGCGGCGGCCGTCCTCGTCGGGGC
The DNA here is from genome assembly GCA_029552065.1 of Actinomycetes bacterium. Lineage (GTDB taxonomy): Bacteria > Actinomycetota > Actinomycetes > Actinomycetales > Dermatophilaceae > Phosphoribacter. The sequence continues at coordinate 1,304 of JAKPEG010000085.1, forward strand.
GCTCGCGGCGGCATACCTCACGGTCGTCGGCGGCCGGGTGCCGGTGATCGCGCTCATCGTGTCGACCTCGTTCGCGCTCTACGGGCTGCTCAAGAACCGGGTCGGGCGCAGCCTGGACGCCTTGTCCGGCTTCGCGGTCGAGACGGCGGCGCTGTCCCCGATCGCCGCGCTGCTGTTGGGGTTGCTCAGCCTCGCGCCTGCCGCATTGCCGTCCTGGCTGCACGGGGGCGAACCACTGACCTTCACCACCCTGGGTGCAGGCCATGCGGCGCTGCTGGTGCTCGCCGGCCCGGTGACGACGGTGCCCCTGCTGCTGTTTGCTGCCGCCGCCAGACGGGTGCCGCTGGTGACCATCGGCTTGTTGCAGTTCCTCGCACCGGTGCTGCAATTGGCCTCTGGGTTGGCGCTCGGCGAACACGTGAGCCCGGCCCGCTGGGTCGGCTTCGCCATCGTGTGGGTAGCGCTCGCGCTGCTCACCGTCGACTCGTTCCGCCAGCGTCTCCCCGGGCATGGATGAACGACGCCGACCCCTGCGAACGGGCGCGGCGCCGTCTGGGTCAGTGGCTCAGCCTGGGTCAGGGCCGGTCGACGTCCACCTCGTCCACCGTGGTGCCCGTGACGGGGTCCACCGTGGACCGGCGGGTGGCCGTGTAACCGGAGCGACGACGCCGAGAACTGGCCAGGAAGGACAGCACGATCGCGAGTATCCCGCCGACCATGCAGATGATGCCGATGGCGTGGAGGTTGACCCCGGAGAGGCGGTCGGCCACCCCCCAGTTGAGAATGGCGCCGAGAACAAGCAGGAAGATCCCGGTCCCGATGTACATGTGTGCTCCCTTCCTAGGTGGCCGACGAGTCTGGTCGCCCGCCCGGTGTAGTCCACGGTAGACGCCAGACCCTCGGCGAGGCGCGCAGGGACGCGGACATTCTCGAATCGCTCGGCCCAGCTGTCAGCCGACGCGGTCGATCACTCCGTCGACGAGGGCCTCGAGAGCCCGCCGGGCCTCGCTGTCGGGCAGGGCGCGCACTGCGGCGAGCGCGTCGGTCCCAAGGGCACGGGTCGTCGCCCGCGCCCGATCGAGCGCCGGGTGGACCCGCAACAAGGCCAGCGCCTGCGCGTGCGCGGCCGGGTCGGCAGCCAGGTCGGTCGCGAGCAGTTCGCGCAGCCGCGCGTCGCCGGGGTCGGGCGACTCCTTCGCATAGAGCACCGCGAGGGTGTCGACGCCCTCACGCAGGTCGGTCCCGGGGGTCTTGCCGCTCTCCGCCCCGTCGGAGGCAATGTCGATGAGGTCGTCGACGAGCTGGAAGACGACCCCCAGTCGCTCGCCGTAACCACGCAGGGTCTCGACGGCCGCCGGGTCGCCCCCGCCGAACATCGCGCCGTAGCGCGCCGCCGTCGCCACGAGCACGCCCGTCTTGTCGGCCAGGACGTCGAGGTAGTAGCGGATCGGGTCGGACCCCGGCGGGCAGGGTCGGGCGTCGCGGATCTGCCCGCTGCACAACCGCACGAAGGTCTGCGACTGGATGAGCACGGCCTCGGGGCCCAGCCCGGCCACAAGTTCCGATGCCTTGCCGAAGAGCAGGTCGCCGACGAGGATCGCGGTCGAGTTGTCGTATGCCGCGTTGACGCTGGGCACGCCGCGGCGCACCGTCGCCTCGTCCATCACGTCGTCGTGGTAGAGCGAGGCGAGATGCGTGAGCTCGACGCCCACCGCCGCCACCACGACCTCCTCGGTGATCCCGCCGCAGGCGAGGGCTGCCAGGAGCGTGAGCATTGGCCGGAATCGCTTGCCGCCGGAGGCGAGCAGGTGACCCGAGGCGCCCGCGATGAACGGGTCGTCGTGGTCGACCGTCGCCCGCAGGAGCGCATCCACCCGCGCCAGGCCCTCGCCGAGGTCCGCGGCGAGCCCGGCACCGATCCCGGGCAGGGAGAGGGTCGGCGGCGGGGTCGACACGGTCAGCGGACGAACTGCGAGGCTCGGTCGGCGACCTCGAGGACGAACGACGGGGCGACACCCAGGACGAGGGTGAGCGCGGCTCCGGCAGTCACGGTGACCGTCGACAACCAGCTCGGCTCGATCACTTCGACTTCGTCGCTCGAGGCCTCGGTGAAGTACATGAGGACGATGATGCGGACGTAGACGAAGACCGTGATGGCACTGCACACGAGGCCGAGCACGACGAGGAAGACCCCGGCCAGGCCGCTGTCGATGGCCGGGCGGAAGACGGCGAACTTCGCGGTGAAGCCCGAGGTGAGCGGGATGCCGGCGAAGGCGAGCAGGAGGAAGGCGAAGACCCCGGCCGTCCACGGATGCCGCTTGCCGAGGCCGGCCCATTGGGCCAGATGGCTCGCTTCCGACCCACCCTCGCGCACGAGGCTCACGACCGTGAACGCGGCGATCGTCGTGAGTCCATAGGCGACGAGGTAGAACAGCGTGCCGCTCACCCCCGCCCGCTCCATCGAGACGACGCCGACGAGCAGGAAGCCCGCGTGGGCGATCGAGGAATAGGCGAGCAGCCGCTTGATGTCCGTCTGGGTCACCGACAGGACGGCCCCCACGACCATGGTGAGCGCGGTGATGGCGATGAGCGCCGGCCGCCAGTCCCACTGCGCGCGGTCGACCGCGACGTAGACGAAGCGCAGGATCGCCCCGAAGGCTGCCGCCTTCGTGGCCGCCGCCATGAAGCCGGTGATCGGCGTCGGCGCACCCTGGTAGACGTCGGGCGTCCACATGTGGAACGGGACCGCACCCACCTTGAAGAGCAGACCGACGAGGACGAGGAGGATCCCGGGCACGAGCAGACCGGCCAACTGCGAATCCGGGGCGCCGATCACCGCGGCGATGTCGGCGAAGTAGACCGAACCGGCATAGCCGTAGAGCAGGGCCACGCCGAACAGGAGGAAGGCCGAGGAGAAGGCCCCGAGGAGGAAGTACTTGAGGGATGCCTCCTGGGAGAGCAGGCGACGCCGCCGGGCCAACCCGCAGAGCAGGTAGAGCGGCAACGAGAGCACCTCGAGCGCGACGAACATGGTGAGCAGGTCACCGGCCGCCGGGAAGAGGAGCATTCCGCCGACCGAGAAGAGGAACAGCGGGAAGACCTCGGAGGTGAGCGCCCCCGCGCGCAACGCCTGCGCCTCCTGCGGCGAGCCGGGCGTCGCCGCACCCATCGGGGTGATCGCGTCGGGGCCGACTCCGCCCAGGCGCTCGCCCAGGCTCAGTGCCGCGAGGAGCGCGAAGAGCAGGATCGCGACCTGGAGGAAGACGGTGGGGCCGTCGACGATCACCGAGCCGCGCATCTGGCCGCGGACGAGCGCACCCGCGGTCGGTCCGGTGTTCTGCAACGCGAAGTAGACGCTGCCCAGTCCGACGACGAGGGTGAGCACGGTGAGGGGCATCTGCACGGCATACCGCGAACGGCGTGGCGCGAAGGCCTCGACGAGCACGCCGAGCGCGGCACCGCCGAAGACGACGAGCATGGGAGCGACGGCGGCGAGGTTGACCGTGGCCGGGGTGAAGACCGCGGGCAGGGCGGTGGTCACTTGGCGCTCCCTTCGGCCGAGCCGACGACGGGGGCCGGGTCGGTGACGTGAACCGAGGTGAGGATGGTCTGCACCGCAGGGTTGATCAGGTCGAGCACCGGCTTGGGATAGAACCCGAGGACGAGGAAGAGGGCCACGAGCGGGACGGCGACCCATTTCTCCCGCAGGCTCAAGTCGGGGACCTCGGCGGCGTTGTCCGGTTTGGGGCCGGTCATCGTGCGCTGGTAGAGCAGCAGGATGTAGAGCGCGGCGAGGATGATGCCGGTCGTGGCGATCACGGCGATGACCTGGTGACGTTGGAAGGCACCGGCGAGGACGAGGAACTCGGAGATGAACGAGCCGAGCCCCGGAAGAGCGATGCAGGAAAGGCCGGCGATGAGCCAGACCCCGGCCAGCCCAGGGACGACCCGCTGCCATCCGCCGAAGTCGGCGATCCGCTTGCTGCCCCGCCGGGCGATGAGCATGCCGGCGAAGAGGAAGAGGGCGGCCGTGGAGAAGCCGTGGTTGACCATGTAGAGGCTGGACCCCGCCCACGCGGTCGACGTGAAGGCGAAGATGCCCAGGACGATGAAGCCGAAGTGGCTCACCGAGGTGTAGGCGATGAGCCGCATCATGTCCTTCTGCCCGATCGCGAGCAGCGCACCGTAGATGATCGAGATGAGCGCGAGGACGACGACGAGCGGCGTGGCCCACTGGCTCGCGCCCGGGAAGAGCTCGACACAAAAGCGGATCATCCCGTAGGTGCCCACCTTGTCCAGGACGCCGACGAGCAGCGTCGCCGTGGCCGGGCGGGACTCGCCGGCCGCGTCGGGCAGCCACGTGTGCACCGGCACCATGGGCGCCTTCACCGCGAAGGCGATGAAGAAGCCGACGAAGATCCACTTCTCGGTCGAGGCGTCCAACGGCAGGCCGGTCAGCCTGCTCAGCAGGAAGCCGTCGGACCCGCCGGGCCCCTGGACGTAGAGGGCGATGACGGCCGCGAGCATGATGAGGCCGCCGGCCAGCGAGAAGAGGAGGAACTTGACGGCGGCATACTGCCTGCGCTGCCCACCGAACTGGCCGATGAGGAAGTAGACCGGGATGAGCATCGCCTCGAAGAAGACGTAGAAGAGGAAGACGTCGGTCGCGGCGAAGACCCCGACCATGAAGGTCTCCAGGACGAGCATGAGCGCGAAGTAGTGCCGCTCCCGGTGGGCCTGCTCCGAGGGCAGGTCGTGCCACGCCGCGAGCAGGCAGATCGGCACGAGGATGACCGACATGAGGATGAGCGCGAGGGCAATCCCGTCGACACCGAGCGCATAGGACACCCCGAACTGGGGGATCCACGGGTGGGTCTCGACGAGCTGGAACTTCGTGGTCGCGTCGGCACGGAACTGGGTGGCTGCCGCCACGGCGAAGACGAGGGTGACGAGCGAGGCACCCAGCGCGATCTGCTTGGCCCGGTCGGCGAGCGAGGGGACGGCCCAGAGGACGAGCGCGCCGATCAGCGGGATGAGGCCGATGACGGTCAGCCAGGGGAACTGGTTCATCACTGCATCACCCACACGGCGCCGAGGACGAGGACGACACCGACGAGCATCGTCAGGGCATAGGAGCGGGCCAGGCCGTTCTGGAACCGGCGCAGCCGCGACGAGGCACCGCCGACGAGTGCGGCCAGGCCACCGGCGAGCCCGTCGACGCCACGCTGGTCGAGGAAGACGAGGGCTCGGGTGAGGTGGATCCCGGGTCGCATGAGCAGGGCCTCGTTCACCTGGTCCTGGTAGAGGTCTTGGCGGGCCGCGCGGGTGAGCAGGCTGCCCACCGGAGCGGTACGCGGCACGCTGTCGCGCCAGTAGCGGGCCCAGGCGAGAGCCACACCCGCCGCCACGACGAGCAGCGTGAGGGTCATGAGGATGGGCACGGCGAGCACCGGGTGCTCCTCCTCTGCCGCTCCGACCACCGGTTCGAGCCAGTGGACGATCGCGTTCGTGGGGCCGAGCAGCAGACCGAGTAGGGCCGAGCCGACGGCCAGGACGATCATCGGATAGGTCATCACCGGCGGCGACTCGTGCGGGTGGTCGTCCGGGGCCCAGCGCTTCTCACCCTGGAAGGTCATGAAGAACAGGCGGCTCATGTAGAACGCCGTGATCCCCGCACCCACGAGGGTGACCATGCCGAAGACCCACGGTCGCCAGCCCTCGCCGACGAAGGCTGCCTCGATGATCTTGTCCTTGCTCCAGAAGCCGGAGAACGGCGGCACCCCGAGGATGGCCAGCCAGCCGAGGCCGAAGGTCGCCCAGGTGATCTTCATGACCGTGGACAGTCCACCGAAGGTCCGCATGTCCACCCGGTCCTGCATCCCGTGCATGACCGAACCCGCGCCGAGGAACATCCCGGCCTTGAAGAAGCCGTGGGTGAGCAGGTGGAAGATCGCGAAGGCGTAGCCGATCGGACCGAGCCCGGCGGCGAGCATCATGTAGCCGATCTGGCTCATCGTCGAGGCGGCGAGGGCCTTCTTGATGTCGTCCTTCGCGCAGCCGACGATCGCCCCGAAGAGCAGCGTGATCGCCCCGACGATGACGACGGCCAGGCGCGCATCCGGGGCCCCGTCGAAGATCGGGTGGCTGCGCACGACCAGGTAGACACCCGCGGTCACCATGGTCGCCGCGTGGATGAGCGCGGAGACCGGGGTGGGGCCGGCCATCGCGTCGCCGAGCCAGCTCTGCAAGGGGAACTGCGCCGACTTGCCGCAGGCGGCGAGCAGGAGGAACAGGCCGATCACGGTGAGGGTGGCGGTATTGGCGTGCTCGACGCCGGCACCCACGGTGCGGAAATCGACCCCGCCGAACTGCCAGAACATGAGCATGATCGCCACACCCATGCCCAGGTCGCCCACCCGGTTGGCGATGAACGCCTTGTTCGCGGCCGAGGCGTAGGGCGGGTTCCAGTTCCAGAAGCCGATGAGCAGGTAGGAGGCCAGGCCCACGCCCTCCCAGCCCACGTAGACGAGCAAGTAGGAGTCGGCCGTGACGAGCAGGAGCATGGCCGCGACGAAGAGGTTGAGGTAGGCGAAGAACCGACGCTTGTCCGGGTCGTGCTCCATGTAGCCCAGCGAGTAGACGTGGATGAGCGAGCCGACGAAGGTGACGAGCAGGACGAAGGCGAGCGACAACTGGTCCAGCTGCAGACCGGCATCGAGCTGGAACTGGCCCGCGGGCACCCACGAGAACAGGTGGACCATCCGGCGGCGCAGCTCGGGCTCGTAGCCGAGCATCTGGATCCAGATGGCGGCGCCCACGACGAAGGCCGCCCACGACAGGCCGACCGCGAGTCGGGGACCCCACGCGTCGGTGCGCCGGCCGCCCACGAGCAGGATCGCGGCGCCGAACAGCGGCAGGGCGACGAGCAACCAGCCGTATGCCGCGATGCCGGTCGCCGCGTGCAGCGCCTCCTGGGTGTCGGCGGACGGCATACCCGCCGCGAGCGGGAGCGATCCCGCTGCGGTGGCGAGAGAGAGGCTCACTCGTGTCTCCCTTACAGCTTCAGCAGGTTGGCGTCGTCGACCGAAGCCGACCGGCGGGCACGGAAGATCGCCATGATGATCGCCAGTCCGACGACGACCTCGGCGGCGGCCACGACCATGACGAACAGGGCGATGAGCTGGCCGTCGAGGTTGCCGTGGATACGCGCGAAGACGACGAAGGCGAGGTTGGCCGAGTTGAGCATGAGCTCGATGCCCATGAAGACGACGATCGCGTTGCGGCGCAGCAGCACCGTCGCGGTGCCCACCGCGAACAGCACCACCGACAGGTAGATGTAGTTGACGAGGTTCACTGGGAGCTCCCCTCCTCGATCTCGCGTTCGGCGCGCGCCTGAGCGGCGGCGAAGCCCTCGGGCGCGGTGATCTGGTCACGGGCGACGAGGACCCGGGAGACCGACAGTTCGCTGGGCGTCCCGTCCGGCAGCAGCGCCGGGGTATCGACCGCGTTGTGTCGGGCGTAGACGCCCGGGTTGGGCAGACCGGCGACGAGGTTGTTGTCCCGCACGCGCTGCTCGGACAGCTGTCGCTGGGTGACCCGCGGCGTGAGGCGCTCCCGGTGGGCCAGGACCATCGCGCCGATGGCGGCGGTGATGAGCAGTGCCGAGGTCACCTCGAAGACCCAAACGTACTGGCCGAAGATGAGCCCGGCCAGTCGGGTGAGGTTGCCGGACCCCGACTGGCTGCCGTCGTTGATCGCATCGAGGCCCTTGGCCTCGGGCAGGACGAGCGAGCCGACGGCGAGGAACATCACGACCAACAGTCCAAGGGCCGCGACGAGCGCGGCGACCTTCTGACCGCGGATCGTCTCGACCATCGAGTCGGAGGAATCGACGCCGATGAGCATGAGGACGAAGAGGAACAGCATCATCACGGCGCCGGTGTAGACGAAGATCTGCACGACGCCGAGGAACTCGGCCTGCGAGGCGAGGTAGAGCACGCCGAGGTTGACCATGACGAAAGCCATGCACAGGGCGGCGTGGACGGCCTTGCGGGCGAAGAGCAGGCCCAACGAGGCGAGCACCATGAGGGGGGCGAGGATCCAGAACAGCCACGCCTCTCCGTAACCCATCATCAGGCCGCTCCTCCCTCGGCGTCGGCCGCGTCGTCGGCCGCGTCGTCGGCGGCACCCGCGGCATCCGGGTCTGCCGAGGTGGTGTCCTCGGACTGCTCGGCCACCCACGCGCGCTGCCCCTCGGTCGCCTGGCTCACCTTGCCGAGGTAGTAGTCCCGCTCCTGCATCGACTCGGCCATCGGGTGCGGCGGGGCGAGCATCCCCTCCTGCACCGGCGCGAGCAACTGGTCCTTGGTGAAGATCAGGTCGGCGCGGTTGTCGTCGGCGAGTTCGTAGAAGTTGGTCATCGTGAGAGCCCGGGTGGGGCAGGCCTCGATGCACAGCCCGCAGAAGATGCACCGCAGGTAGTTGATCTGGTAGACCCGACCGTAGCGCTCGCCCGGACTGAACCGGCCGGTGCCGCCCTCCTCGGCGGGGGTGTCGTCGTTGGCAGCGCCCTCGACGAGGATGGCGTCGGCCGGGCAGGCCCACGCGCACAACTCGCAGCCGACGCACTTCTCCAGGCCGTCGGGGTGACGGTTGAGCTGGTGTCGTCCGTGGTAGCGGGGCGCGGTCGGACGCTTCTCCTCGGGATATTCCTCGGTGTAGACCTTGCGGAACATCGTCGCGAAGCTCACCCCGAAGCCGCCGACCGCCGGCGGCAGGTTCTCGGCCAGCCAGCCGGCGCGCGGCGTCTCGGGGGTCGTGCCGGATTCGCGGTGCTCCGTCGACGGCAGGTCGGCGCCCCCGGACTGCTCCGCGGGCAGGTTGTCAGCCATGGATGTCCTCCTTGGCGGTGAGGGTCGAGGCACCGACCGCCGGGACGCGCGGGTCGGGCCGCTCCGGTTCGCGCAGTCGTTGTCCGGGCAACGGCGGGACGGGATAGCCGCCGGCGAACGGATCGACCTCGTCGGGGACCTGGACCGCGGCCTGGGTGCTGCGGCTGCGCGCGTCGATCCGCAGGAGCACCCAGACGAGGACGAGGATCATGAGCAGGACGAGCACGAACTGGGCGAGGTAGAGCGTGCGGGTCTGGCCGAAGAGGGTGAAGCTGAAGGTCGAGTCCCCGAGCCAGCCCTGGCGGGCGGCCTTGTCGAAGGCGACGTAGACGACCCAGAGGATCGTCACGGGGATGAGCCGCTTCCAGCCGAAGCGCATGAACTGGTCGTAGCGCGTCCGCGGAAGCGAGCCTCGCAACCAGACGAACATGAACATGAACAGCCAGACCTTGAGGGTGAACCACAGCACGCCCCACCAGCCCTGGTTGAGCACGCCGTCGCCGATCGCGGCGATGAGGGGCGGCGCCTGCCAACCGCCGAGGAAGAGCGTCGTGGCCAGCGCCGAGACGCCGAACATGTTGATGTACTCGGCGAGGAAGAACATCGCGAAGCGCATCGAGCCGTATTCGGTGTGGAAGCCGCCGACGATCTCACCCTCACCCTCGGCCAGGTCGAAGGGCAACCGGTTGGTCTCGCCGACCATGGTGATGACGTAGACGCCGAAGGAGAACCAGGCCGGGATGACGAGCCACAGCTGCGCCTGGGCCGCGACGATCTGGGAGGTCGACATCGACCCGGCGTAGAGGAAGACGGCCACGAGGGACAATCCCATGGCGATCTCGTAGGAGATCACCTGGGCGCTCGAGCGCAGGCCACCGAGCAGCGGATAGGTCGAGCCGGAGGACCAACCGGCCATGATGATCCCGTAGACGCCCACCGAGGCGGCAGCCAGCACGAGCAGGACGGCCATCGGCGCATCGGTGAGCTGCAGCGGGGTCTGGTGTCCGAACATCCACACCGTCGGCCCCATCGGCATGACCCCGAAGGTGACGAAGCACATCGTCGCCGCCACGAGCGGGGCGAGGGTGAAGACGATCTTGTCGGCGTTCGTCGGAGTGTTGTCCTCCTTGAACATCGACTTCATGCCATCGGCGAGGGTTTGCAGGAGACCGAACGGGCCGTTGCGGTTGGGCCCGGGCCGCTGCTGCATCCGCCCGATGACCCGACGCTCGAACCAGATGACGAGCAGGGTCGAAACGAGCAGATAGACGAAGATGAGCAGCGCCTTGACCAGGTGCAGCCACATCGGGGTGTCGCTGAAGTCGACCGCGGGACCGTCGACCGCCGCGAGCGAGACGAGGTTCATCGGGCACCACCCTTCGTCACCGAGACCCGCGCGCCCGCGTCGACACCGAGGGTCGAGCGGACCGCGCTGCCCGCAGAGTTGGTCGGCAGCCACACGACGCCGTCGACCATGTCCTCGGTCACCGCGACCGGGAGGGTCACTGCGCCTGACGTGGTCGACACGGTCACCTCGTCGCCGTCGCTCACCCCCAGGCGCTGCGCGTATGCCGTGCCCAGCCGCACGAGCGACGCGTGGGCGGTGCCGGCGAGGAACGGTTCGCCGTCCTGCATCCGGCCCTTGTCGAGCAGCAGGGGCCAGGTCGCGAGAACCGCCTCACCGGCCGAGCCGTCGATGGTGCTCGCCGCCGACGGGATCAAGGTCGCAGCGGCGCCGGCGTCTGCCGAGGCACGTGCCCCGGTCCAGGCGCCGAGTTCGGCGAACTGCGAGCGGATCTGATCCTGGGTGCGGGTCTCGAGGAAGACCCCGAACTCGGCGGCGAGCATGTCGAGCACCCGGTGATCGCTCATCGCGCTGGTGTCGAGCGCGACCTGGAAGAGCCGGACCCGCCCCTCCCAGTCGACGTAGCTGCCGGCCTTCTCGGCCTGCGGTGCCACCGGGAGGACGACATCGGCGAGCGCGGTGACCGCGGATTCGCGGATCTCCAGGCTCACGACGAACGCTCTGGTCAGCGCCTCCTGCGCCTGTGCCAGGCCGAGGTCGGCCGGGTCGACGCCACCGACCACGAGGGCGCCGAGGTCGCCGGCAGCCGCAGCGGCGAGGATGCCCGCGGTGTCGCGGCCCGGGGTCTCGGGCAGGGAGTCGGCACCCCAGCGGTCGGAGACTTCGGCACGCGCGGCGGCGTCGGCGACCGGACGGCCGCCGGGCAGCAGGTGGCCGATCGCACCGGCCTCGAGCGCGCCGCGCTCACCGGCCCGACGCGGGATCCACGCAAGCCGAGCACCAGTCGCTGCGGCGAGTTCGGCCGCCGCCGCGAGGGCGCCGGGCGAGGTCGCCATCCGCTCGCCGACGAGGACGACCGAGGCCGGACCGGCGAGGGCCTTCGCGGCCGCCGCACCGCCGGGGACTGCGGCGAGGTCGCGCAGCACCGCCGCCTCCGTGCCGGGCACGGTCGGCACGAGGGTGCCGGAAAGCTTGGCGAGGCCACGCGTGCCGTAGGGGGCCACGGCATACACGGCCGTGGCGTTCTTGCGCACGGCCCGGCGCAGCCGCAGGAAGACGATCGGCGACTCCTCCTCGGGCTCGAAGCCGACGAGGAGGACGGCCTTGGCGGCCGAGAGGTCGGCATAGGTGACCGCGCCGCCGTCGGGGCCGGTCGCGACCACCGAGGCGGCGAGGAAGTCGGCCTCCTCGGCCGAGTGCGGGCGGGCCCGGAAGTCGACGTCGTTGGTGCCGAGCACGAGCCGGGCGAACTTGCCGTAGGCGAAGGCGTCCTCGGTGCTCACCCGTCCGCCGACCAGCACCCCGGCGCCCTGGGCGGCGCGCAGCCCGGCTGCCGCCGTCTCGAGCGCCTCAGGCCAGCCAACGGCACGCATCGAGCCGTCGGGCTGGCGCACGAGCGGCAGCTGGAGCCGGTCGGGCAGCGAGGCGTAGTGGAAGGCCCAACGTCCCTTGTCGCAGGTCCACTCGCCGTTGACCTGCGGGTCGTCGACGGCCATCCGGCGCAGGACGACACCCCGGCGGTGGTCGGTGCGCAGGGAGCAGCCGCTCGCGCAGTGTTCGCACGTGCTCGGGGTGGAGACGAGGTCGAAGGGGCGGGAACGGAAGCGGTATGCCGCCCCGGTGAGCGCCCCGACCGGGCAGATCTGCACCGTGTTGCCCGAGAAGTAGCTCTCGAAGGGCTGGTCTTCGTAGATGCCGATCTGTTGCATGGCACCACGCTCGACGAGGTTGATGAACCGGTCCCCGGCCACCTGGTCGGAGAAGCGGGTGCAACGCTGGCAGACGATGCAGCGCTCGCGGTCGAGCAGCACCTCGGAGGAGATGTTGATCGGCTTGGCGAAGGTGCGCTTGGTGTCGGTGAACCGCGACACGGCACGGCCGTTCGAGATGGCCTGGTTCTGCAGCGGGCATTCGCCGCCCTTGTCGCAGACCGGGCAGTCGAGCGGGTGGTTGATGAGCAGGAGTTCCATCACGCCGTGTTGGGCACGATCGGCGACCGCGGAGGACTCCTGGGTACGCACGACCATGCCGTCCGCGACGGTCATCGTGCAGGAGGCCTGCGGCTTGGGCATCGGCACCGGCGCGCCGGGAGTGCCGTCGGCATTGGGCCGGCCGGGCATCGCGACTTCGACGAGACACTGTCGGCAGGCACCGACCGGGTCCAGGCCCGGGTGGTCGCAGAAGCGCGGGATCTGGATGCCCAGTTGCTCGGCCGCCCGGATGATGAGGGTTCCCTTGGGCACCGACACCGGCCGTTCGTCGATGGTGAGGGTGACGAGCTCCGGGGGCGGGGTCGTCGCAGTGTTCGGGGACGAGGCGGTCATGCCGTCACGGCCTCCTTCGCGTCGAAGACCACCGAAGCCGCGTGCGGGAAGAGCTCGGCGGCAGGCGTGTGCATGCCCGCCTCGAACTCGTCGCGGAAGTACTGGATGGCCGAGGTGACACAACTCGTCGCACCGTCGCCCAGGGGGCAGAAGGAACGGCCGAGGATGTAGGCGCAGATGTCGTCGAGCTTCTCGATGTCGCCCTGCTGGCCCTCGCCGGCTTCGAGCCGTTCGAGGATCTGCTTGAGCCAGTAGGTGCCCTCACGGCAGGGCGTGCACTTGCCGCAGGACTCGTGGGCGTAGAAGTCGGTCCACCGGGTCACCGCGCGGACCACCGAGACGGTCTCGTCGAAGATCTGCAGCGCCCGGGTGCCGAGCATCGAGCCGGCCTTGGCAACCGAGTCGAAGTCGAGCGGCACGTCCAGGTGGGCGTCGGTGAAGATCGGGGTGGAGGAACCGCCCGGCGTCCAGAACTTCAGCCGGTGACCGCTGCGCATCCCACCGGCCAGGTCGATGAGTTCGCGCAGGGTGATGCCCAGCGGGGCCTCGAACTGGCCCGGGTTGGCCACGTGCCCGGAGAGGCTGAAGATCCCGAAACCAGTCGAGCCCTGGACCCGTTGGTCGGGGTTGGCCGGCACGCCCATCGACTTGAACCACTCGGGACCGTGCAGGACGATCCCGGGCACGGAGGCGATCGACTCGACGTTGTTGACCGACGTGGGTCGGGAGTAGAGGCCGGCCGCCCCGGGGAAGGGCGGCTTGAGCCGCGGCTGGCCGCGACGACCCTCGAGCGAGTCGAGCAGCGCCGTCTCCTCGCCGCAGATGTAGGCGCCGGCGCCCGCGTGGATGGTCACCTCGACGGCCCGGCCGGAGCCGAGCACGTCGCCGCCCACGAGACCGGCGGCGCGGGCCTCCTCGACCGCGCGCAGCAGCCGGCGGTAGACGTGGACGACCTCGCCACGCAGGTAGACGAAGGCGTGCTCGCAGCCGATCGCCATCGAGGAGATGACCACGCCCTCGATGAGCACGTGCGGGTTGGCCATCATGAGCGGGATGTCCTTGCAGGTGCCCGGCTCGGACTCGTCGGCGTTGACGACCAGATAGCGCGGGCCGCCGTCCGGCGGGGCCATGAACGACCACTTCATCCCCGTGGGGAAGCCGGCGCCGCCGCGGCCGCGGATCTCGCTCGCCTTCACCGCGGCGAGGATGTCGGCCGGTTCCATGCCCACGGCCTTGCGCAGGGCGGCATACCCGCCGCCGCGTTGGTATGCCGCGAGCGTCCAGGGCCGCTCGTCACCCCAGTTGGCGGTGAGGATCGGGGTGAGGGTGGCGGGCGTCGACGCGCTCACTTCGCCTCCTTCTTGCCGGAGCGGGCGGGCGCGGCAGCAGCAGCGGCATCCTCGGGGGCCGTCCAGCCGTGCTCCTGGGCGATGCGCAGACCGAGCAGCGAGGCTGGCCCGGCCGCCGGGCCCTCGTCGGCGCGTCCGTCGAGGAAACCGGCGAGCACCCGCGAGACCTCCTTGAAGGTGCAGACCTTGTCGGGGCCTCGGGAGGGAGTGACGTCGGCGCCGGAGCGCAGGGCCTCGGCGAGCGCGATCGTCGACTCGGGGGTCTGGTTGTCGAAGAACTCCCAGTTGGCCATGACGACCGGGGCGTAGTCGCACGCGGCATTGCACTCGACCCGCTCGAGGGTGATCTTGCCGTCGGCGGTCGTCTCGTCGTGCCCGATGCCCAGGTGTGCGGAGACGGCGTCCCAGATCGCGTCGCCGCCCATGATCGCGCACAGGGTGTTGGTGCAGACGCCGATCGTGTAGTCGCCGTTGGGGTGGCGCTTGTACTGCGTGTAGAAGGTCGCGACCCCGCTCACCTCGGCGGTCGTGAGCTCGAGGACCTCGGCGCAGAACTCGATCCCGCGCCCGGTGACGTAGCCGTCGACCGACTGGACGAGGTGCAGCAGCGGCAGCAGCGCCGAGCGCTGGTGCGGGTAGCGAGCGATCACCGCAGCGGCGTCGGCGCGCAGCCGGACGAGGGTCTCCTCGTCGTAGGCGGCCTTGCTCTCGGCGCTCACGTGCAGGTGTCCCGAGACGTCCGTGGCGTCGTGTCCGTGCGACATCAGCGGTCCACACCTCCCATGACGGGGTCGATCGAGGCGACCGCGACGATGACGTCGGCCAACTGCCCACCCTCGCAGACGATCGAGGTCGCCTGCAGGTTGTTGAACGACGGGTCGCGGAAGTGGGCCCGGTAGGGGCGGGTGCCGCCGTCGGAGACCAGGTGGCAGCCCAGTTCGCCCTTGGCGCTCTCGACCGCGACGTAGACCTGGCCGGCGGGGACCCGGAAGCCCTCGGTGACGAGCTTGAAGTGGTGGATGAGCGACTCCATCGACTCGCCCATGATCTCGCGGATGTGGTCGAGGCTGTTGCCCATCCCGTCGCCGCCGATGGCCAGCTGGGCCGGCCAGGCGATCTTCTTGTCGGCCACCATGACCGGCTGGCCCTGGCTGGCCTGGAGCCGGTCGGCGCACTGCTCGACGATCCGCAGCGACTGGTACATCTCGTCGAGGCGTACCCGCAGCCGGCCGTAGGAGTCGGCCGTGTCACGGGTGATGACGTCGAAGTCGTAGGTCTCGTAGCCGCAGTAGGGGGCCGACTTGCGCAGGTCGTGGGGCAGCCCGGCCGAACGCAGCATCGGCCCGGTGATGCCCAGGGCCATGCAGCCGGCGAGGTCCAGATAGCCGACCCCCACCATCCGGCCCTTGACGATGGGGGCCTCGTTGACGAGCAGTTCCAGTTCGCGGATGCCCCGACGGATCTCGGGAACGAGCTCGCGGATCTTGTCGATCGCCCCGGGCGGGAGGTCCTGGGCGACGCCGCCGGGGCGGATGTAGGCGTTGTTCATCCGCAGGCCGGTGATCATCTCGATGATCTGGAAGATCCGCTCCCGCTCGCGGAAGCCGACCGTCATCACCGTCGTCGCGCCCATCTCCATGCCGCCGGTGCCGATGCACACGAGGTGGGAGGAGATCCGGGTGAGTTCCATCATGAGCACGCGGATCTCGCTGGCCCGCGAGGGGATCTGGTCGGTGACCCCGAGCAGCTTCTCGATCGCCAGGCAGTAGGCGGTCTCTTGGAACATCGGGGTGAGGTAGTCCATCCGGGTGCAGAAGGTGACCCCCTGCACCCAGGTGCGGAACTCCATGTTCTTCTCGATGCCGGTGTGCAGGTAGCCGATCCCCGCGCGGGTCTCGGTGACCGTCTCGCCGTCGAGCTCGAGGAT
Source organism: Actinomycetes bacterium (assembly GCA_029552065.1). Taxonomy (GTDB): domain Bacteria; phylum Actinomycetota; class Actinomycetes; order Actinomycetales; family Dermatophilaceae; genus Phosphoribacter. Next base: position 17,320 of record JAKPEG010000085.1, read on the forward strand.
GAGCCGCAGCACCCCGTGGGTCGAGGGGTGCTGGGGTCCCATGTTGACGACGATGCGCTCCTCGTGCAGCGCGGTCGCCTCGTCGATGAGGTCGTCCCATTCACCGACCCCACCGACGGTGAACTCGCGGGCGTCCTCGTCGGTCCCGGCGCCGCCGGTGGCCACGTGTTCGCTCATCAGGAGTAGGCCCTCCGCTCGTCCGCGGGCGGCACCGTGGCGCCCTTGTATTCCACGGGTATGCCGCCCAGCGGATAGTCCTTGCGCTGCGGGTGTCCCGGCCAGTCGTCGGGCATGAGGATCCGGGTGAGCGCCGGGTGCCCGTCGAAGACGATCCCGAACATGTCCCACGTCTCACGCTCGTGCCACGTGTCGGCCGGATAGGTCGACACGATCGAGGGGATGTGCGGGTCGGCGTCGGGTGCGGTGACCTCGACCCGGATCCGCCGGCTGCCGTGGGTGATCGACAGGAAGTGCCAGACGGCGTGCAGCTCGCGACCGGTCTCGCCCGGGAAGTGGACACCGGAGACGCCCGTGCAGATCTCGAAGCGCAGCTCGGGGTCGTCGCGCAGGCACTGGGCGACGACCGGCAGGTGTGCGCGGGCGACGACGAAGGTCATCTCGTCGCGGTCGACCACGACCCACTCGACCGCCTCGGCGTATGCCGTGCCGGCCGCCTCGAGCGCGCGGGCGAGGGCGTCTGCGACCTGGTCGAACCAGCCGCCGTAGGGCCGATCGGAGGCACCCGGGAGGGTGACCGGCACGACGAGCCCGCCGTAGCCGGTGGTGTCCTGGCCCTGCGTGGCCCCGAACATCCCGTGTCGCTCGCCGACCACGACTTCGCTCGGCCCGGTCGGCTCCGTCGGCTCGCCGGACGGCAAGGCCGCCTCGGCGACCGCCCCGGTGGGCTGGGACTGCTCCTGGCTCATACCGCGCCTCCGGCCCCGCCCGCGAGCAGGCCCTTCATCTCCTGGGTGGGGGTGGCCGCGAGCGCCGCAGCCTCGGCCGCGCGGGCGGCCTCGATCCGGTTGGCCCCCAACGGCATGTGCTGGATCTGCTCGTGCAACTTGATGATCGCGTTGAGGAGCATCTCCGGCCGGGGTGGGCAGCCGGGCAGGTAGATGTCGACCGGGATGATGTGGTCGACGCCCTGGACGATCGCGTAGTTGTTGAACATCCCGCCCGAACTCGCGCACACCCCCATCGAGATGACCCACTTGGGCTCGGGCATCTGGTCGTAGACCTGGCGGACGATCGGGGCCATCTTCTGGCTCACCCGACCGGCGACGATCATGAGGTCGGCCTGTTTGGGCGTCGCCGAGAACCGCTCCATACCGAACCGGGCGAGATCGTAGTCGGGGGTGCCGACCGCCATCATCTCGATCGCGCAGCAGGCCAGGCCGAAGGTGGCCGGCCACATCGACGCCTTGCGCATATAGCCGGCGAGCAACTCGACGGTCGTGAGCAGGATCCCCTGGGGGAGCTTCTCTTCCAGTCCCATCCGCGGTCCTTCCTCAGTCCCACTCGAGCCCGCCGCGCCGCCACACGTAGGCGTAGGCGACGAAGACGGTGATGATGAACAGGACCATCTCGACGAGGGCGAACATCCCCAGCTGGTTGAAGCCGACCGCGAAGGGGTAGAGGAACACCGCCTCGACGTCGAAGATGATGAAGAGCATGGCCGTGAGGTAGTACTTGATCGGGATCCGGCCGCCACCGGCCGCATGCGGCGTGGGCTGGATCCCGCACTCGTAGGCCTCGAGCTTGGCGCGGTTGTATCGCTTCGGGCCGACGATGAGCGAGACACCGACGGACACCAACGCGAAGGCCGCACCCAACCCGATGAGGAAGATCAGCGGGACATAGAGGTCAGTCATCCCTAGTCATCCCTCGCTCCCTTTCGGGGGTCGCAGTGGGCAAGCCCTCCCATCCTAGGGGGGCGGGCATGGGGGCCGGGAACGCCTGTCCGGGGGGTGGCGGTCATGTTGCTCACGCGTCCGGGGCGAGGGCGGACAGGGCCCGTACGAGCCGATCGTCGGCCCGGCCGCCGTGCTCCTGCGGCAGGTTGGCCATGAGCTTGAGCAGGACATGGACCATGCGGCCCTCGCGCAGCGCGAGCCGGGCGCCCACCCGCATGAACTGCGGATTCCCGACCGCATGAGCGAACCACCGGCCCAGGGTGAAGTAGCCCCCCAGCTGGTCGCGCATGATGCGCGGGTAGCCGTGCAACACCCGGTCGCAATCCGCGGCGGTGCGCCGGGCCTTGGCCTGCACGATCACCTCGGCACTCACCCGCGCTGCCTCGAGGGCATAGTCGATGCCCTCGCCGTTGAACGGGTTCACCATGCCGGCGGCGTCGCCGACCAGCAGGAGGCCGTCGGCATACAACGGGGTGCGGTTGAGGCCCATCGGCAGGGCCGCACCCCGGATCGGGCCCGCGGCCACGTCGTGGGCCAGTTCCCATCCGTCGCCCAGCGAATCGACCCAACGCCGCATGACGTCCTTGAGGTCGGTGTGCCCGAAGGCTCGACTCGTGTCGAGGATGCCCAGCCCGGCGTTGACCCTTCCGTCGCCGAGGGGAAAGAGCCACCCGTAGCCCGGCATGAGGTGGCGCCGGCCGGCGTTGTCGTCGCGCCAGAGCTCGAGATAGGAGACGAGGTAATCCTCGACGCGCGGAGTGCGGTAGTAGGCGCGCACGGCGACGCCCATCACCCGGTCGGACCGACGAGGGCGCCCTGCGTTCGTCGCCAGCCGGGAGGACACCCCGTCGCACGCGACGACGACCTTGGCCCGGTGTGCCACAAGCCGCCCGTCTTCCCGGTCCTCATCGGCGCTGCGGGCGAGCACACCAACCACCCGACCCGTGTCGTCACGCAATGGCCCGGTCACCGTGGTGCCTTCGACGAGGCGAGCGCCGCTGCGCACGGCGTGGCGTACGAGAACCTCGTCGAGCTGAGCTCGGGTCCGGACCAGCCCGTAGTCCGGGAAGGTGTCGGTCTGCGGCCAGTCCAGGACCAGTTCGCGGCCCCGACCGAGGAAGCGCAGTCCCCGGGTCCGCTGCCAGCCCGAGGTATCGACGCCCAGGGAGATGAGTTCGCGGGTGGCGCGCGGGGTCAACCCGTCGCCGCACACCTTGTCCCGGGGGAACCGCGCCTTCTCCAGCAGGAGGACATCGACGCCGTGGCGGGCAAGATAGGTCGCGGTGGCCGAGCCCCCGGGGCCGGCCCCGACGACGATGACGTCGGCGCTGAGTCCGGAGCGCGGGGCAGCAGGCGCGGGCACGAAGTTCCTCGGGGGGCGAGTAGGCAACCCTCTCATCCTAGGGGCGCACAGCAGGGTGCACCGCCATGGCCGAACCACGCCCAACCCCGCGGACGAGCGTCTCGTCGTCTCCCGGGCGGCCTCTGGAAGGGTCGGCCGGCGCCCGCGGACCGGCGGCCGGAGGGCCACGGACCGTGCTCGTGCCCGGCCGCGAGCCCGGCGAACCGGACCTTCCGGATATGCCCTTTAGGCTATGGTGAGTTGACGCAGACAGGGATCGGGGAAGCGGTTCGTCCCCGCGAGCGCTCCAGGGGGTGCGAGGCGTGGAACCGTCAGTCAACCCCTTCGTCGCCCTGCTTCGGTGCACGAGTTGTCGCTTCACGATCTTCTACGCACTCCCCTTCTTCGCGGCTCTCGCCGGCGCCGGACAGGCCTCCGTGGGGTGGGGCATGTTCAGCCTCGCGTACTGGTGGTTGCACTCCACCGGCACCGAGGCGGCCAACCGGCTGTCGGATCGTCACGAGGACGCCATCAATCGCCCGGAGCGCACCGCCATGTGCGCCCAGCTGGGATGGGGCCGGTTGCGCGCAGCGCTGGTTGCCGCGTGGGCCGGCGTCGCCGTCCTCGACGTCTTCCTGGTCGTGGCCAGGCCCAGCGTCGCCCTGGCCGTCTTGCTCGTCCTCTCGGCCGCCAGCGCGCTGGGGTACTCGTATGGGCCGCGGTTGGCCCGTCACCGGGCCGTCGCGCCGTTGCTTCTCACCTTCCATTTCGGTGGCACATTCATCACCGGCTGGGTGGTGGCCCACCCGCAGACCGACGACACGGCGAGTGGGGGATTCCTCCGGGAGGTGGGCCCGTTCGTCGTCGTGAGCTGCGCCACGCTGCTCGCCCTCGGCGGCTCTAAGGACATCACGGACGTCTCCGGCGACGAGGCGATCGGGTATCGAAGCGGGTGGATCGCCCTCGTGCGCCGTCACGGAGCCTGGCTCACCTGGGCCTTGGTCATGTCCACCTTCGCTCTCACCGCCGCGTTCGTCGTAGCCGGCCTCCTGCCCGAACGGTGGCTGTGGATTGTCGTGCTGCTTCCGCTGGCGGTCCGGCTGCGCCAGTGCCTGTGGACCGCGGCAACCCCACTCGAGCGAGCGGTCACCCGCGAGCTCTTCTATCACTACTGGATTGCCTATCTCTGCGTGGCGGTCCTCCTCTACGCTCCGGGCCCCGCGACAGCGCTCGCGGTCCTCGTCGCAGCCCTGCTGTGGCTGATCGCCAGCAACACCCTGCACTGGGGCACGGGTGTCGATCGCACGTTCGTCCGCACGGTGATCCGACTCGGGCGCCGGGCAACGAGGCCACCGCAGCTACCCGACCACCGAAGGGAGGGCGTCGCATGACGTCCGAGGAGGAGATTCGTGACGGAGTGCGCTCTGTCGTCATGACCATTCTCGAATTGGAGCCCGACGAGCTCGACGACGACGCCGACTTCGATTCTCTCGGCGCCGACTCGCTGCTGCGGATGGAGATCCTCAGCTCCCTCGGCAAGCGCTTCGGGGTCCGGCCCACCCTTGAGCAGGAGGCACGGATGAACTCCGTTTCCAACGCGGTCGGCGTCCTGCGAGCCGTCGCACCAGGGTGAGGGTGGCCGTGACAAGCCCGCCCCGCGTCGTCGTGACGGGGATCGGCGTCGTGTCCACGGTCGGAGTCGGGGTCGATCACTTCTGGCAAGCCTTGCTCGACGGCCAGGTCGGCACCGGATCCGTCACGCTCTTCGACACCGGCGACTACGCGACGTCCGTGGCAGGGCAGATCCCCGACTGGGTCAGCGACCACTACACGCCTGCGCCGCTCGTGCCGGTGGGCGTGACTCCGTCGCGAAGCGAGTCCTTCGCCGTCGCCGCGGGGCGGCTGGCCTTCCAGGATGCGGGCCTGGATCGTGGCGGGCTCGAGGCGGCCGGCTACCGCCCCGCCCGTTGCGGGGTGATCACCGGCATGGTCACCGGCAATCGCCCGGCGGTCGAGGCAACGATCCATCGGATCCGCGGGGGTGAGGATCCCGGCCCGCGGCTGCCACAGCCGGTGTCGATGAGCGCGTGGCCGGCGCTGGATCTCGGGCTGCGGGGACTGGTGCGAGTGCTGCCGATGGCGTGTGCCGCCGGCAATGCCGCCATCGCCGACGGCATGGATCTGCTCCGCAGCGGTGCCGCCGACCTCATCCTCGCCGGGGGCGCAGACGAGTTGTCGGAGGCCATGTTCCTCATGTTCGACCGGCTGCGTGCCTTCTCCCCCGATCGCGTGCGTCCTTTCGACCCTGCCCGCCGAGGCCTGATCCTCGGCGAGGGGGCGGCATACCTCGTCCTCGAACGCGAGGAGGACGCTCGGCGACGAGGGGCGCAGCTCTATGGCGTTGTCGCCGGGCACGGCAACTTCGCCGACGCCCATCACATGACGGCACCGCATCCGCAGGGCACGGGGGCGACGCGCTCGATTCGTCGGGCGCTGGAGATGGCCGGGCTGGGCGTCGAGGATGTCGACCACATCAACGCGCACGGGACGGGAACCCCGGCCAACGACGAGGTCGAGGCTCTCGTGCTCGCCCAACTGCTCGGCCGCCGGGCGCGCGACGTGCCCGTCACCGCCCTCAAGTCCGGGCTCGGCCATGCGCAGGGGGCGGCCAGCGCGCTCGAGGCGGCGGCGTGTCTGCTGTCCATCCGGCACGGGATCGTGCCACCCACCGTCAACACGACCGCGTGCGACTACGACATCGACCTCGTGCTCGGTGAAGCCAGACGTACCCAGGTACGGGTCGCGCTCAACAACTCCTTCGGGTTCGGCGGCAACAACTGCTGCGTCGTCCTCCAAAGCGCTGCGGAGCCCAGATGACCGATGTCGTCATCACCGGCACCGGCGCGGTCACCGCGGCGGGGGTCGGGACCGATCAACTCTGGCAGGCCCTCCTCGACGGACGGGCGCTCGCCTCGCCCGGCAGCATCGACCCGCCCGCCGGTATGCCGCCCCTCGCGCCCGTCCCGATCGCCGTCCTCGACCGCTTCGAGCCACGGGAGGTGCTCGGCGCCAAAGGAATCCGGCTGCTGACCCGCGAGTCCGCCGCCTTCGCCGTGTCGGCCACTCTCGCCTGCCGGGAGGCCGGAATCCCCGAGCGGCATGAGGACGCCGCGGAGATCGCGACTGTGGTGGGCACCGATACTGCGGGGCTGCACGACTACGTCGACCTGTTCGCCACGCGCTGCGACTCGGGAACGCACGAGGTCAATCCCGCACAGGGCCCACTCACCGGTCCTAACACCCCGGCGGCCCAGTACTCGATCTGGGCAGGGGTCACCGGGCCAAACCACACGGTGTCGGGCGGTTCGACGGCGGGGCTGGACGCCGTGGACCTCGCTCGACGCCTGCTGCTGGCCGGTCGCGCGCGGCTGTCCGTCACGGGCGCGACCGACACATTGTCCTACCTCCCCCTCGCCCTGCGGGCATCGGGCGCCGCAGCGGGGCGGCCCGGGGCCCCCTTCGACCAGGAGCGCGGGGCGAGCATCCCCGGCGAGGCGGCCGGGGTCGTGGTCCTGGAGACCACGGACTCGGCCCGGCGCCGATCGGCACCGGTGCTCGCCCGGATCGGAGCGGTCCACAGCGCGTTCGACGTCGACCCGGCGGCCGCCGCTCGCAGGGTCCTCGGCGAGGCCTTGGAATCCGCTCGGGTGTCGCCCGCTGACGTCGCCGCCGTCATCTGCGGCGCGGGCGGTGACCCGGACCTCGACGCCGCCGAGGCGATCGCACTGTCCGGAAGCCTCGCGCGGGACACCCCCGTGTGCGCGATCGCCGGCAGCATCGGCGCCTGCGCCGCGGCCTCGGGGGTGGTGCAGATCGTCCTGGCCGTGCGTGCCGGCCGCGAGCGCACCATCCCAGCCTCGGTCGGCCTGCGAGTCTTCGATCCGCGGTTGCCGCCCCTCGCGGTGACGACCCGGACCAGCCCCCTGCGCGAGGGACCGATCCTCGTGCACGTGCTGGACCCCTCCGGCCGCGCCGCAGCCGTGGTCCTGACCTGAACGGAGCGTGACGTGCAGACCGGTAATGTCGTCCACTCGCTGCTGGACCGTCATCTCGAGCAGGGCCACGGCACTCTGCTGTGGACCCGCGGCGACGACGGGGAGTTCTCCTACGCCGATCTCTACCGGCTCACCTGCCAGGCCGCGAACGCGCTTCGGGACGCCGGCGTGGGTCTCGAGGATCGCGTGGTGGTCGCCATGCCCGACAGCCCCCGCTACGTCGCGATCATCCTCGCGCTGTGGCGTCTGGGTGCCGTTCCCGTCCCCCTGCCGACCGTCCTCACCGAGACCGAATACCGCACCGTCGCCGCCGACTGCCGGCCGGTGGCCGCCATCGTGGCAGCCGAACACGCCGATATGTGGGTGCGGGTGCGGGTGGGGTCCGGCTGGCCACGACTGTTGCTCGTCGACGGACCGCCGCCGAGCCCCCCCGGCAGCTTCTCGCTGCCCGAGCGCCTGGGCGATGCCACCGAGGTGCCGATCACCACACTCAGCATCGACGACACCGCCGTCATCCAGTACACCTCGGGCAGCACCGGGGCACCCAAGGGGGTCGTGCACCTGCACCGCGGGCTCGCGGCCGTCCTCGAGGGCTTCCCCACGCGTCTGCGGCTCACCCCCGAGGATGTCTGCTTCTCGGCAGCCAAGCTGTCCTTCGGCTACGGCTTCGGCAACTCGCTGCTCTTCCCCCTCGCCGCCGGAGCGGCGACGGTGCTCCTGGGGCCTGCGTCGGATCCTGCCCGGGTGCTCGATGTCGTGACCCGGCACCGGCCCAGCGTGCTGTTCGGAGTACCGACGCTCTATGCGGCGATCCTCGACGCCGCACGGGAGCGCCAGGAGATCGGGCTCGCCCAGGTCCGCACGTGCGTATCGGCCGGAGAACCGCTTCCGCAGGCCCTTGCGCAGCGGTGGCGGGATCGTTTCGGCGTCGACCTGGTCAACGGCCTGGGTTCGACAGAGTGTCTCCACGTCTTCATCGCCTCCGTGCCGGGCGCGACCCCCCCGGGCAGCGCAGGAACCCTCGTGACCGGCTACGACGCGCAGATCCGCGACGACGAGGGCAGGCAACTCGGACCGGACGAGACGGGACACCTGTGGGTGCAGGGGCAGGCCAACGGCGCCCGGTACTGGAACAACCAGCCCGAGACGATCTCGACCATGGTCGGAGGCTGGAACCGCACCGGCGACCAGGCCCGGCGTGACGCCAGCGGGGTCTTCTGGTTCGTCGCACGTTCGGACGACGTGCTCAAGATCGGTGGCCTGAAGGTCGCTCCGAGCGAGATCGAGTCCTGCCTCCTGCAACACGCCGATGTCGCGACCTGCGCAGTCGTCGGTGTCCCGGACGATCAGGGCATCGTCGTGCTCACGGCATACGTCCAACCGCGCGAGAGCGCGGGCTCCGAGGCCGAGGTGCGCCGTCGTCTGCGAACCCACCTCGCGGCCTCCTTGGCGCCCTTCAAGCGCCCGCGTGAGATCGTCCTCGTCGACGAACTCCCGATGACGGCCACCCGCAAGGTCGCCCGGCACGTCCTGCGCCGCCAGGCGCGGGAGACGCTAGCGGCCGACAGCCACCCGCCCGCAGCCCGGCAAGCGGGTCACGACGACAGGTAGCTCCGCAGACCCACCTCGAAGTCGGTGAGGGTCACCCCGGTCGCCGCGAGCACGCGCTCGTTGTCGGCCACGAAGTCCTCGAGCACGAAGTCCAGTGCAGCTCGGGTGAGCACCGGACCCGGCAACCGTTCGAGCACCCCCGCTCCCCATCGCGACAACCCGGCGTGGATGGGCACGATGGGCTGACGCACGCCTGCGATGTCGAAGGCCGTTGCCACCATGTCCTTCATCGACATGCGTTGCGGGCCGCCGATCTCGAAGACCCCGGTCGGTGCCGCCGCGCGGCAAAGGGCGGCGGCCGCCTCGCCGACATCGTCGACGAACACGGGCTGGTGCTGTTGACGACCCCCGTCGGGCAGCGGCAGGGCGGGCAGGCCGCGTCGACACCACCCGAGGAGCTTGTTGATGCCGTGGTCGTGGGGGCCGAAGACGAAGGCGGGCCGAAGGACGACTCCGTCGAGGGACGCGCGCAGCACGGCCCGCTCGCCCCGCTGGATCGCCTGGTAGTAGGGCTTGGTCGGGTAGTCCGTCACCCCCACCCCGGCGACGAAGAGATAACGCCCGACACCGGCCGCCTCGGCCGCGGTGACGAGTCGTTCGGTGCCTGCCCCGTCGAACTCCATGAAGGTCCACCGTTTGGCCGGCTTCTCGAACGGGTAGTTGGGGAAATTGGCGCTCTGCACGACAAGATGAGCCCCCGCCACCGCCGCCGGCAGTGTGGTTCGATCGAGCAGGTCGGCGAACCGATGGCCCGGCCGACTCGACCGCTCGCGGTCGTGTGTGACGACGTCGACCTGCCACCCCTCGCGCCGTAGCGCGCTCACGATGGCGGCACCGATGACACCACGGCCGCCGAAGACGACGGCGAGCCCGGGTCGATTGGACATCATGGCAGGAGCCTCTCCGGCTGCGTGCGGCATACCCTCAGGGCAAGCCGACCCGAAGCCTCGTGGACAGCGACGGCACGGCCGAGGTGGACAACTCGGCGTAGAAGCGGTCGAGCAGGTGCGGATTGCGAGCCAGACGCCGCATGCTGAGATCGCGCATCCGCCCGGATCCAGGCACCCGCATGGCAAGGACCTGGGCCCAACGTTCCGAGGCCCGCCGGCCGTAGCCCACCCGTCCACGCCGGCGCTGTTGGAATTGGTCGAGCCGCGTTCGACTCGCGTCCCCGGTACGCAGAGCTTCGGTGGCCACCTCGAACATCACCGGTACGTCCTCGAGAGTGAGCGAGCCACCGAAGCCGAAATGCGGCAGCATCCCGTGGGCGGCATCCCCCATGAGCACGGCCCCGTCCGTCGCCCACTGCGGCACTCTCATGCTCCACGGACGCACCGTGACCGCTGGGCCCATTCCCGCGAATGCCGCCGACGGCTCGCCGTCGAAACCGAGATAGCGGCGCAGCGTCGCGGCCGGGTCCAGGGCCTGGTCCTCGTCGACGACGGCGTTGAGCCAGCTGTGGTCCGATCCGAGGCTGGCACACCCCCATGCCCCCTGGGCAGCGAGCGCCTGGCGGGACTGAGGGGAGGGCATGGGGCCACCGACCGCCGTGACGATCACCTGCCGCTTGGGACGCCACCTGGACGCGGGCAGGGCCAGGCGCTCACGCAGTGGCGAGCCGGATCCGTCGGCACCGACGAGCAGCGGCGTGGCCACGGTGACCTCCTGCTCCCCGGTGCGCACAGTGAGCCGCCAGCCTGGCCGGGCGCGCTCGACGTCCCAGCCTCGGGTTGCCTGCAAGGAGCGGGTGCCGGCCTCGTGGGACGCCCTCTTCAGCGTGCCGACGATCCGGGAGGGCAGGACCCCAAGGAAGGTCCCTGCCCCCAGGGACGAGGTCCGGATGTCGATTCCCGCGTCGGGGTCGGCCGCCGAACCGTCGCGTTGCGGGACGAACCACCGCACGGACTCCAGGCTGGCCCCGGCGTCCGTCACCTCGTCGAGGACGCCGAGCCAGGCAAGGGTGCGCGATGCGGTCGGCCAGAGGATCATGCCGAAGGTGTCCTCGCGAGCGGGTGGGCCGCCCTCCACCACGACACAGGGGACCCCCGCCCGGGAGAAGGCCAGCGAGGTTGCGTAGCCGGCCAGGCCACCACCGACGACCACGACATCGACGTCGAGGCGCTCGCTCATTGCCGGGCCTCTCCCTCGGGGTGCTCGGTAGTGGGGTGCTCGGTAGTGGCGCTCGGGGCCCGGCCACGAACCCCGAGGAAGGACTGACCCGGCACGAGGCGATCCGGCTCGGCGACCGCGAAACCCGCCTCCCGCATCTCGGCCATGACCGTCTCGACCGCGGGCAGGGCATGACATCCGGCCGTGGAGGCGAGCACGAGGTCGAGGTTGAGGGTGAGTGCGCTGTCCCCGGCGAAGAGCGACACGACCGCCAGGGTGCCTCCTGGGCGCATCAGGTCGCGCAGGGTGTGGAATACCTCGACCCGCTGCTCATGGGTGAAGTAGTACACGTTGTTGATCAGCAGGATGATCTCGAAACGACCCACGTCGGGCAGGCCCTCACGTAGATCGCCGTGGGCGGCGGTGAAACGGTGCGCGATCCCCCACTCGTCGAGATTGCGGCGCGCCTGGGCCACGGCGTCCGCAGCGAGATCGACGCCCAGACCGCTCACCCGATCCCCCACCTGCGATGCCGCACGCAGGTAGACCCCGGAGCCGCACCCGGCGTCGAGGACACGGGCATCGGGGGCGCTCGATCCGACCACCTCGCGGACATAGCCGGCAACGAACGGCTCGGAAACTCGGGAGGATCTGGCCACGGTATCGGCGAAGCGCTCGAGATAGTGCCCCTTCTCGCCGCTGCGAAGCCGTTCGGGCAGGTGACGGTAGACCGACCCGTGGTAGGCGACCATCTCCTCGAGGAGCGCGAGGTGAATCCTGCCTCGATCACCCGCCAGTGCACGGATCCGGCGGCCCTTGAGCCGATATCGACCCGACGTGAGGTCGAGTTCGTTCAGGGCGACGCCCAAACGCAGCACCAGTCCGAACGTCGTCTCATCCACGACACCCAGCCGCTGGCTCAGCTCGGCGGCGGTCGCCGGGCCGCCGCGCAGCGCAGCAATCAGGCCCAGCTGGCAAGCGGCGAGTAGCAGGTTGCTTCGCGCGAAACTCAGCGAGTCCTGCATGAACAGGACCGACGCCGCCTTGTCCCGCTGCCCCAGGACCGAGGTCACGAAACGGCGTGCGGAGATCAGCGCCCGAGTTCCCCTGTTCATTCCGGCAATCTACAGCTATCCAGGCATTCCTTCAGGGCGAGCTAACCGCATTGGCACAGGCTGGATGGCTAGCATGGCGGCGTGAAAGCTCGGGGCTCCACGGCGCAGGGAACGGCTTTCCTGCCAGCCGAAAACCCTATCGCCCGGCTTCCCGCCGCCCGGCGCGTCCTGGTCATCGGTGGCGGCGTTGCGGGGCTGACCGCGGCTCACGAGTTGGCCGAGCGGGGCTTCGAGGTGACGGTCGTCGAACGGCGGGCATGGGGCGGTAAATCCCGAAGCATCCCGGTCCCGGGGTCCGCCGTCGCGGGGCGCTCGCCGCTGCCCGGAGAGCACGGGTATCGCTTCGTGCCCGGCTTCTACCGGCATCTGCCGGACACGATGGCCCGCATTCCCTCCCTCGACGACGGGCGTTCGGTCTGGGACCACATGGTCGCCCAGAGTGGGGTCCGCTACGCCCGCATCGGCGGCCGTGAGGATCCGGTCGTGCTGTCCCACCGAGCCGGGGCGGTCGACAGGGGCTTCACCCGGCGCCAACTACGGGCCTGGTCGCAGCAGATGCGCCATCTCGGGGTGGGTCGCTATCTGGGCTTCTGTCGCAGGTTCCTGGTGTTCGCCACGAGCAGCGACGAGCGCCGGTTCGGCGAGTGGGAACACACGACCTGGTGGGACTTCGTCAACGCCGAAGCACAGGGCCCGGAGTTCCAGAAGGTCCTCGTCGACGGAGTCTCCCAACACCTGGTCGCCGCTCGAGGCGACCTCGCCTCGACCCGCTCCATCGGCACGCTCGGCGAGGCCTATGTGTATGCCGCGCTGCGGCTGTCGACCACGGGCGAGAACGGCGTCGTGCTCGACGCGCCGAGCAGCGAGGCGTGGATCGACCCCTGGGTCGCCCATCTGGGGTCCCTCGGAGCGGTCTGCCTGCTCGGGGTGTCGGTCGACGCGATCGAGATCTCCGACGGCCGGGTGAGTGCGGTCACGGTGAGTGGCCCCGGCGCAGCGGCGCGCCGGATCGAGGCCGACTGGTTCGTCTGCGCCACAGCCGTGAGCGAGGCCCGGACGCTGCTCGACGACGATGTGCTCGCCGTCGACCCCTCGCTGGCCGGCCTTCGCGAGCTGCGGACGGAGTGGATGAACGGCATACAGTTCTTCCTCACCCGACCGGTGCCCGTCATCAACGGCCCGGTGGACTACATCGACTCCCCGTGGGCGCTCGTCTCCGGCAGCCAGGCGCAGTGGTGGAAGCGGGACCTGGCGGCCTACGGCGACGGCACCGTCCGCGAAGTCCTCTCGGTCAACATCTCCAACTTCACCTCCCCAGGGGTGCTCTTCGGCAAGCCCGCGCGGGAGTGCTCGCCGCAGGAGATGGCCGCCGAGGTTCTCGCCCAGGTGCGCCAGGCCCTCGACGTTCCGGGGCGGCCCTCGATCATTCCCGACGACATCGTCCACTCGTGGTTCCTCGACCCTGCGCTGCGCATGGACGGCGGAGTCATGGTCAACGACGAGCCACTGATCGTCAGCTACGCGGGATCGTGGAATGCACGGCCGACGGCGACCACCAAGGTCCCCAACCTCTTCCTCGCCGGAGACTACGTTCGGGACAACCTGTCGTGCGCGACGATGGAGAGCGCGAACCAGACCGGCCGGCTCGCCGCCAACGGCGTCCTCGAGGCATCGGGGGCAACGGCGGCCCCGGCGCGGATCTTCTCGCTCTACCAGCCCCCCGGCATAGGTATGCTCAAGCGCCTGGATCGGGCGCGCTTCCGGCGCGGGCTCGCCCACATCCTGGACCGCCGCGATCGATCCGGGTCACCGGACGCGCCGGCTTAGGACCATGTGCAGCCCCCCACGCGGCTGCAATGTGACCGCACCGAGCGGGGTGGGACGCCCGGCCGGACCGAGGTCGAGGCGGTAGCCCTGGCACAGCATCGTCAGCACCACGACCATTTCGGTAGCCGCGAAGACGTTGCCGACGCATCCGCGCCGGCCACCCCCGAAGGGAATCCAGGCGTACCTGTGCCGACCGAGGTCGCCTGATCCGACGAACCGGTTCGGGTCGAAGCCTTCGGGATTGGGCCAGCTGTCCCGGTGACGGTGGACGAGATACGGGGGCACAGCCACGGTGGTCCCGGACCGGATGGGTATTCCGTCGACGACGTCGTCGCGCAGGGTGTCCCGCTCGAGGGTCCAGAAAGGCGGATAGAGGCGCAGCACCTCGCTCACCACCGCCCGCGTCCACTCCAGAGCCGGCAGATCGTCCGCCGCGGGGGGGCGATCACCCAGGACCGCGTCGACTTCATCCTCCATCCGGCGTCGGACCGACGGGTGGGTCGACAGCAGAATCCAGGCCCAGTCGAGGGCCGTCGCGCTCGTCTCGTGCCCGGCCATGAGGAAGGTCACCAGCTCGTCGCGGATCTGGCGGTCGCCGATTCCGCCGCCGGAGGCTCCCCGGGCGTCGAGCAGCACACTCAACAGATCCGCACGCTGCGGCGGGCTGCCCGCCCGGATTCGCGCGCGGCGCTCACCGATGAGCCCGGCGATCACCGCGTCGATGGTCTCGACGGCCGCGCGCCACCGTCGATGACCGGGCGTCGTGCGCAGGCCGAGGCGGGGTGAGGCGATGAGCAGCGGATTGCGCATGCCGCGTACGGCGAACCCCTGCATGACGCCGACCGCCCTGGCGATCTCCCCCCCGGCCAGCCGCAGGTCGCTGCCGAAGAGGGTCGCTCCGGCCAGGTCGAGGGTGAGGCGGCTCATCTCCTCGGCGACGTCGACGACCGTCCCGTCGGGCAGCGTCTTCCACTGGGCGACGACATCGCCCACCCGCTCGACCATCACGGGCACGAGGTCCATCACGCGTCGATGGTTGAACAGCGGTTGGACGAGCCGTCGCTGCGACTCCCACAGGGGACCGTTGCTCGTCACCAGGCCATCCCCGAGGAACGCCCGCATGGGCTCGTAGGTGATCCCCTTGACGTAGTTGTCCTGTCGCGACGCCAGCACGTGCTCGGCATGCTCGGGGCGTGCCAGGACGACGAGGTCGTGCCCGGGGCGCAGCGGCACCCGGACGGCGTCGCCGTAGCGGGCATGCAGCCGGATCAGTTCGGCGAGCGGATCGCGCCCGAACCCCGCAAGCGTGCGCAGGGCGGCGCGGCCACGCGGTCCCGGGATGGGGCCGCCCGGGTCGCCGCCTCGGGTGCGGGTCACGAGGACCGATGATGCACGGTCATGAGCAGCGGCTGACGGGGACGCAGTGTCACGGTGACCTTGGGCCTGGGGTCGAAGCCCGGGACGAGGTCGAGACGATGGCGTTGGGAGATCATGACCAGCGCGATGACCATCTCCATGAGTGCGAAGACGTTACCGATGCAGCCGCGCCGGCCTCCTCCGAAGGGGATCCAGGCATAGCGGTGTCGGCCGGCGGCCCGCGCGCCGATGAACCGCTCAGGATCGAATCCTTCCGGGTTCTCCCACACGTCCGGATGACGGTGGACCAGGTAGGGGGGAACGGCCACCGTGCTGCCCTTGCGGACGGGTATGCCGCAGACGTCGTCGGGGACGACGCAGTCGCGTTCGATCGTCCACACCGGCGGGTAGAGCCGCATCGACTCGGACAACACGGCCTTGGTCCACGGCAGTGACTCGACATCCGCGGCGCCCGGCGTGCGGCCGGACAGCACCGCGTCGACCTCGGCCTCCAGTCGCTCACGGACCGACGGAGCGGTCGAGAGCAGGTAGAGCGTCCAGGTGAGGGCCATGGCGCTGGTCTCGTGACCTGCCATGAAGAAGGTGATGATCTCGTCGCGGATCTGGCGCCGTTCGATGCCCTGACCCTGCTCGTCCCGGGCACCGACGAGGGCATCGAGCAGGTCGTGGGGAGCCGCGGCCGAGGACGGGGCCGCCATCCGCTCGGCAATCGTCGCGTCGATGAGCTCCTCCAGGGTCCGCATCGACCGAGTCCACCGCCGCAGGCCGGGGGTCATTCGTGCCGCGGCGCGTGGCGAAACCCAGGTCAGAGGGTTCTTGACGATGCTGCTCGCCGCGTCCTGGAGCACCCCGACGGCCTCGCTCGCTCGACGCGCTTCCCCCGTGAGGTCGGCACCCAGCAAGGTCCGCCCGACGATGTCCAGGGTGAGCCCGCTCATTGCCTCGCCGACGTCGATGACCGTGCCCTCGGCCTGTGTCGCCCACTGTTCGACCATCCGCGTGGTCGCCGCGATCATGTGCGGGGCCAGCGCCGTCACCCGACGGTGGGAGAACAACGGCTGGATGAGGCGACGCTGACGCTCCCACAGTTCGCCATCGCTCGTGATGAGCCCGAGGCCGATCCACTCCTGCAGCGGCCGGTAGGTGAACGCCGTCTCGTAGTGATCGTTGTGGGACACGAGCACGTGCTCGGCGTGGGCCGGATGGCTCAGCACGAGGAAGGCACGGCTGCGGGACAGCGGCACCGAGACGGCGCCGCCGTATCGCTGCGCAACGACTTGCATGGACGAGATCGGGTCCGTGACCGCCTGATAGAGCAGACGGGGGATATCGGCCGCGCGGGGGCTGCCACAGAGCGCAGTCCCACCCTTCTCGGTCGTCGCGGTGCTCATCTGGCCTCCTGTGCGCCGTCCTATTCGTAGCCGATCGCTTCGACGACCGGGAGCCTCGCCGCCGCACGCGCGGGCGGGAGTGCACCCGCCAAGGCGATGGCCACGGCTCCGATGGCCATGGCCGCCGCCGCCCAGGGCAGCGCCAGCGGCACGCTCAGGGCGGCCACCCGCCCCAGCGCCAGGGTGGCGACGTACTGGAGCGACATTCCGACGACGACACCGACGATCCCCCCGACGATACTCACGCCGAGCGCCTCGGCCATGACGAGGCGACGGACCACCCGTCGGTTGGCGCCGAGGGCGCGTAGGATGCCGAACTCCCGTCGCCGCTCGGCGACAGTCATCATCAACGTGTTGAGCAGGGCGAGCCCGGCCACGCACGCGACGATCCACTGCAAGGCGGCGGCGAGAGCTCCGACCTGCTGGACCGCGGACTCGGTCGCGGCCACCGACTCGGCGCCGGTGACGACATAGACCGGCAGCGCAGCGGCGGCGGCGAGGCGCCCGAGAGCGGACCCGACGGCCGCTCGGTCCGCGTTCGGCGCACACTGGACCTCGAGGAAGGTCGCACCCGGGCGATGGAACCACTCGCCGAGCCGGTCGAGGGAGATGGCGACCAGTCCGGCGTCGACGGACACGTAGTCGACGACGTCGGCCACCCGTAGCCGCTGGTCGCCGGCCGGGGTGGGCAGGGTGAGGGTGTCGCCGACCGCGACATCGTGGTCGCGGGCGAACAGCCGCGAGACGACGGCACCGGTGCCGGCCAGCACCTCGGCCCGCGCGCCTTCCGAGGCGAAGCGGTATGCCGTGGAGTTACTCTCCCCGGAGATCCCTTGGACGAGGGCCCGGCCGTCGGGGAAGTTGGCGTAGGCGAACTGGCCGGCGGTCACCCGGGCCACCCCCGGGACGGCGCGTACCTGCTCGGCCAGGCCCTCGGGGAGGATCGGTCGGACCGGCAGTTCGTCCTTGGTCGCGCCCTGGACGATGAAGTCGGTCTGCTTCAGCGTGGACACTGCCTCGCTCGCTGCCGTGACCATGTTCTGCGAGGCCCCGGTGATGGCGACGCCGATCGCGACCGCCAGCCACACGGTGGTCGTGGTCGCCCAGATGCGCCGCGGCGAGCGCTGCACCGACGCCGCAGCCAGCGGGCCTGCCGGGCGCACTCGGCGGCTCACGGCCGCGACCGCCCGCGTGAGTGGGCCGGTGGCCGCCAGGCTGACGAGGATGGCGCCGACGAGGAAGAGGGGGCTGGCCGCCATGGCGCGCGTATCGTCGAACCTCACCGCGGCGACCACGCCGGCCACCCCGAGCAGGCCGCCTGCGACGAGGAGCGCCGCCGTGTGCCGCACGCGCGCCTGCTCGGACCCCGCGGCGACACCGGTGCCGACCCCTTCCGGGCGCATCGCCTCGACGGGGGCAACCCCCGCTGCCCGGTGGGCCGCCAGCCACGAGGCGGCCACGGTCGCGGCGACGCAGGCGGCGATGGCGGAAGGCACCGCGAAGGAAGGCAGGACGAACTCGACATGGGCATCGACATTGGCCGTGAGGACCGTCGGCAGCCGCGACACGGTCGCGGCGGCGAGAGCCACCCCGACCAGCGATCCACCGGCGGCCGCAAGCAGGCCGATGATCAGGGCCTCGGCGAGGAAGTCGCGAAGGATCAGGCCCTTGCGGGCGCCGAGGGCCCGCAGTGAGGCGATCTCGGGCCGGCGCTCGCTGGCCGCCATGTTCATCGTGTTGAAGACGAGGAAACCGGCGACTGCGAGGGCCATGAACGCCACGAGCAGGGTGACGTTCTGGGCCATCGCGGTCGACCCGTTCGCGACCGAGGCGCGATAGGCGGGCACGGCGGCATAGGCACGCCCCCCGAGGCTGTCGGTGAGCCGCTGGCGCAGCCCGGCCACGTCGGTGCCGGGGGCGGCGACGACGAGCACGGAGTCGAGCTGGCCGGGACGTCCGGTGAGTTCCTGAGCAACGGACAGCGGCGCGACGGCGATCCGTCCGGAGTTGAGCGAGGAGGCGCTCGCGCCGGAGAGCACGCCGGCGATGGGGACGGGGGTCACCGCCCCCGTCATGGCGGTCACGACGGTCATCGACCCCTGGACCACCCCGGTGACGCCCGGACCCACCCACAACCCAGGCGTGTCGGCGCTCGAGCGCGGCACGGCGTCGATGGCGTCCCGAAGCGAACTGCTCAACTCTCGGGCGCTGTCGTCGCTGCCGAAGAGCAAGATGCGTTGCCCCTCGACGACGATCGGGGCCTGGACCAGCGGCACGGCGGCAGCCACGCCCGGCACCGCACGGATCGTCGGCACGAGTGCCTGGTCGAGGCCACCGTCGGTGACCCCACTCACCTCCAGCGAGGCGTTGCCGGCGATCTGTTCGGCGAGTCTGGAGACCGAACCACCGACGGATCCGTACGTGCCCAGGACCGCCACGATGAGCGCGGCCGACCAGGCAACCACCCCGAGGGAGAGAAGGGTGCGGATCGGATGCCTGACGAGATAGCGGACGTTGAGCAGGCGCAGGCGCGAGAGCCACGTCATCGGCGTCAACTCCCGCTGCGAACGGGTCCCCCGGTGGCGACCGGGTCGGTCGCCGCAGGCACCGCTTCGCCGGCGAAGACGGGCAGCACCTCGGCCGGCGGTCCGTCCGCACGCATCCGCCCGTCGACGAGCAGGAGGGTGCGGTCGGTGCAGCGAGCGGCGTCCAGGCTATGGGTCACCATGACGACCGACTGCCGTGCGCCCTCGTCGTGGGCGATCCCGGTGAGCAGGTCGAGGATCTGGCGGCCGGTGTCGGAGTCGACGTTGCCGGTGGGCTCGTCGGCGAGGATGACGCCCGGGTCCATGATGAGCGAACGGGCGATCGCCACCCGCTGCATCTGCCCACCCGACAACTCGCCGGGACGATGCTCCGCCCGGTCCGCCAGGCCCACGCGCTCGAGCAGTTCCACGGCGCGAGGCTTGACCGAGGCGAGAGATGCGCCGTCCAGCAGCCTGGGCACGGCGACGTTCTCCCACGCGGACAACATCGGCAGGAGATTGAAGAACTGGAAGACGAAGCCGACTGTTCGCCTCCGGATGTCGGACAGTCCGTCATCATCGAGTGCCGCCAGGTCCTGGCCGGCGAGCAGGACCTGTCCTGAGGTCGGCGTGTCCAGCCCGCCCATGAGGTGCAGCATCGTGCTCTTGCCGGCCCCACTGGGGCCGATGACGGAGACGAACTCGCGCTCGGGGATCACGAGGGAGACATCGTCGAGAGCTCTGACGGTCTGCTGTCCGAGGAGGTACTCACGCGTGACGCTACGGAACTCCAGCTGAGCCATACGCCGCCCCTCTGTCGATCACGGCCGGCCCGGGCAGGAGCGGCGCGAGAGAACCTGTCGGTGATTTGTGCTGGTTCGCCCGAGGCTATACCAGGACGGCACGGCCCACCCGTCGAGAGCACCCCCTCAGTCGTCTGCTCCGTCGGCACGTCGGGTCGCGCGGTGCAGGGCGGCGATCCCGCCGGTGAGGTTGCGCCAGCCGACCTGCTCCCACCCCGCGTCGGCGATCCGAAGGGCGAGTTCGCGCTGGTCGGGCCAGGCCCGGATCGACTCGGCGAGGTAGACGTAGGACTCGGGATTGCTCGAGGTGCGCCGGGCGATCGCCGGCAGGGCTCGCATGAGGTAGTTCGTGTATGCCGTGCGTATCGGCCCCCACACGGGCTGGGAGAACTCGCAGACGACCAGCCGGCCGCCAGGCTTGGTCACCCGGTGGAATTCGCGCAGGGCACCTTCGACGTCGACGACGTTGCGCAGTCCGAAGCTCATCGTCACCGCGTCGAAGGACCGGTCGGCGAAGGGCAGTCGGGTCGCGTCGGCGGCGGTGAAGGCGAGGTCGGGCCGACGCGACCGGCCCACCCGCAGCATCCCGAGCGAGAAGTCGGCGGGGACGACCCGCACGCCCGCGTCGGCGAACGGCTGCGAACTCGTCCCCGTGCCCGCGGCGATGTCCAGGACGACCTCCTCCGGCTGGGCGGCGACGGCCCGGGTCGTGGCCCGGCGCCAGAGCCGGTCCTGGCCGAGGGAGAGCACGTCGTTGGTGAGGTCATAGCGCTGCGCGACGGTGTCGAACATCGACGCCACCTGCGCGGGTGCCTTCTCCAGATCGGCCCGGGTCATGCCCGACATCCTCCCCCACCCGGCGACCTTGCGCGTGCGGGCGGGGCGCTGCGACGGCATACCGTGAAGCGGCCTAGCATGGTCCCTCGATGTCCACCATCTCCGAAGCCGGGGCCGCCGCGGTGCCGGCCGCCCCCTCCGGTGCGCCGCTCGTCGTGCGCACCGTCGAGATCGACGACCCGGGCGTGCCCCTGCTGCGGCTGCTGCCCGAGTCGGCCGACCCCCGTGAGGTGCTCTCCTGGGTGCGTCGCGGCGAGGGTCTGGTCGGGTGGGGGCAGGCGGCGCTGCACCACACGAGGGGGGCGAGCCGCTTCGCCGCGGCCGAGGACTGGTGGCAGCGGCTGGCGGGGCGCGCGGTCGTCCGCGACGAGGTCGGTATGCCGGGCACCGGCCCGGTGTGCTTCGCGAGCCTGCCCTTCGCCGCGGACTCCGCCGAACCGGCGAGCCTCGTCGTGCCGCGCGTGCTCGTCGGGCACCGGGGCGACCGGTGGTGGGTGACGACGTGCGGGGTCGGTCCCGCTCCGACCCCCCTCCTGCAGGCGACGGCCGATCCGGAGGCACCGCAGGAGGTCACCTTCGCCGACGGTGCGCTCTCCGGAGCCGAGTGGGCCTCCCGGGTCGCCGAGGCGGTGAACCGGATCACCGCCGGCGACCTCGACAAGGTGGTGCTCGCGCGTGACCTGCACGTCCGCGCCGGCGGCCGGGTCGACCCGCGCTGGGTGCTGCGCCAGCTCGCCGAGCGCTATGACACGACCTGGGTGTTCAGCGTCGACGGGATGCTCGGGGCCACACCCGAGCTGCTCGTGCGCCGGGAGCGGGGGCTGGTCACCTCACGCGTGCTCGCCGGCACCATCCGGCGCACCGGCGACGACGCGAAGGACCTCACCCTCGCCGCCTCGCTCGCCCGCTCGAGCAAGGACCTCGAGGAGCACGAATACGCGGTGCGCTCGGTCGCCGAGGCCCTCGCGCCGCACTGCTCCTCGACGAACGTGCCCGAGTCCCCCTTCGTGCTGCACCTGGCCAACGTCATGCACCTGGCCACCGATGTCACCGGCGTGGCGACCGATTCGGTCTCCTCGCTCGGCCTGGCCGCCGCCCTGCACCCCTCGGCGGCCGTCGGCGGCACGCCCACGGACCTCGCCGTCGAACTCATCGCCGACCTCGAGGGGATGGACCGCGGTCGCTATGCGGGGCCGGTCGGCTGGCTCGACGCCTCCGGCGACGGCGAATGGGGCATCGCCTTGCGTTCGGGCTGCTACCAGCCGGGCAGCGACCGGGACCTGCGGATCTTCGCCGGCTGCGGCATCGTCGCCGGCTCGGATCCCGAGGCCGAGGTCGGCGAGGCCGACGCGAAGTTCGTGCCCATGCGCGATGCGTTGAGCGGGCGTTAGCCGCGCGGCGGCATACTCACGATGTGGACGTTGCGGTGCGCCGGGGAGCGCAGGTGAGCGCCCCCGCTCGGGCCGTCGAGGTCCTGCGCGCCCTCCTCGCGGGCGGGGTGCGTGAGGTCGTCCTCGCCCCCGGCTCCCGCTCGGCGCCGTTCGCCCTCGCGCTGTATGCCGCAAACGCCTCCGGCGACCTGCGCCTGCACGTGCGGCTCGACGAGCGCACCGCCGGCTTCCTCGCCCTCGGGCTCTCGGTCGGGTCGCGCCGCCCGGTCGCCGTCGTCACGACGTCGGGCACCGCCGTCGGCAACCTCCTCCCCGCGGTGATGGAGGCCCACCACGCGGGCCGGTCGCTCATCGTGGTGTCCGCGGACCGTCCCGCCGTGCTGCGGGGCACCGGCGCCAACCAGACGACCTGGCAGGACGGGATCTTCGGCCGGTTCGCCCCGTGCGTCGACCTCTCGCCGGAGGCGACCGAGACCCAGGTGTTGCAGGCCGTCCGGGCGGCGGTGGACGGCGCCGGTCCCGCGCACCTCAACGTCCAGTTCGACGCCCCGCTCGTGCCGGGGCCGAGCCAACCGTGGTGGCCCGGACCGGGTGGTGCGCGCCCCGGCGGTGCGCGCCCCGCCGATCGACCGGTCGAGCCGGCCGACGGGCCCGTGGCGCTCGCGCTGCCCGCCGGACCACGCACGGTGCTCGTCGCCGGCGACGACGCCGGGCACACCGCCCGGGTGCTCGCCGAGACCGCGGGCTGGCCGCTGCTCGCCGAGCCGACCTCGGGATCCCGCGCCGGCCGCCATCCGATCCGGACCCACCGCCTGCTCCTCGGGGCCGGCAGCGGCGCGGGGCGGGAGCTCACCGCGCAGATCGAGCGGGTCGTCGTCGTCGGCCATCCCACCCTGTCCCGCCCGGTGAGCGCCCTGCTGGCCCGTCCCGACGTGCAGCTGCTCGCGGTCGCGGGCCGGGCGGGCGTGGCGACCGACCCCGCCCGGCGGGCCTCCCGGCTGGCGCTCCTCCCCCGACCGGCCGCGCCCGGCCCCGCCGATCACGCCTGGCTGGCCAGGTGGCTGGCGGCCGACGCCGCGCTCTCCGACCGGGTCGACCGGTTCCTCGCACAGCTGCCCGAACTCGACGCCCTGCACGTCGCGGCCGAGGTCGGCGCGGCCTTCGGGCCGGGCGAGACGCTCGTGGTCGCCGCCTCCAATCCGGTGCGGGACCTCGACCTCGCGTTGGCCCCCTATCCCCCGCGGCAGCGGCGACTCGTCGTGGCCAACCGCGGCCTGGCCGGCATCGACGGCACCCTCTCCACGGCGATCGGGGTCGCCCTCGGCCGCCCCGACGCCCCTCGCACCCGCGCCCTCGTCGGTGACCTCGCCTTCCTGCACGACGCCTCGGCCCTGTTCCTGGGCCCGGACGAACCACGCCCCGATCTCACCATCGTCGTCGCCAACGACGACGGCGGCTCCATCTTCGCCCTCCTCGAGCAGGGCGCGCCCGACTACGCCCCCGCCTTCGAACGGGTCTTCGCGACCCCGCACGGCACCGATCTCGCCGCCCTCGCGGCGGCGAGCCACACGGCATACACGCGGGTGCAGTCGCGGGCGCAGCTGCGGGCCGCACTCGCCGAACCCGCGCATGGGCTGCGGGTGGTCGAGGCACAGGTCTCCCGCGCCGACCGCCGGACGACCGCCGCCGCGATCGCCGCCCTCGCCGAGGACCTGCCGCCCCCGGGAGGTATGCCGTGAGCGCGACGGTCGCGCGGTCGAGCCTGGCCATGGCCGGCGGGTCGGTCGCCTCGCGGATCCTCGGGGTGGTGCGCCAGTCGCTCATCACCCTCGCGATCGGTCAGGGGCTGGTCGGCAACGCCTTCACGACGGCCAACACGCTGCCGAACATCGTCTACATGGTGATCGCCGGCGGGGTCCTCAACTCGGTCTTCGTCCCCCAACTCGTCAAGGCGGCCGCGCACCCCGACGGGGGTCGCGAATACACCGACCGGCTGCTCACGCTCACCATCTCCGGCTTCCTCGTCGTCACCGTGCTCGTCACCGTCGGCGCGCCCCTGCTCGTCAAAGCCTATGCCGCGAGCCTCACCGGCAGCGCCTTCGAACTCACCGTCTACTTCGCGATGATCACGCTGCCGCAGACCTTCTTCTAC
Source organism: Actinomycetes bacterium (assembly GCA_029552065.1). GTDB lineage: Bacteria > Actinomycetota > Actinomycetes > Actinomycetales > Dermatophilaceae > Phosphoribacter. Next base: position 41,771 of record JAKPEG010000085.1, read on the forward strand.
GCCCTCTACGGGCTGCTCGGGCAGGTCCTCAACGCGCGCGGCCGGTTCACCGCCTTCGGCTGGGCACCCGCGGCCGCCAACGTCGTCGCCATCGCCGGGCTCGTCCTGTTCCTGCGCAACTTCCAGGGTCACGCCACACCGGCCGAGTGGACGCCCGCGATGATCTGGCTGTTCGCCGGCTCGGCGACCGCGGGCATCGTCACCCAGGCGCTCATCCTCGTCGTCGCGCTCTGGCGCGACGGCTTCCGGTGGCGACCGCGCTTCGGCCTGCGCGGGGTCGGCCTGCGGGCGACGAGCCAGCTCGCCGGCTGGGCGATGGCCTCGCTGCTCGTCTCCCAGCTCATCTTCCTCGTGAGCTCCCAGGTCATCTGGCACGCCACCGGCTCGACCGAAGCCTCACCGACCGACGGCGGGGTCTTCGTCCCCGGGATCAGCGTGCAGTCCAACGCGATGCTCGTCTTCATGGTCCCGCACGCGCTCGTCACCCTGTCGATCCTCACCGCGATCTATCCGCGGATCTCCCGGTGGTCGCGCGACCGCGATCTCGCGGCGCTTCGGTCGGACTACGTGCGGGGGCTCACCGTGCCGGCCGCCCTCACCATCCCGGCCTCGGCCGCGCTCATCGTCCTCGCGGTGCCGATCATGGGTCTGCTGTTCACCTCGCGCAATCCCGCCGAGATCCCCGCCTCCGCGCTGGTCCTCAGCGCGCTGGCCCCCGCCCTGCTGCCCTTCGGCGTGGACACCCTCAACCAGCGGATGTTCTACGCCCTCGAGGACGGCCGGACGGCGCTCACCGAGCAGGTGGTCCTCACCGCAACCGCGGTGACCGTCGCGCTCGTCGCCCTCACGGTCCGGCCCGAATGGACCGTGCCGGTCATCGCCCTCGGCCTGGTCGCCTCCAACACCGCCGCCACGGCATACGGGATGCGAGCCCTGCGCCGACGGATCGGCGACTACGGGGCGAAGGCCGTCGTCCGCACGTGGGTGCGCATGGCGCTGGCCTCGGTGGGCGCGGGCTATCTCGCCTGGGGCCCGGCCGTCCTGCTCGGTCGCTCGACCGCCTCGTGGGGGCGGCTCGGCTATGCGGTGACCATCCTCATCGCAGGCAGCTTCTTCACCATGGCCTATCTCCTGCTCGCCCGGCTTTTGCAGGTGCGCGAGCTCGCCGTCATCGCCGCCCCGCTCGTCAACCGACTGGACCGCCGCCCGCCCGGCCGGCACCGGGACGACGACTGAGCACGGCGTATGCCGCGGTGAGCCGCTCGCGCCACCACGCCTCGCGGGGGGGCGGGGCGGCCCAGCGCTCGAGCAGCCCGGGATCCGGCTCCGGACGGCGCACCGCCAGCTCCCCGTGGCGGGGCAGGAGCGGCTCGGCCGCGACGTCGCCGGCGAGCAGCTCCCCCGTGCCGAGGCCGCAGGCGTGCGGCAATTCGGGCAATGCCGCGGCCAAGGCCACTCCCGCGGCGAGCCCGACCGAGGTGTCCAGCGCCGAGGAGACGACCGCGGGCAGCCCGCAGTCCGTGACGATGCTGAGCGCCCGGGCGACCCCGCCGAGCGGGGCGACCTTGACGACGACGAGGTCGGCGGCCTCCTCACGGGCCACCCGCAGCGGGTCCTCGGCCTTGCGGATCGACTCGTCCGCGGCGATCGGCACGTCGACCCGGTCACGGGCCAGCGCCAGACGCAGCTCCCGCAGCTCCGGCACCGTGCGGCACGGCTGCTCCGCGTAGTCGAGCCGGTATGCCGCCAGCCGCGCGAGGATCGCGCGCGCCTGCGCGACGGACCAGCCGCCGTTGGCGTCGACCCGGATCCGGCCGGCCGGCCCCAGGACGTCGCGGACCGCGGCGACCCGGTCGAGGTCCTCGTCCGGCGACCGGCCGGCCTCGGCGACCTTCACCTTCGCACTCGTGCAGCCGTCGAACCGGGCCAACACCGAGGCGACGGCCGAGGCCGGCACGGCCGGGACGGTTGCGTTGACCGGCACGCGCGTGCGCACGGGAGCCGGCCACCCGGCATACGCCGCCTCGACCCCGGCGGCGAGCCAGCGCGCGGACTCCTGCGGCGGGTACTCGAGGAAGGGGCCGAACTCCCCCCACCCGCTCGGACCGTGCAGGAGGGCCACCTCGCGCAGGTCGATGCCGCGGAAGCGCACCCGCAGGGGGATCGCGACGACACGCAGGCCGTCGAGCAGTTCGCCCAGGTCGGGCAGCACCGACAGCACGGTCAGCGTTCGCGGGAACTGAGCACGCAGAACTCGTTGCCCTCGGGGTCGGCGAGAACGGTCCAGCTCACCTCGCCCTGGCCGATGTCCAGGCGGGTCGCCCCGCGGGCGACGAGGGCGTCGATCTCGGCCTCGCGATCCTGACTCGAGTGCGGGGCCAGGTCGAGGTGCAGCCGGTTCTTCACGGTCTTGCCCTCAGGCACGGGCACGAAGACCATCCCCTGCCCGGCGGCGAGCCAATCCTCCAGGCGCCCGATCGGGTCCGCGGTCATCGCCTGGGGGATGACCACGACCTCGTGCGGGTCCTCGTAGATGATCTTCCAGCCGAGGGTCTGGGCCCACCAGCGCGCCTGGGCGGCGATGTCGTGACAGTCGATGACCACGGTGTAGAGACGCAGCGCCATGGTGGCGATTGTCGCACCGGGACGGCATTCCGCCGGGCTTCGATATGGTGTGCCGAGTGAGCGCCATCGTCGACGTCAGCGCGACCTTCGACCCGGGGAGGTGGACGGAGGTCCCCGGGTTCGCGTTCACCGACATCACCTACCACCGGGCGCGTGAACTCGGCTGTGTGCGCATCGCCTTCGATCGCCCCGAGGTGCTCAATGCCTTCCGGCCGCACACCGTCGACGAGCTCTACCAGGCCCTCGACCACGCGCGCCGGACACCGGATGTCGGCGTGGTCCTGCTCACCGGCAACGGTCCCGGTCCGGCCGGCACCGGCAGCGCGGGCAAGTGGGCCTTCTGCACGGGCGGCGACCAGCGGATCCGCGGGCGCAGCGGCTATCAGTATGCCGTCGCCGACAGCGTCGACCCCACGGCCGGCGGGGTGGACCAGCGCCGGGTCAAGGCCGAGGGCGGGCGGCTGCACATCCTCGAGGTCCAGCGGCTCATCCGCACGATGCCCAAGATCGTCGTCGCCGTCGTCGGCGGCTGGGCGGCCGGCGGCGGGCACTCGCTGCACGTCGTCTGCGACCTCACCATCGCCTCGGTCGAGCATGCCCGGTTCAAGCAGACCGACGCGGACGTCGGCTCCTTCGACGCCGGCTACGGCTCGGCCTACCTCGCCCGGATGGTCGGCCAGAAGCGGGCCCGGGAGATCTTCTTCCTCGGGCGGGTCTACTCGGCGGCCCAGATGGAGGCCTTCGGCGCGGTGAACATCAGCGCGCCCCACGCGCAGCTCGAGGACACCGCCCTGCAGGTCGCGGGCGAGATCCTCGGCAAGAGCCCCCAGGCCCAACGGATGCTGAAGTTCGCCTTCAACCTCGTCGACGACGGGCTCATGGGCCAGCAGGTCTTCGCCGGCGAGGCGACCCGCCTGGCCTACATGACCGACGAGGCGCTCGAGGGTCGGGACCAGTTCCTGGAGAAGCGGGCACCGGACTGGTCGCCGTTCCCCTGGTACTTCTGAGCACGGGCCCCGGACGAGCCCCATGCGTGTGACCCCTCTCCCACTGCCCGCCGGGCCGGACGTCCTCGGTGCCCTCGACCGACTCGTGGCCGCCGTCGAGGGCACCGGCCCTCCGCTCGCCCCCTGCCCGGCCGGCGGCGCCCCACCCACGTTGCCCGCCCTGCGCGCCGCACAGGTCCCGCCCGAGCTCGCCCTCGTCGTGTCGACCTCCGGCTCGGCCGGCACCCCCAAGCGGGTGCTGCTCACCCGTGACAACCTGCTCGCCTCCGCGGACGGGGCGCACGAGAGGCTGCTCGGTCCGGGAGCCTGGCTGCTCGCGGTCCCCCCGCACCACATCGCCGGGATCCAGGTGCTGTTGCGAGCCTCGCTCGGCACGGGGGAACCGACAGTGATGGACCTGTCCGGCGGCTTCACGGCCGCCGGTTTCGTCGCCGCCGCCGAACGGATGCCCTCGACGGGCTATCCCAGCTACGTCTCGCTCGTGCCGACCCAGGTCTCCCGGCTGCTGCTCGACCCGGCCGGCCGGGACACCCTCGCCGCCTTCGACGCCGTGCTCTGCGGGGGTGCGACCACGCCTCCCGGGTTGGTCGCCCAGGCCCGCGAACACGACATCCGCCTCGTCCTCACCTTCGGGACGACCGAGACCTCGGGCGGCTGTGTCTACGACGGTATGCCGTTGCCGCTCAGTCACGTGCACATCGACAACGACCGGCATGTCACCCTCGGCGGGGCCACGGTCGGGCATGGCTACCTCACCCGGACCGGCGTGAGCGAGGACGGCTTCTACACCGACGCCGACGGGGTGCGGTGGTTCCGCACGGAGGACCTCGGGTCCCTCGACGACACCGGACGGCTCGTCGTCCACGCCCGCGCCGACGACCTCATCAACTCGGGCGGGATCAAGATCGCACCCGGCCCGGTCGAGGACGCGCTCGTGCGCTACCTGCCGGGAGTGCGCGACGCGGTCGTCGTCGGCGTGCCCGACGACGAATGGGGCGAGGTCGTCGCGGCCGCGGTCACCCTCGTCCCGCGCGCCACCCGCGCCCCCAGCGCGCAGGACGCGAGGGCCGCCCTGCGTGGGGTCGTGCCCGACGTCGCCCTGCCCAAGCTGCTCGCGGTCGTCGACGCGCTGCCGCTGCGTGGGCCGGGCAAGCCCGACCGGGTGGCGATCGCCGGCTGGTTCGTCGCGCGCGCCTAGACTGGCGCCCGCCATGGCCACACTCGCCCAATGGGCGCAGGGCGCTCGCCCCCGCACCCTTCCCGCCGCCTTCTCGCCCGTCCTCGTCGGCACCGGTGCCGCCTACGCCGAGGGCCGGGGTGACACCGGGTTGGCCCTGCTCGCCCTCATCGTCGCCCTGGCCCTGCAGGTGGGGGTGAACTACGCGAACGACTACTCCGACGGGATCCGCGGCACCGACGACCGACGGCTCGGTCCGGTGCGCCTCGTCGGACAGGGCCTGGCCCCGCCCGGGGAGGTGAAGCTCGCGGCATACCTCGCGTTCTTCCTCGCCGGACTCGTGGGCTTCTCGCTCATCGCGCTCTCCGGAGCGTGGCTGTTCGTCCCGATCGGTGTTGCCTGCATCGTCGCGGCCTGGTTCTACACCGGTGGTTCCCGGCCCTACGGCTACCGCGGGCTCGGCGAGGTCATGGTCTTCGTCTTCTTCGGGATCGTCGCGACGCTCGGCACCCTGTGGACCCAGGCCCACCGGCTCACCTGGGCGGGCCTCGCGGGCGCGGTCGGGGTCGGCGCGCTCGCCTCCGCCATCCTCGTCGCCAACAACCTGCGCGACATCCCCACCGACGCGGCGGCCGGCAAGCAGACGCTCGCGGTCCGGATCGGCGACCCGGCGTCTCGCAGGCTGTGGTTGTGGCTGGTTCTCGTGGCCTTCGCGATGGTCGGGCTGGCCGCGCTCTCCCGGCCGACCGCGCTCACCGGGCTGGCCGCGGTCCTGCTCGCCTGGCCGCCGCTGGCCGCCCTCCGGGCGGGGGCGACCGGCTCGGCCCTCGTGCCGGTGCTCGTGCGCAGCGGCCGGCTCGAACTCGGCTATGCCGTCCTGCTCGCGGCGGGCCTGTGGGGCTCGCGCCTGCTCTGAGTCGGATTCCTCGGCCCTGATCGGCTCTGCTCGGGCCGGGTCTGTTCAGGCGGGCTCAGGTGCGGTCGGCCTCGGCGTCCTCGGCGAGCTCGTCCGCAGACCGCTGGACAGTCCCCTGAGAACGGGCCTCGGCCCGGGCGGCAACCCGCTCGTTGATCCGGTCGGAGATCCGCTCGCGCTGGCCCCGCAGCAGCCAGAAGGCCAGCGCCATCGAGACCAGGGCCCCGATGAGCACGGCGAAGAGCATCTGGTCCTGACCCACGACGTGGTCGGGCGCGGCGAGCGCGAACCCGCCCCACGCGAGCGCGAAGCACACGAGGAACAGGACGAGCCGGGACAGCGAATACTTGAGCACGGACAACAGCCTCTCAGACCCCGGTCACAGCCCCGAATAGGAGTGCTGACCGACGAAGAACACGTTGACGACGGCGAAGTTGACCACGACGGTGACGAAGCCGGCGATGGCGATCCACATCGCCTTGCGCGGCTCCCAGCCGGCGGTCGCGCGGGCGTGCATGTAGGCGGCGTAGACGACCCACACGACGAACGTCCACACCTCCTTGGGGTCCCAGGTCCAGTAGGAACCCCACGCCTTCTGCGCCCAGATCGCCCCGGCGACGAGGGTGAAGGTCCACAGGATGAAGCCCACCATGGCCAGCCCGTATGCCGTGCGCTCCAGGCGCGTGGCCGAGGGCAGCGCGTCCAGGAAAGCATCCCATCGACGACCACGGGGGGGCGTCGACGCGTCCACCGGGTCGAGGGAGGCGGACTCCCGGCGGACTCGCAGGAGATAGACGACCCCGACCGAGAAGGCGAGCGCGAACAGGCCGACGGCGAGGATCGCGACCACCACATGGATGACCAGCCACACGCTCTTGAGCGCCGGCATGAGCTCGGCAGCCTCGGTGTAGAAGGCGAGCAGGGCGGTGCCCAGGGTGAGCAGCACCGGCCCCACGACAAACAGGCCCAGCCACTCCCAGCGGTTGCGCTTGACGAGCACGCTGAAGGCGACGGCGGCCGCCGCGGCCCCGGCCGTGGCGAACTCGAACATGTTGCCCCACGGCGGGCGCATGACCGACAGTCCGCGCAGCGCGATCGAACCGACGAGCAGCGCGGTGGCCAGCCAGGTCATCGACGTCGCGCTGCCGGCGAGTTTGCGGGCGCGCACCGAGGGCCCCGGGTATGCCGCGTCGCCCGCCGAGGGCGCCGGGTCGCCCGCCGGGGGCTCGTCGCCGCGGGTGACCGCCTGCGTCACCCCGGAGCCGGTGGACTCGGCTGCTGCGCGACCGCCGGCCGTGACGAGTTCCCGCTCGGGCGCCACCAGCTGGGCCGCCTTATCCGCGCGACCGGACGCCGGCCCGAGGGCGGCGAGGTAGGCGGCATACAGGAGCATCGCGACGGTGAAGACGACCATGGCGGAGTAGAGCGCGAGGTTGGCGTAGCCGGCGAGCTGCGGCGACGGCGCAGCGAGGGGTGCGAGGGCGGTCATCGTCGGCTGGCTCACTTCCGTCGGGCCCGGGATCGCCCCGGGTCGGTCTCGCTCAGCGCCTGGGTGAACTCGGCGACGAAGCCGGGCAACCCTGGGTCGGCGTTCTTGGACAGCGCACCGACACGAACGAGGGTACGCGAGGAGTCCTCGGGGTCGGGCACCGCCCGCACGAAGATCCGCCGCCGACGCACGAGCAGGGAGGCGACGAGGCCGGCGACGGTGAGGAGTGCGGCGAACAGGGTGAGGCCCTTGCCGGGGTCCGAACGCACGGAGAGCCCGGCGAAGCGGGCGACCGAGTCGAAGGTGATCGAGCCGCGGCCACCCGGCAGGGTGGCGGTCTCGCCCGGCTTGAGCCGGATCGCGAGCGGGCTGCCGTCGGCCTTCGGCACCGGTGTCATCGAGGTCGTCGTGAGCGAGAAGACCGACTGCGGGCGACCGCCCGGGAAGAGGTCGCCCTCCCACACCGTGAGCGCGAGCTCGGGATTGCGCAGGTCCGGGAACTGGGAGACGGGACCGTTGGCATAGGTCGGCTCGGCGGTGGGCAGGAAGAAGCCGGAGAAGCCGAGCATGGCCGGGTTCGCGGCCGGCACCTTGATCGCCCCGACCGAGGTGTAGAAGCCATCCTGGGCGAGGAACGGGGTGGCGTCCCGGTAGAGGATCGCGCCGCTCGCGTCGCGGACGGTCACGACCGGCGCGTAACCGTTGCCGAGGAGGAAGACGTCGACGCCGTCGAGGGTGAGCGGCGAGTTGACCGAGAGGGTCTGTTGCTGGGTGGCCCCGCCGAGCGCCTGGGCGGTCGTCGTGTATGCCGTGAAGCCGCGCGGGGCGCCGAACTGGGACCCGCCCACCTGGTCCTCGAAGCGGACGTCGAGCCGGTCGACCCGCACCGTGAACGGGGGGACGGAGGCGAGGTCGACGAGCGGACCGGCCGAGAAGGTGTGGTAGGCCCGGACGGTCGAGGCGAAGGTCTGGCCCTCGGGCACGATGACATCACCCCGCCAGCCGAACAGGTGCCCGACGGCCACCCCGACGATGACGATGCACAGGGCGACGTGGAAGACGAGGTTGCCGGTCTCCCGCAGGTATCCCGTCTCGGCGCTCACCGAGACGTCGTCGTGCGCGTGCACGCGATAGCGCTTGCGCCGCAGCGATTCCCGGGCTGCCTCGAGTGCGGCGGTCGGCGGACCGGCATACGTCGTCTCGGCGTGGACGTCGAGCCGCTCGAGTCGCTGCGGTGCGCGGGGCGGGCGCGCGCGCAGGGCGTGCCAGTGCAGCCGGCTGCGCGGGACGATGCAGCCGACAAGGGAGACGACGAGCAGGAGGTAGACGGCCGAGAACCACGGGGAGGTGAAGACCTCGAAGAAGCCGAGCCGGTCCAGCCACGGCCCGACGCCGGGATGTTCGGCGAGGTAGTCGGCGACCCGGGTCGCGTCGATCGACCGTTGCGGGAAGACCGAGCCGGGCACGGCGGCGACCGAGAGCAGCAGCAGGAGGAAGAGTGCGGTGCGCATCGAGGTGAGCGTGCGCCAGGCCCAGCGCAGCCAGCCGGCCGGGCCCAGCCGCGGCTGGACGACCTCGGTCTCGGTCGGCTGGGTGGTCATTCCGGCGCTCACAGCACCACCTGGAAGCCCGCGACGACCTGGGACTGCAGCCACGCGACGAGACTCTCCCACAGCCCGCTGAGCATGAGCAGCCCGACGCCGACGAGCAGCAGGCCGCCGGCCAGGTGGATCCCCCGCTGATGGCGCCGCAGCCAGGTATTCGCCCGGGCCGCGCGCGACCAGCCGGCCGCGACGAGCAGGAAGGGCAGCCCCAGGCCCACGCAGTATGCCGCCGCGAGCACGGTGCCGCGCGCGACCGGGGCATCTCCGGCGAGGGGGGCCGCGAGGGCGTAGATGGCCCCGAGGGTGGGGCCGGTGCACGGGGTCCAGCCGACGGCGAAGACGGCGCCGAGCAGCGGGGCACCGGCAAGCCCGGCGGCCGGGCGCCAGCCGGCGCGCAGCTCTCGCTGGCTGCCCCAGCGGGCTCCGACGCCGAGGAAGACCAGGCCCATGACCACGACGAGCGCGCCGCCGACCCGGGTGAGGGTGGCCTCGTGCCCCGTGAGAGCCGACCCCGCCGCGGTAACGGCGAGCGCACCGAGGAGGAAGACGACCGAGAAGCCGAGGACGAACAGGGCGGTGCCGAGGACGACCCGGGACCTGCGTGGTGCCGCCGGCCCGGCGTCGGACAGTCCGGTGACATAGCCGAGGAAGCCTGGCACGAGGGGGAGCACGCAGGGTGAGGCGAACGAGACGAGGCCGGCGAGCACGGCGACGAGCGCGGCGAGCGGAAGCGCCCCACTGGCGATGGTGTCGGTCACTCGGCGAGCACCGCGTCGACGAGGGTGCGCAGGGTGATCTCGGTGACCGGTCCGGAGACCCGGGCGGCGATCCGACCCTGGCGGTCCAGGACGAGGGTCGTCGGCGTCGCCGGCGCCTTTCCGGCGAGGGCGACGACCGGCGCTCCCCCGCTGGCCTGGTCGTTGATCGACGGGTAGGTGACGCCCTTGGCCCGCAGGAAGGCGGCTCCCCGCTCGGGCGACTCCATGGTGTCGAGGCCGACGAAGGCGACCGGGGCCTTCGCCGCCTGGTATGCCGCCCACGCCTGTTGCAGGGCGGGGGTCTCCTCGACGCACGGTGGGCACCACGAACCCCACACGTTGACGACCACGACCTTGCCCGCCCCGTCGGCACCGGTCGACCACGATCCACCGTCGACGGTCGTCCCCGCGAGCACGAGGGGGGTGCCACGCGAGGCTGCGCCGAGCTGCTCGATGGCCCCGGAGCCCTGGACGTAGCGGTCGTTGCCCTGGGCCGAGGCGGCGAGCGAGCCGTCGTCGCGCGTGCAGCCGGCGAGGGCGGTCGCGAGGACCAGGGCGAGTGTCGCCGCGAGTCTCATGCGCCCGCCTTGCGGGAGGCCAGGTGCTGGAGGTGGGCGGCCGGCTCGGTGTAGACGATCGAGGTGAGTTCGTTGCCGAGGTAGTGCAGGGAGGTGAGCGAGGCGAGCGAGCACTGGCGCTTGCGCGGGTCGTGCCAGAGCCGCCGGCCCTCGAGACGGCAGCGCAGGGTCCAGATCGGCAGCTGGTGGGACACCACGAGGGCCTCGTGCCCGCGGGCGGCGTCGCGCACGTCGGCGACCGCGGCATACATCCGGGCCGCGATCGCGGCATACGCCTCGCCCCAGCTCGGGGTGAACGGGTCCACGAGCCGGGACAAGGAGCGCGGCTCGAGCAGGGCCCCCAGGCTCGCACCGACGACCCTGCCCTCGAAGAAGTTGCCGGCCTCGATCAGTCGGCCGTCGACGTGGATGCCCAGGCCGTGGCTGTCGGCGATCGGCTGGGCCGTCTCGATGGCCCGCTCGAGTGGGGATGAGGCGACATGGACCAGGTCGCGGGCGGCCAGATGCGCCGTCACGGCCACGGCCATCTCACGCCCGAGCGCGGAGAGCTGGAACCCGGGCAGCCGACCATAGAGGATCCCCTGGGGGTTGTCGACCTCACCGTGCCGCAGCAGGTGGACGACGGTCGTCTCGGGGGTGGCCATGCCCCCATTCTTCCATCGCTCCGTCCCGATCCCGGGGCCGAGTCACGGGCCGGGCGACGTCCCCTGCGACTCGGGGTCCAGACCGTCCCGGACGACCGCCATCGCGTCGCCGAGCACGGTGAACTGCTCGGGGGTGAGTCGGTCGATGAGGTGCCTCCGCACGTCGTCGAGGTGTCGCGGCGCGATCTCGAGCACCTTGTCGTAGCCCGTGTCCGTGAGGGTGAGCAGGACGCCGCGCCGGTCGCCCTCGAACGGCTCGCGGGTGACCCAGCCACGCCGCTCGAGCCGGCTGGCCGTGTGGGTGAGTCGGCTGCGCGACTGGACGACGAGATCCGCCAGCTCGGACATCCGTCGCTGCCGGCCCGGCGCCTCGGACAGCTGGGAGATGATCTCGTATTCGCTCAATCCCAGGCCGTATGCCGTGAGCCCCCGGTCGAGCGCCTCGAGGAGCAGCCGTCCCCCGCGCAGGTAGGCCCGCCAGGAGCGCTGCTCGTCGACCGACAGCCATCGCGGCTCCGCCTGCGCCCACTCGTCGGACATCCACCCCTGCCTTCCCGCACCGTCAGGCGAAGAATAGTGGTCCGGGCTCCGGTTTGGGCCGTGGTTCCGGACCCGATCCCCTCCGCACCCCCTCCGTGCGATCCCACATGTCGAGACTACGCCCTCGCCGGGAATAGTTGACTCATCAACTATGCTTCATATCCGTGACGGGTCGCCCGGCTCGTCGCGCGTCACGACGACAGGACCTCTCATGAGCAGCTTCCCCGGCCTCACCTCCGGCACATGGACCGTCGACCCCACCCACACCGAGGTCGGCTTCGTCGCCCGCCACCTCATGGTCGCGAAGGTCCGGGGTCGCTTCGCAACCGTCGCGGGCACCGTGACGGTGGGTGACACCCTCGCCGACACCTCCGTGCAGGCCAGTGTCGAGACAGCCTCGGTCTCGACCAACCAGGCGGACCGCGACGCGCACTTGCGCAGCGGGGACTTCTTCGACAGCGACACCTACCCGGCCATGATCTTCGCGTCGACGTCGGTGACCGAGGACTCGATGACCGGTGAGCTCACGATCAAGGGCGAGACGCACCCGGTGACCTTCGAGCTCGAGTTCGACGGCGTCCAGGCCGACCCCTGGGGGAACACCAAGGCCGGCTTCACCGCGACCACCTCGATCAGCCGGGCCCAGTGGGGACTCACCTGGAACGCGGCACTCGAGGGCGGCGGCGTCCTCGTCTCGGACAAGATCGCCATCACCCTCGAGGTGGAGCTGCTCAAGGCCTGACCAACCTTTTCACGCACGCGACGGCGGGCGCGCCCCTCGGGCGCGCCCGCCGTCGCGCACCCGGCGCCACCCCTCTCACGCACCTATGCATTGCGTCACCACCCACACCACCCACACCACCCACAGCAAGGTCTGACCCGCGCCGGAACCGCCACGCCGCCAGCCGCAACGCCGCCACCCGCCACCCGCCACGCCGCCATCCGCCTCCTCCACCCGCGCACCCGCGCACCCGCGCAGCCCCCCGCCACGCACCTATGCATGGCGTCACCACCCACACCACCCGCAGCGACGTCGGACCGCGACGGAACGCCATCA
>JAKPEG010000119.1 GCA_029552065.1 Actinomycetes bacterium
GGCGCTCGGGCTCGGGTTCACCGCGGCCGACGTCGGGCGCGCGCTTCGGGGCCGGGCCGCAGCCTGCCGGCGGGCGCCGACCTGGCGCGGCGAGGACACCGCGGAGGGCTTCCTGCGGCTGACGTGGATCCTCGGCGGGGCCGACCGGCTGCAGAAGGCCCTGTCGGAGCGGCTCGACGCGGAGCCGGACGAGGTCGGGCTGGTCGTCGGCGAGGACGGGCGCCGGTTCGTGGCCGGCATGGAAGTGATTGATGCGTCGGCAGGTGAAGTAACTCAGGCGCCGCCCGTCTACCCGGCCGACGGGGCGGACACCCTTGCGCTGCTCCGGTCTGTAGGAGGTTCGATAGGACATGACCGAAGGAACATGTAAGGACGGCTTACAGGTTAAGCGCTTGGACCGGACTCGGCCGCCGCCGGGGTACACGCTGACGCCAAGCTGCGGCGTGTGGGTGGCCGACGAGCGCGGCGAGCTCATCCGCGAGGACGAGTCGTTCGACGATGAGGCGAGTGCCATCGCCGCGGCGCGGGCCCACTACGAGGTCGAGAACGACCCGCCCGGCCTGCAGACCTGGAACGAAGCCGAGGGCCCGCCTGGGGGCGTGTGGATGATCGGCGTGCTCGGCGAGTCGGGGCACTTCGCCGACTACCGCTCGCAGGCTGAAGCCCGGGCCGACGCGTGGGCCCACTACTGGCGGCGGGTCGCGGTCTCGCTCGACCTCGACGGCGAGAACGGCCCGGCCGAGTCGTGGCCCGAGCGATGCGCCTGGCCCCTGCCGCTGACCTGGCCCGACGAGCAGGTCTCCGCGGTCGAGCGCTGGCTCGCCGAGGGCGGGGAGCTTCCGGAGGTCCTGCGCGCGTGACCGACGCGATCCCCAAGCCCGACCGGCCCGCCAAGGGCCAGCGCTGGCGCTACACCGCGAACGTCTACACCGCGAACGTCTGGGAGGTCGAGGAGCCGCGCGGACGCTTCGATCGTGTCGTGCTGCGCCAGGTCCAGGGCGACGCCGCCAAGGGCGAGAAGCGCTCCGTCGAGTGGGACCGGCTGCACAAGGTCTACGAGTACCTCGGCGAGTTCTCGCTCCCCGAGGGCTACTCGATTCACGCGGTCTCCAAGCGTTACCACTGCTTCCGCGACCCGTTCGGCTATGTCGAGGGGCCACCGCAGGGCCAGGGCTGGACCTGGCGGCAGGCGCGCGACGCCGCGGTCGAGCACGCGAAGACAAATTCGCCGGGCCGGCGGAAGAAGGGCTGACGCATGGGGAAGCCGAGCCGAGAGGCGGTCGTCGACCGCGAGCGCAGCATCGTCGCCCACGCGGGCCGGGACGACCGCTACTACCAGGCCGCGCTGGAGACCGGCCTTGCCGCCGAGCACTTCGGCGACGA
>JAKPEG010000126.1 GCA_029552065.1 Actinomycetes bacterium
GCACCGGGGGCAGCGCCGCCGGGCTCCGGTCCGCGGCGTCTAGCGCGAGCAGCAGGGCCCGCTAGTCGTACGCACCCCACTGCCGCACCCCGAGGCCGTGGGCTCGCGCCGGGCACTCTCTGCGATGCCGTGCGTGCCTGCCCCGCCCGTCGTGCGGCCGGCGCCGATGTGGTAGATGTGCTAGGATGATGCCATGGGAATGTACACCGAAATCAAGGTGGATTGTATCGTTCGCCCTGTCGATCAGGTCTCGCTTGATGCCTTGCGCATCATGTTCGACTGGCCCGGCCCCGGCTCGCACAGCCCTCGCCAATGTTCCATCGCCTCCTCGTTCTCGCCCCCCGACGCGCCGCTATTCCGCTGCGCCCGGTGGCACTCGATCGGCCGCTGCGGTTCGGCCTACTTTGACGCCGAGCCGTCATCGAAGATGGAAGACCTAGGCGATGGCACGTGGCGCATCACATCGATCAGCAACCTCAAGAACTACGACGATGAGATCGGCAAGTTCTTCGACTGGCTGCGGCCGATGGTCGTTGGCATCGCGGGGCAGGTCATCGGGCATCAGTGGTATGAGCAGGAAAGACATCCGACCGAGGTCCGGCTGTAGTACCCTCCCGGTGTGGTCGCCATCCTCTCCCGCCTGTCGCGCCCGCTGCTGCAGCTCGGCGACCTCGCGTTCGACTGCGAGGTGAGCGTCCAACGCAGCGGCGAGCGGCAGGTCTCGGAGCGTCGCCTCGCCGCCGGGGCCACCGTCAGCGACCACAGTCGCCGGCCGCCTGGACGCCCTGCAAGACGACGGGGTGTTCGCCGAACTCACGCTCACCGACCAGATCATCGGCCGCGTGCAGGTCGTCCTGCTCCAGTCGCCCTCGACGACCTCGAAGACCTCGCCGAGCCCGCGGTCGCCCCACCGCTCGGCCTGCGCGACCGGCGAGGCGTACTCGAGCTCGGTCGCCAGCACGACGAGGGCCTGCAGGCCGCGGCCCGTGGCGTGGCAGACGTACTCGGCCTCGACGTCGAAGGAGAACAGGTGCTCGCCGCCGAACCCGGGGTTGCGGGTGTACCGCTCCGCGTCCGCGAGCGACTCCGCGAAGCACGCACCGCGGCCGAAGGTGGCGGGGGCGATGGTGGCTCGGGCGGCGGCGCGGTAGAGCGTGCGAGGCATGCGAGTTATGTACGCCCGTGTTAGTCGCGTGTCAACACTTGAAATAACGAACTGCTAAGAACGCTGTCCGCTCGCATGTTGGCGGGCCTGGACGGCGTTCTAGGCCTGCCGCTTCGCGCGGCGGGCCAGGTGCTTGCGGAGCACCTCCCGCGCGTACTCGTTCGGCTCGGTCCCCTCCTCCTTGGCTGCGGCCTCGAGCTGGCTGTACTCGGGCAGGCGGAAGAACACGGCCGGGCTGGTGCCCCGCGGCTCGCGCCGCATCCCGAGGCTGTCGAGGTACTCGCCCGGCGTCTGCTGGACCCCCGCGTCGCGGGCCCGGCGGGACCACGTCTGCTGGAAGTTCGGGCCGGACATGTTGAGCGACTCGGCCGCGCCGGCAACGGTCCCGTGCTCGCGCAGCGCGGCCTGCATGTCCTCGAGGGTGATGTCGTTCCGCGGCGTCGAGCTCGTCGGGGTCGGGGTAGCCTGGGTCATTTTGCCGATCTTCTTCGGGGTCTTACCCATACGGCGATCTACCAGACGCCGGTGGGTGCGATCGAGGGTCTGCGCCGTCTTCACCGGCGGTCGTTATCGCACATGTTGACGATGGGAGCACGTCGGGGCGCCGCTGCCCGCTGCGCTCGACCGATGGCCGCCTTGAGCCGGCCCGTGCTGTTCCGGGAGATCATCGCGGTCTCGGTGCCGCTGGCCCGGACGATGATGACAGCGACGTCCGCCGCGTCGCCGCGCAGCATGTTGGCCGCGAACAGACGCCGGGCCGGGAGGTCGGCCGCGTGCGGGGCCGTGCGCAGGGCACGCGCGTTCGCCTCGGCTTCCTGCGCGGTCTTCTCCCCCCACTTCCGGGCGACCTCGGCTCGGATCGCCGCAAGGGCGAGGGCCGATCGCTGCAGGACGTCGGCGTCGACCTCGGGCGGGCCGGGCCAGATGAACGTGTCGTGCCCGCAGCTCCGGTGCATGCCGTCGCGGCAGGCGCGGGCGCACTCCAAGCTCGGGTACCCGAGCACAGCGATCACGGCCCACCGGCCACCGCCAACCGGGCGCATCGTCGCCGCGAACCACAACATCTTCTCCGTCTCCATGGGCCGCCTCCGACGCGGTCATCGGCCGTGCGATTCACGTGCTACAAGGCCGCATGCGCTACATCGCCGCCTTCGTGCTCTCCGCCGTATTCTCCGCCGTATTCTCCGCCGCATGCGTCACCGCGGGCACGAAGACGTGCTGCAAGTGGTGCGGCGAGGGCGAGGCCTGCGGGAATAGCTGCATCGCCGCCGGCAAGACCTGCTCGAAGTCGCCGGGCTGCGCCTGCAACGGCTACAACCCGACCGGCGGCTGATCAGGCTGCCCCCGCAAGTTGCTTCTTCGCCTTCGGCTTGCGGTTCGCCGCGGGTCCGCTCGTGGCCTGCAGGAGCTCCTCGTAGCTGCCGTGCGCCTCGCGCACCCACTCGGAGAAGAACTGGCACTCGCCGCGGTAGTGCAGCGGGACGATCCCCTTCCGGCCGCCGCCGCGGACCTTTGCGAGAATGCACAGGGTAGAGCCCCGCCACTCGCGGCCCGCGAGCGCGTCCTGCTCCTCGCCGAGCGGGTGCAAGAACCCGATCGCGTAGCCGTCCTGCTCGAGCTGGCCCGCGTTGCGCAGGTCCGAGAGCTTCGGAAGGCGCTGCTCGGCCTCGGAGGCGCGGTTGAGCTGCGCGAGCGCCAGCCCGGTCAAGCCCGTGTCCTTCATCGCCGC
>JAKPEG010000127.1 GCA_029552065.1 Actinomycetes bacterium
GCCACGGGCCGCGGCCTGCAGGCCCTCGTCGTGCTGGCGACCGAGCTCGAGTACGCCTCGCCGGTCGCGCAGGCCGAGCGGTGGGGCGACCGCGGGCTCGGCGAGGTCTTCGAGGTCGTCGAGGGCGACTCCGAGGCGCGCACGCGACTCATGCGCTTCTTCGACTGGCTCGTCTACGACGAGCCGCAGGTCGCCGACGATGCGGCCCGTCTCGGCGCGTCGTACTGCCGCACCTGGCGCTACTACGGCAGCCGGCCGATGGTCGGCCAGCTCGCTTGCTGAAATTCAACGCGCGTCCGTGATCGATTCGCGGCCGCCGACGACCAGAAGAACACCCGGCCGCGGGGTCTCGCAGCGGCTTCCCGGCGATGGCCGGCCCCGTTGTCCGCTCCCGGATGGTCCGCGAGCGGCGTTGCACAAGAACGAGAACAGCCATGTCCACGACCACAGCTATCGCCCCCTACACCTCCCCGGCCTCCCTCCTCCTCCACTTGGAGGGCGCCCGCGCGTTCCAGATCATCGAGTCGCGTCAGCGCACCCCGGCGCCGCGCTTCGCCACGGGCGTCCAACCCGGCGGGGTCCGGACCGGCGGCCTTCTCCGCGCCCCGACGTGGGTCGGGCAGATCATGCAGGACCTCGCCAAGCTGCTCGGCGTGCGCGGCGGGACGCCGGCCGAGATCCAGGCCGGCGGCGTCATCACGGTCTACGGCGCGATGGCGTCCCTGCTCCGTCGCCGTGGCGACAGCTGCCGCGCCGTCGCCGGCGAGATCGGCGGTGCCACATGAGCACGCGCAAGCCTCACAGCGGCAACGCGGGCTACGTGGCGGAGCGCAAGTCGGCTCATCCGCGGCTGCCCGGCCACTTCGTCATCTACGACCGCGACGCGAACCCCTCGCCTGCACTCGATGCGGATGATCGGTGGATCGTGATGCACGAGCCGGGCTCGGCGATGGTGTCGTGCCGCAGCCTGGCGCTTGCCAGGAAGGTGATGGTCGCAATGGCGGCCGGCGGCGATGACTACGATTTCGGGCAGCACGAGGGGGGTTCTCAATGACCCTCCGCGAACAACTGCAGCGACTGCACGCCTGGCTCACCGCGGCGATCTGGCTGTCGGACGGCGCCCTGCCGGCGTGGGTCATCAACATCGAGGTCGGCCGTACCGGGTGGCGCCAGATCCTCGCCGACGGGGCCTCGGTCGCCGATGTCGAGGCGATCGCGCTGCAGGCGTGCCCCGGTGCCACC
>JAKPEG010000141.1 GCA_029552065.1 Actinomycetes bacterium
CCGACATAGAGCCCCGTCGCCCTCGCATGCGCCTCAGGGGCCACCTCCTCCCGCAAATAGGCCATCGCCACCGCCGCCATCCCCGCGAGCGAGATCCCCTGCAACCCGCGCAGCACCAGCAGCGTCGGCCAGTTGGGCGCCAGCGAGTGGGCGATCCCCACCAGACTGGTGACCACGACCGACGCCCGGATGATCGGCGTCCGCCCGACCCGCTCGGTAACCGGCCCGACCACCAGCAGCGCGACCGCCATCGCCAGCGTGGTCACCGAGATCGACAGGGTGGTCGCTGACGCCGGCATCCCGAAGTCGGCCGCCAGCTCAGGCAGGACCGCCTGGGGCGAGTAGAGCAGCGCGAACGTCGTCACGCCCGCAGCGAAGAGGGCGACGACCACCCTCCGGTATGCCGCGTCGCCCGGGCGATATCCCACCTCACCAGCCTGCCACGCGCCGCACTCCTACCCACCCATGGTGACCAACGCCGCGGCTACGCTCAATCTCATGCTGGCGATTACCGTGCCCACTCCCGGCGGCCCCGAGGCGCTCGCCCTCGCCGAGGTCCCCGACCCCACCCTCGCGCCCGACGAGGTCCTCCTCGACGTCGTCGCCGCCGGCGTCAACCGCGCGGACCTGCTCCAGCGCCAAGGCCACTACCCCCCGCCGCCGGGCGCATCGGCATACCTCGGGCTGGAGTGCAGCGGGCGCGTGGCGGCGGTCGGCGCGGACGTCACCGGCTGGGCGGTCGGCGACGAGGCCTGCGCACTGCTCGCCGGCGGCGGGTATGCCGCGCGCGTCGCGGTCCCAGCCGGCCAACTGCTGCCCGTGCCAGCGGGGGTGTCGCTCGTCGATGCCGCGGCGCTGCCCGAGGTGGCCTGCACGGTGTGGTCCAACGTCTTCATGACGGCCGCGCTCGCCCCCGGGGAGTGGCTGCTGGTCCACGGCGGGTCGTCGGGGATCGGCACGATGGCGATCCAACTCGCCCACGCTCTCGGCGCGCATGTCGCCGTGACTGCGGGGTCGGCCGAGAAGCTCGAGGTATGCCGTTCGCTCGGCGCCGAGGTGCTCGTCAACTACCGGGCGGAGGACTTCGTCGAGGCGGTCAAGGCAGCCACCGACGGCGCGGGCGTCGACGTCATCCTCGACAACATGGGCGCGAAGTATCTCGCCCGCAACGTCGACGCGCTCGCGGCATACGGGCGGCTCGTCGTGATCGGGCTGCAAGGCGGGACGCGCGCGGAGCTCGACCTCGGGGTGCTGTTGCGCAAGCGTGCGTCGGTCGCTGCGACCTCGCTGCGGGCCCGCCCTGCCGCCGAGAAGGCCGCCATCGTCGCCGCGGTGCGCGAGCATGTGTGGCCGCTCGTCGCCTCCGGTGCGGTGCGGCCGATCGTCCATGCGCGTATGCCGCTCGCCCAAGCCGCCGACGCCCACCGCCTGCTCGAGTCGTCCACCCACATCGGCAAGGTGCTGCTGACGGTGTAGGGCCCGGCCGACGACCTCGGCACGATCGCTTGACCTCGCGACATACTCGGTATAGCGTCTCTCACCAGCACCTATACCGAGTATGTCCCTGCACGTGAGAGCCCCAAGGAGGTCCGATGTCCGTTCGGCAGAGCCTGTTGGCGCTGCTCCGCGAGGGCCCTCGCTACGGCGCGTTGCTGAAGGCGGACTTCGAGGCCCGCACCGGTGGAGTGTGGCCGCTCAACGTTGGGCAGGTCTACACGACCCTGGCCCGGCTCGAGCGCGACGGCCTCGTCGTCGGCGACGGCAAGCCCGATGAGGAGGGCCGGATCGCCTATCGCCTCACCGAGGCCGGGCGCGCTGAGGCCGACTCGTGGTGGCTGGCTCCCGTCGGCGTCGCCGAGCCCGCCCGCGACGAACTCGTCATCAAATTAGCCCTCGCGATCGCCACCCCGACCGTCGACCCGTATGCCGTGATCCAGACCCAGCGTGGCGCCACGATGCGTCACCTGCAGGAGCTCACCCGGCTCAAGGTGGCCCTCACCGCACCGCTCACCGCGCCCCCGGCAAGCATCGGCGTCGACCCCGAATTGCTCGTCCTCGAGCATCGCCTGTTCGCCGTCGAAGCCCAACTCCGCTGGCTCGACCACGCCGAGGCGAGCCTGGCGGCGAACCCAGCCCCACGGCATACCCACCCCGCAGCACCCACCGCCCAGCCCGCGCCCATCAACGGAACCACCACTCGCGTCACAGCACCGCCCATCTCCCACCCAGCTCACACCGTCCCAACAGGGGGAACCCCATGAGCGACCTCGTCCTGCGTATGACCGACGTCTACCGCGTCCACGGCTCCGGCCCGACCGCGGTCCGCGCCCTCGACGGCGTGAGCCTCTCCGTCCAGGCCGGCGAACTCGTTGCCGTCATGGGCCCGAGCGGCAGCGGCAAGTCGACGCTGCTCAACCTCGCCGG
>JAKPEG010000171.1 GCA_029552065.1 Actinomycetes bacterium
TCACGGCATACGAGATCCAGGAGGCGATGGCCCGCCTGGCCGCGCGTCACCCCGCCCCAGCCAGCCGTGTGCGCATCGATTCCGTTGCGCTGCAAGGCATCCCACGTGAACGAGTGGACGAGCTCGCCGAGCATCTGCGCGAAGCGGGCGAGGCCGGCGCGTGGGCGGCCGATGCCGACGGCGACCCCTGGTACGGCGCCGACATCCGCACGAAGGTCGAGGTCGACCACGCCCGGAACATCGTCACGCGGCTCGCCGGCGACGGCCTCACCACCGCGACCCGCGAACTCGACGGCATCCTCGCCGAGTCGACCCTGCCCGCTGCCCGCACCGCCCTCGACTGGTCGAGCGCCTTCCACACGATGCGCGGGGTCCAGCAGACCCTCGAGGTCTTCCGTCCGGAGATCTTCGACCTGCCCCTCGACGAGCATGTCCTCGCGACCGGGAACGCCGCCCAGCGCGCCGCCGAGTCGACCGACCTGGGTTGGTGGTCGCGCTCCCGGGTGCGCCGCCAGGCCCGTGCGCTCCTTCGGCCGGGGCGTCCGCCGGCCGACCTGCACGCCGAGCTGATCTCGGCCCGCGAACAGCGCACCGCCTGGCACCGACTCGTCGGGGCCGGCGGCCGACCGGAGATCTCCCCGCGGCTCGACGAAGCCGGCCAGCTCTACGAACAGCTCGCAAGCGACCTCGCCTGGCTCGGTGGCCGCCTTGCGGGCACCGACGAGGGCGGCGACCTGCTTGCCCAACCCCTCGTGCTCCTGCGCGGGCGGCTCACCCGGCTGGCCGGTCGGCTCGACCGGCTCGAGGTCCTGCCCCGGGTGATGGCCGTTCTCGAGGAACTGCGCGACGCCGGCATGGGAGAACTGCTCGACGACCTCGCCCGTCGCGGGGTCGCCCCCCTCGACGTCGCCGCGGAGGTCGAGCATGTGTGGTGGGCCTCGCTGCTCGACGACGTCACCCGCCAGGACCGCCGGTATGCCGCCCACGACGGCACCGCGCTGCATGCCGCCGCCCGCCATCTGCGCGAGCTGGACGGGCACGCACGCGAGGTCGACGCCCAGCGGATCCGGGGCGCGGTCGACCTGCGGGCGCGGATCGCGGCGCGCGAGAACCCCCGCCAGACCGACCTGCTCCACGCGCAAGCAGCCACGGCGAGCACCGGCCCGGGGTTGCCCTTCGCAGACCTCTTCCGCGAGACCGAGCAACTGCTCACCGCGTTGCGGCCCTGTCTCGCGGTGAGCCCCTACGCCCTGGCCCGGATCCTCGCCCCCGGCTCCGCCTTCGACCTCGTGGTCGTCGACGACGCCGCCTCGCTCACGGTCGCCGAATCGGTCTCCGCGCTCTCCCGGGGTCGCGCCGTGGTCGTCGTCGCCGATCCCGCTGGGCCCGCTCCGAGCTCCTTCCGGGTCGGTCCCGGGCCGCTGTCAACCGGTCCCGGCGCGACCGGCTCCACGGGGCCCACCAGCCTGTATGCCGCGGCGTGGGCGGTCCTGCCCGAGCGACGCCTCGACGTGCGACACGCGCCGGTCGACGCACGGCTCGCCCTGCCCGGCGCGGCCGACGGACTGCGCGAACGACTCCCCGGCGTCCTTCACACCCCCTCGGTGCGGCTCCGGTTCGTCGAGGGCAGCGCGGCGGTCCAGCCGGGGAGTGAGTCGGCCATCGAGTGGACCGAGGCCGAGGTCGAGGCGATCGTCGGCGAGGTCGTCGAGCATGCCCGTCGCAGCCCGGGTCGCAGCCTCGCCGTCGTCGCGCTCACCGGCGGCCTCGCCGAGCGGGTGCGCCACGGCATACGCGAGGCCATCGGGCGGCTCGACGACGACCCGACCGCGGCGGTCCTCCTCGCCGGCACGGGATCCGAGCCGCTCGTCGTCGCCTCGCTCGACCGGTTCGCCCCGACCCTGCGCGACGTCGTCATCGTCGGGGTCGGCTACGGCCGGACCCCGCACGGCCGTGTCCTGCACCGCTTCCCCACGCTCGCCGACGACGCTGCCGACCGCGCCCTACTCGCCGCCACGGCCTGCGCGCGCGAAGACCTGCTCGTCTTCTCGACCCTGCGGGCCGCCGACCTCGACCCCTCGCGTCTGCGCACCGCCGGCACCCAACGCCTGCGCAGCCTGCTCGAGCACGCCGAGCACGCCGAGCACGCAGACAATGCCGAGCGGGCCGGCGAGGGGGGAACGGGGACCGGGCTCGGGCCCAACCTCGGCTACCTCGCGGCCCGGCTGCGCCAGGAAGGGCTCACCGTCGACGAACTCGTCCCGGGAGGCTCCGAGCGGATCGCGCTCGCGGTCGGCCACCGCGCGGCACCGGGCCGCTGGCTGGTCGCCGTCGAGGACGACGGAGCTGAGTATGCCGCCCACCCGGGCGTCCGTGCCCGGGACCTCACGCGGCCGGAGTTGTTCGAGCGGTCCGGCTGGCGGCACGTGCAGGTGTGGAGCACCGACCTATTCCGCGACCCGGCGCGGGAGGTCGCCCGGATCGTCGGGATCGTCCAGCAGGCCCGCCGCGCGCTCGACCCCGGCAGGGTCGCCACCCCCGCGGAGGGTGGGCCGGAGCCGGCCGCCGCGCCGGCGACGGCAGGCCGCGGTCGCTCGGACCTCGACCGCCACAGCGACGACTCCGACCTCGGCTGGGGCGAGCGGCGCAACGATCCGGACGGCGAGTCGGCGCACGACCAGTGGCTTCAGGAGCAGCGCCCGCCGCACTGGGAGTGACGGCGGGCACGGCGAGACACACACCGAGACACACACGCAGACGGGGTGGGAGCCGGTGGGCTCCCACCCCGTCGTGGGTGAGGCGTTGGCGTTGGGCCGGCCGCCGGCCGACCCGGCGCCGTCGATCAGCGCGCGCGCAGCGAGTCGCGGATCTCGGTGAGCAGGGCGACCTCGGCGGAGGGGGCGTCGTTGCCCGGCTCTTCGGCTGCCTTGCGCCGCGCGGCCAACGCGTTCATCGGGGCGACGACCACGAAGTAGACGGCCGCGGCGACGACGACGAACGAGATGAGCACGGTGATGAAGTCGCCGATGTGGATGCCACCGGGTGCCCAGGCCGAGAAGTTCGGCGTGCCGCCGAGCTTGCCGACCAGGTCCACGATGACGGTGACGAAGGCCTCGATGACCTTTCCGAATGCGCCGGCGATGACGACGGCGACCGCGAGGTCGACGACGTTGCCGCGCATGAGGAAGTCCTTGAAACCCTTGAGCATGGGTGTGTTTCCTTTGTCTCGGGGGATGTCGTGCTCCCGACGTTGGGAGCGCTCCTGGGTCCCCTCCAAGAGAGGGTGGGTCGGTTGCGGTGATCCGCCCCCAGGATCCAATGATGTGGGTACCGCGCATGCCGACCGGGGCTGCACCCCGAGCAAGCGGGCCCCAGGCTACCGAATGTGGCGGGCCTTGCCGAAACTGCCGCGCCGACCGGTCTGCATCGTCGCGCAATGCCCGGTATGCCGCTGACCAGCGGCGCAGCTGCCCTCGCCCACCCGGCCGGCGTGCTCAACCAGCACCCTGAACCAGCACTCTCAACTGGCACCGACGAGCGCGGCGACGAAGCCGCCGCCGCCCAGCCCGGAGCCGTCGACCGGCCGGGCCGCGACGAGCGAGACGACGTCGGACGAGGACAGGCCGAGCAGCAGCCGCCCGGCGCGCGCCTGGCCGAGTGAGCCGTCGGCGGGTGGCTCGGCGAGCAGCACGGGGCCCTCGGCGACGACCTGACCCGTGCCCGGGACGAGTACGCGGACCCGGTCGCCGGGGCGCAACGAGGGCACGAGCGCCCAGTCGGCCAGCGGCACGGCGACGGCGGCAGAACTTCCGGCGCCACCTCCGGGCCCACCGCCTGAGGTGCCGGTGAGCAGGCCGGTGAGCAGTCCGGGCGACAACAGCCGGGCGTCGGTGAGCGCCTCCCCGGCGCGCACCGGGCCGACGACCTCGCGGCCGAGCGTCGAGGCGAGCTCGGCGGTGCCGGTGACCGCCCCCGTGGGGACGAGCTCGGCCGGCCAGGGGCGCAGCTGCACGTCGCCGTCGCCGATCCGGTGCCCGGCCGGCAGGTCACGGGCGGCGACGAGCACCGGGACGCCGGCCGGAGGGGCAGGGGGCAACACGGCACCCAGGCCCAGCCACACGGCGAAACCCGCAGCCACGGCTGCGGCCACGCGGCGGGCGCGCAGCCGCAGGAGCGCCCGCCGGCGCGGCGACCACGGCGCGCCTCGCCGCGGCCAGCCGACCCTGCCCCCGGCCGGTTCGCCACCGAGCTCCCGGTGGCGGTCCGCGGCCTCCGTGTCGCCCAGCCCCGAGGAGCCGGCCAACCCGGTGAGGCCGCCCAAACCCGTGAGGTCCGTGAGGTCCGTGAGCGAGGGAAGTCCACCCCGGGCAGCCTGGGCGGCGGGGCGGGCCGTGCGCCTCATCGTCGGTGAGCCTCAGGGCAGGACGAGTGGGAGGGTGAGCCCGTCGAGCGTCCGGCGGCAGGAGCAGCCAGCCGTGTCGTCGGGCTCGGTGGCGGGGAGCTGGGCGACGGCGGCTCCCACGAGCGCCTTGAATCCAGGCATCGCCTCGCCGAAAGCACGAACGACCTCGTCGTGGGTGACTCCCGTGCCGTGCTCGAGCCCGGCGTCGAGGTCGGTGACGAGCGAGATCGTCGTGAAGCACATCGCCAGCTCCCGGGCGATCGCGGCCTCGGGCATCGTCGTCATGCCGACGAGCGACCAACCCTGGCGCTGATGCCAGAGCGATTCGGCGCGGCTGGAGAAGCGGGGTCCGTTCACGACGACGAGGGTGCCGCCGAGCTCGTGCGGGAGGCCCGACTCGGCGAGGGCCCGGCCGACCGCGGCCCGCCCGGCCGGACAGTAGGGATCGGCGAAGCTCACGTGGACGACCGGTCCCACCTCGCCGTAGATCGTGTGGTCCCGCCCCCACGTGCGGTCGACGACCTGGTCGGGAACGACGACAGTGCCCGGACCCAGCTCGGGCCGCAGCGAACCGACGGCGCAGGGGGAAAGGACCTGGCGCACCCCAAGCGAGCGCAACGCCCACAGATTGGCCCGGTAGTTCACCCGATGGGGCGGGAACCGGTGATCGTGCCCGTGCCGCGCGAGGAAGGCCACCGACCGACCGTGGAGGGTGCCCACGACGAGGTCGTCGCTCGGGGCGCCGAACGGCGTCGTCACGGTCACCCGTCGCGCGTCGGTGAGGAAGCTGTAGAAACCCGAACCCCCGATCACGCCGATCTCAGCCGTCGCGGGTCGCGCGGGATCCACCGCGGGGTTCGCAACCGACTTCGCCTGGGTTGTCGCCTGGGGGGTCGCCTCGGTCATGTCCGCAGGCTAGGCCCTGCGCTATGCCGTTGCGCGTCGCCCACCGGCGCTGTGGACGACGGGACGCACGATCGAAGGCTGTGGACGGTGACCGCGGGTCGGCCGCAGGGGTTCGGCCGAAGAGGTGCGGTCAGCTGCCGGTGCCCGAGGAGGCCGGCACCGAGGACTTCGACGTGGACGAGGAGGACGTGGACGACGAGGAACCGCTGGATCCCGAGTCACCCGACCCGCTCGAACCGGAGCCCGAACCGGACGTCGTCGAGCCCGAATCGGACGAGCCCGACCCGGAGGGGGAGGCACCCGAGCCGCTCGCCGGGACGGCGCTCGACCGGCCCGAACCGTTACCGGCCCGGGAGTCGGTGCGGTAGAAGCCCGACCCCTTGAAGGTCACGCCGATCGAGCCGTAGACCTTGCGCAGCCGTCCGTCGCACTCGGGGCACACCGACAGCGGGTCGTCGCTGAAGGACTGGACGACGTCGAAGGCGTGGTCGCAGGCGGTACACGCGTAGGCGTAGGTGGGCACGGTGCGGGACCTTCCGGGCGGACATCGGTACTGGGGCACTGCAGAGACAGCGCCCGATTCTACGAACGCCCGGACCCGCCCGCCGAATTCCTCGGCGGGTCGGGCGACCAGCCGGCCAGTCGACCGTGCCGGCTCACCATGAGGATGCGCCGCTCGGCCGCCTCCCGCGAGCGAGCCGCCGCGACGAGGAGGAACTGGTCGCCGTGTCGCAACCGGGTGTGTCCGGTCGGTACGAGGGGGTGGCCGTCGCGGAAGACGAGGGTGATCTGGGCGTCGAGCGGCAGGCACAGCTCGAAGATCTCCACGCCGTGCAACCGGGACTCCGGGCCCACAGTCGCGGTGACCACCTCGGCGTGCATCTGTTCGAGGACCGTCGTCTCCAGCTGCACCGACAACGGGCGCACCGACTCGGTCACCCGCAACCGCCGGGCGACCCACGGCAGGGTCGGGGCCTGGACGATGGTGTTGACGACGACGAGGACGAAGACGAGGTCGAAGATCCACTCCGTGCCGCGCGCGCCCAGGGTCGACGGGACGGTCGCGAGGACGACCGGGACGGCCCCACGCAGGCCCGCCCAGGAGAGGAAGAGCTGGTCCCGCGCGCCGATCCGGAACGGGGTGAGCGAGACGAAGACCGACAGCGGCCGGGCGAGCACGACGAGCACGATGCCGACGACGAGGGCCGGCACGAGTTGGGACCCGAGCCGCGGGGGCGAGGCGAGCAGCCCGAGCAGGACGAACAGCCCGATCTGCGCGAGCGTGCCGAGGGCCTCGGCGAAGCCGTGGACGGCCGCCCGGTGCGGCAGTCCCATGTTGCCGAGCACGAGCGCCGCGAGGTATGCCGCGATGAAGCCGGACAGGTGCGCGGCGGCGGCCACGGCATACGCGAGGACCGCGAGGGTGATCACCCCGATGGCGAACAGGCCGGAGGCACCGCCTGCGAGACGCCGGACGAGCCGCCCGCCGACCCACCCCACGAGGACCCCCACGAGGGTGCCGCCGACGAGTTCGACGACCGCGCGCAGCAGGAGCACCCACCAGGGCTCGGCCCGGCCGCCGTCGGCAAGGGCGAGGGAGAAGCTCGTCACGAGGATGACGACGGGTGCGTCGTTGAAGCCCGACTCGGCCTCGAGCATCCCGGACAGTCGCCGGGGCAGCGGGACCGTGCGCAGGACGGAGAAGACCGCGGCCGCGTCGGTCGAGGAGAGCACCGCGCCGACGACCAGGGCGACCGACCAGGACATGCCCAGCACCCAGTGCGCGGCCGCCGCGACGACGAGCACGGACACGACGACGCCGAAGGTCGACAGGACGGCGGCCGGGCCCACCGAGCGGCGGATCGCCGGCCACGAGGTGGTGAGGCCGCCCTCGGCGAGGATGAGGACGAGGGCGCCGTAGCCGAGCACCTGGGTGAGCTGGGTGTCGTCGAAGCGCACACCCAACCCCGACTCCCCGACGGCCAGCCCGATGGCGAGGTAGAGCAACATCGTCGGCAGTCCCGAGCGCGCGGACACCCGCACCGCGACGAGGGCGAGCAGGACCACGAGCGCCGCGAGCAGGAGCGGGACGGTGAGGTCGTGCACGCCGAAGTCCGCGGCGGACGGCATACACACACCTCCTCGGTGACGCACGAGCGACGACGGGTGACGACGGGGACGGGGCGGCGACACCGGGTTGGGTGCCGATCCTCCGGCGAGGGTGCCGCCGCCGGGCGGGGGACGGGCCTAGTCTCGCAGGGTGACGCGTGGACGGAAGCTGCGGCGGGCGGCCCTCGGGCTGGCCGCCCTCCTGGTCGTCGTGCTCGTCGCGGGGGGCCTGCTCGGCGCCGGCATCGTGCGCAGGCCGTGGCCGCAGGCGTCAGGCCAGATCGCGCTCGACGGGCTCACCTCACGGGTCACCGTCCTGCGCGACGCCCGCGGGGTGCCGCAGATCTATGCCGACGATCCGGTCGCCCTCTTCCGGGCGCAGGGTTTCGTCGCCGCCCAGGACCGGTTCTTCGAGATGGACCTGCGCCGGCAGGTGGCCTCCGGGCGGCTCGCCGAACTCGTCGGGCGCGCCGGGCTCGACTCGGACCGGGTCGTGCGGACCTTCGGCTGGCGGGCTGTCGCCGAGGCGGAACTGCCCAAGCTCGCCCCGGCGACCCGGCAGTACCTCGGGGCCTATGCCGAGGGCGTCAACGACTACCTCGCCCGTGCGGGCGACCCCGCGTCGGTGGCCGTCGAATACGTCGCGCTCGGCACCCGGTTGCCCGACTACCGGATCGAGAAGTGGTCGGAGGTCGACTCGCTCGTCTGGCTCAAGGCCATCGCGTGGGACCTGCGCGGGGGCTACACCGACGAGCTCACCCGTGCCCGCCTGGCCGCCACCCTGCCCGCGGCGCAGATCGCCGCGCTTTATCCGCCCTATCCGGGCTCGACCCACCTGGCGATCCTCTCCTCGGGCGACTGGCCCCCGGGACGGAGCATCCAGTCCGCCGGGCTGCCCCGGACGCTCACCACGAGCGCGGCCACGTCGACCGGCGCGGCCGACGCGACCACGCGGCCGTCCAACACGGTGCTGCCCGCGGACAGCACCGACGCCCTCGCCTCGGCCGCCGCCGCCCTCGACGCGGTGGTCCCCACCCTCGGGCGCGGCGAGGGGACCGGCTCCAATTCGTGGGTGGTGGGACCGTCGCGCTCGGGGACCGGCCGACCGTTGCTCGCCAACGACCCGCACCTGAGCGTGTCGCAGCCGGGCCCGTGGATGCAGGTCGGCCTGCACTGCCGCACGGTGGGCACCGCCTGCCCGTTCGACGTCGCGGGCTTCACCTTCTCCGGGCTGCCTGGGGTCGTCGTCGGCCACAACGGCTCCATCGCCTGGGGGCTCACCAACCTGCCGGCCGACGCGAGCGACGTCTACCTCGAGCAGGTGCTCGACACGGCATACCTGCGGGACGGGGTGCGCGAGCCGCTCACGGTGACCACGGAGACGCTCAAGGTGCGCGGCGGTGAGGACGTGCCGCTCGTCGTGCGCCGCACCGGCCACGGCCCGATCATCAGCGACGTCGTCGCCGCCGCGGGCGAGGTGGGCCGGCATCCCGTGGTCGGCGGGATCGCGCAGGTGGGCACGTATGCCGTGTCCCTGGCATGGTCGGGCCTCACCCCGGCCACGAGCGCCGACTCCCTCGTCGGGCTCGCGACCGCGACCGACTTCACCTCCTTCCGGACCGCGCTGCGGGGGCTGTCCCTGCCGCAGAACTTCGTCTACGCCGACACCTCCGGCAACATCGGTTACCAGGCGACGGGGTTCGTGCCCGTCCGGCGCGCCTCGACGGCGGGTGCTCCCCCCGGCTACCTCCCCTCGCCTGGGTGGGATTCTCGGTGGGACTGGACCGGATGGGTGCCCTTCGAGGACCTGCCGTGGTCGAGCAACCCCAAGGAGGGGCTCGTCGTCGCGGCCAACCAGCAGGTGACTGGCTCGCCGACGCCCTATCTCGCGACCGACTGGGACGCTGGCTACCGCAGCCAGCGCATCCGCAGCCTCCTCGCCGGGCTCACGACGGTGACCCCCGCCGACATGGCCCGGATCCAGGCCGACACGACCGACGAGTTCGCGCTCACTCTCGTGCCGACCCTGCTGGCCGCCGACCTCTCCGGCGACTCGTTCACCGCCGAGGCTCGCGACCTGCTGCGGGGCTGGGACGGCACCACCCCGGCCGACTCCTCCCCGGCCTCGGCGGCAGCGGCCTACGCCAACGCGGTGTGGGCGACCCTGCTGAAGAACACCTTCGACGACCAGCTCCCGGTCGACCTGTGGGCCGACGGCGGCAGCCGCTGGCGGGCCGCGGTCACCGTCCTGCTGGGCGACCCCACGAACGCCTGGTGGGACGACAAGCGCACTCCCGGCGTCGTCGAGACCCGCGACGAGCTCGTCCTGCGATCCCTCGTCCAGGCCCGGCTCGACCTCACCCGCACGATGGGCACCGACGTGGAGAAGTGGTCCTGGGGCAAGCTGCACACGGTCACCCTCCAGCACGCCGTCCTCGGCGGCGAGAGCATGCCTGGCTGGCTCGCCCGCATGGTCAACCGTGGTCCGATCGGGGTGCCGGGAGGCTCCTCGATCGTCGACGCCAACGGCTGGAACCCCGCCCGCGGCTATGCCGTCGTGTCCGGTCCCTCGATGCGGATGGTCGTCGACCTCGGTGATCTCGACGCCTCGACCTGGGTGAACCAGAGCGGTCAGAGCGGGCATCCCCACCACCCGCACTACAGCGACCAGATCGACGCCTGGGCCGCCGTCACGTCCTATCCGTGGCCGTTCACGGAGCACGCGGTTCGGGCGGGCGTCGTGGACGAGCTCACCCTCGCCCCCCGGGAGTGAGCGGCCCCTCGGCGTCGGCGGGCAGCCGGAGCACACCACGGCCGGGGGTCACCACACCGTCGACCGGTCGGTCGTGCGGCAGCGTTGGCACGACGTCGTCGAGCAGTTCCTCGTCCCACACGAGGGTGAACACGGGGGTGCCCGGTCGCACGTGGGCGAGCGCCCGGTCGTAGCTGCCGCCGCCCTGCCCCAGCCGTCGACCTTCCCGGTCGACCGCCAGCCCCGGGGTGAGGACGAGATCGACGGCCGCCAGCGCCTCGACGCCGAGAAGCCTGCCGTCCAGCTCCCAGTCGAGGCTGTTGTCGGCTTCGAGGACCGGCAGCAGCACTTCGTGTCCGTTCGTGCGCAGGGCCGTGAGCAGTTCGGCGGTGGGCGGCTCGGTGGGGAGCGCGACGTAGGCGGCCACGCGGCATACCGGCCGGTCGGGTGCGCCCGTCCGCAGGTATGCCGTGACGGCGGCGGCGAGCGCGCGGCCCGCCTCGGCGCGGGTCGCGGTCGCGTCGGGGGCCTCGAGCCGGGCCCGCCGGGCGGCGCGGATCCGCCGGCGCAGGGCGGTCTTGGCGGCGGCAACGCCGGACACGTCGTCCATGCCCGGTCATGGTAGGCGGCGATAGATTCGGCGCCATGCGCACCGTCGAGGAACACCTGGCCGCGGTCCTCGCGGCTGCCGGGCCGCTGCCGCCGGTCCGGCTGTCCCTCGACGAGGCGGCCGGGCTCGTTGCGGCGGACGGATTGGTCGCCCTGGTCGACCTGCCTGGCTTCGACAACTCGGCGATGGACGGTTACGCCGTGCGGGCCGCCGACGTCGCGGCGGCCTCGGCGCAGGCCCCGGTGCGGCTGCCGGTCGTCGCCGACCTCGCGGCGGGAGATCCCGCCGGCCGGCCGGTCGGGCCGGGGGAGGCGGTGCGGATCATGACGGGGGCCCCGCTGCCGGCCGGTGCGAACGCGGTCGTCAAGGTCGAGGACACCGACGCCGGGATGCCGGTCGTCGCCGTGCTCGCCCCCGCTCCGGTCGGCTGTGCAGTGCGGCTTCGCGGCGAGGACCTGACCGCCGGCCGCCCGGTGCTTGCTCCCGGCGAGGTGCTCGACCCTCGTCGGTTGGCCCTGCTCGCGGCATCCGGTCACGCCGACGTGCGCGTCCACCCGCGCCCGCGCGTCGCGGTCCTCTCCACCGGTGCCGAGCTCGTCGCCGCCGGTATGCCGTTGGCCCCCGGCCAGATCCACGACTCCAACAGCCATCTGCTCGCCGCCGCGGTCACCGCGGCAGGTGGCCGGACGGCATACCGGGGATGTGTGGGCGACCGGCCCGAGCAGGTGCGCGAGACCCTCGAGCGGCTCGCCGGGATCGCCGACGTCGTCGTCACCTCGGGCGGGGTGAGCATGGGGGTGCACGACGTCGTCAAGGCGGTGTTGCGGGACAGCGGGGAGGTCGACTTCGTCCAGGTGGCGATGCAACCGGGGAAGCCTCAGGGGGTGGGAGTGCTGCGGGCACCGGACGGGCGGACCGTGCCCTTCCTCGGCCTGCCGGGCAATCCGGTGTCGTCCTTCGTCTCCTTCGTCGTCTTCGTCCGGCCGCTGCTGCGCCGGCTCGCCGGGCGGGAGCCGGCGGTGCCACCGACCGTGCCGGGACGGCTCACGGCGCCGCTTCGCTCACCGGGTGGCCGCCGGCAATATGCGCGGGCCACGGCCGTGCGGGCGTCCGACGGGTGGGACGGCTGGGATGTCACACCCGTCGCCGGGCAGGGTTCCCATTTCGTGGCCGATCTCGCGCTCGCCGACGCGCTGCTCGTCGTCCCCGAGGAGGCCACCGGCCTGCCGGCCGGGGCGATCCTGCCGGCCATCCTGCTCGACGGAGGTGACATCCCGTGAACCCCGACCTCCCACCGGCCCCCTCGCCCGGCGGGCTCACCCATGTGCGTGCCGACGGGAGCGCCCACATGGTCGACGTGAGCGCGAAGCCGGTGACAGTGCGCGAGGCGAGTGCGGCCGGTCGGGTGCTGCTCTCGGCCGCGGCCGTCGCCGCCCTGCGCGCGGGCACGGTCCCCAAGGGCGATGCGCTCGCGGTCGCCCGGATCGCCGGCCTGCAGGCGGTCAAGCGCACGCCCGAGCTCGTCCCGCTCGCCCACCCGGTGGCCGTGCACGCTGCGAGCGTCGACCTCACGGTTGCCGACGACGGGGTCGACCTGTGCGCGACCGTGCGCACGGCCGACCGGACGGGGATCGAGATGGAGGCCCTCACCGCGGTCGCGGTCGCGGCGCTCGCCCTCGTCGACATGGTCAAGGCGGTCGACCGGCACGCGCGGATCACCGACATCCGGGTGACCGCCAAGTCTGGCGGCCGTTCGGGCGACTGGAGCGAGCGATGACCGAGACTCCGCCCACAGACCTGCCGAGGGCGGTCGTCGTCGTCGCCTCCACCCGGGCCTCCGACGGCACCTATGAGGACCGCACCGGCCCCCTTCTCGTCGCCGCACTCACCGCCTGGGGGTATGCCGTCACCGGTCCGGTCGTCATCGCGGACGGGCCGCCGGTGGGTGCCGCGATCGCCGAGGCGCTCGCGACCGGCCCGGAGGTCGTGCTCACCTCCGGGGGCACGGGGGTGTCGCCGACCGACGCCACGCCGGAGCAGACCCGACCCTTCCTCGATCGCGAGCTGCCTGGCATACCGGAGTTGTTGCGGGCCGTGGGGGTGGCCAAGGGGCTGCCGGTCGCCGTGCTCTCCCGGGGCCTCGCCGGGGTCGCCGGACGCACCCTCGTGGTCAACCTGCCCGGTTCCCGGGGTGGGGTGGGCGATGCGATCGGCGTGCTCGAGCCGATCCTCGCCCACGTCGTCGAGCAGATCCGCGGCCTCGACCACGACGTGCGGGGGTGAGACCGTGTCCGCCCGCTGGCCGGTGAGCCTGCTCGTCAACGACGGAAGGATGCCGCGGATCCTCCTGCGCCCGCTCGTGCGACGCGACCAACGTGAGTGGGAGGCGCTGCGGTCGGTCAACGCGGCATACGTCGGGCGTTGGGAGCCGACTCCGCCCGACGGCGTGCTGCCGCGGGTGACCTTCGCGAACTACGTGCGCAGCCTCAACCGCGACGCGCGCGCGGGGAACCTCGTGCCGTTCGCGATCGAGGTCGCGGGCGAACTCGCCGGCCAGGTGCACCTGTTCGGGGTCATGCGCGGGTCGTTGCAGTCGGCCGCGGCGGGCTATTGGGTGGGGGAGCGGTTCGCCGGGCAGGGCGTCGCGACCCGCTCGCTCGCCACCCTCCTGGACCACGCCCTCGGGCCGATGGCACTGCACCGGGTCGAGGTCAACGTGCGCCCGGAGAACGCCGGCTCGCTCGCGGTGGTGCGACACCTGGGCTTGAGGGACGAGGGGACGCGGCTGCGTTACCTGCACATCGAAGGCGATTGGCGCGACCATCGCACCTTCGCGGTCACCACCGAGGACCTCGGCGGCATCCGCGTGATCGACCGCTGGCGGGGCGATCCGGGGCCATCGGCGGGCTGATTACGGGGTTTTCCCACCCGTCACAGCAGCCACATCCGCGACACACCGCCCCAGGTCCGCCGGGGGCCGGGTCCGGATCCTTACCGTTGTCCGCGTGCAGCTCTCGTCCCTCGTCTTCGTCGCCATCGTGGGCATCTGGGCTGCCTTCCTTGTTCAGCACTGGGTGCGGCGGCGCGAGACCATGGCGACCGCCCGCTCGGTGGACCGGTTCAGCGAGAGCATCCGCATGCTCGACCGCCAGCCGGTCGTCCCCTCCCCCTCGCCCCGCCCCGACCTCCGCGTCTATGCCGTCGCCTCGCCTTTCGTCGCCCGCCGGGCGGTTGCGCCCGGGACAGTTGGGGGCCCGGCCGGTGCGGGTCGCCCGGTCCAGACCCGGCCCGCGCCCACGACCGGTGCCGGGCCCGCGCCCGGAGTCGGTGCGCGACCGGCATACGCCCGCCCGGGCGCTCGCTCGCGCAGTCGTCGGCAGATCTTGGCCCGGCGGATCCGCGGGCTCGCCTTCCTCGCCGTGGCCGCCCTCGTGCCCGTGAGCATCGTGCTGTCCGCGATCGGTGTGCTCCTGTGGCCCTCGGTGGCCGTGAGCGTCGTCGCGCTGGCCGTGGGGGTCTTCCTGCTTCGCTACGGCGCGGTGCGCGAACGCACCCGCCGTCGCCTCGACCGCTCGATCGCTGCCTCCGTCCGGCGCACCCTCGACGCCCCGGCGGCCCTCGAGCGCACCACCAGGGGCCTGTCCCTGGGCGTCGACGGTTCGGACCCGGTCGAGCGGCCCACCGCCGGGGCGTCCGAGTCCTCCGCCGAGCAGTCGATCGAGCCGGGCACGTGGGTGCCCCGGCCGGTGCCGCCGCCCACCTACACGCTCAAGGCCAAGGCGCCGGAGCGGCCCGAGGTCATGCCCGCCGAGGTCACGCCGACACCGGCGGGAGCCGGCGAGTCAGCCGGCTCTGCGGCCGAGGCGGCTGGGGCGGCCGAGGCGGGCGAACGCCGCCACACCGCAGCGGGCTGACCCACCTTTGCAGATTCACCGCCCGACCCGTCCGGCGCGAGGAGGGTGCCCCCCGGGAGGGCCGGGGCACGGCGGGCGGACGGACCCCGGACCGGGACCATGGGTGTCGAGCTCGTGAGAGTGTGCACCCCGGTGGGGTGCACACTCTCACCGCCAGCGGACATCGGGTGTCCGCTGGCGGGCTCAGGCGTCGCCCGCCGACGGATCCGGCTCGATGGGCTCGCGCGGTTCCACTGGCGCGCGCGACCCGTGCCCTGACTCGGGAGCTTCCTCACCCGCGGCCTGCTCTCGAAGCGCGCGCAGATGGCTGCCGACCGCGTTGACGACGGCCGTCACGGGCACGGCGATGAGGGCGCCGAAGACGCCGGCGACCACCACTCCGGTCGTCACCGAGAGGATGACTGCGAGCGGGTGGACGTTGACTGCCCGGCCGAGCAGGAACGGCTGCAGCACATGCGATTCCAGCTGTTGCACGGCGAGCACCCCGGCGAGCATGAGCAGGGCGACGACCGGCCCGTGCGCGACGAGGGCGATGAGCACGGCCACCATGCCCGACACGAGGGCACCCACGATCGGCACGAACGCGGCGAGGAAGACGAGCGCCCCGATCGCGAGGGCGAAGGGCACCTGCAGGACGAGCGCGACGAGAGCGATCCCCACAGCGTCGACGAGGGCCACGAGCACGGTCGCCCGCGTGAAGGCGCTGAGGGACCGCCAGGCGACGACCCCCGACGAGGCCACCTTGGCCCGTGCGGTGCGCGGGAAGAGCCCGACCACCCAGCCCCAGATCCGCTCACCCTCGAAGAGGAAGAAGAACAGCGCGAACAGCGCGATGAAGGCCCCGGCCACGACATGCGTCGCGCCCACACCGGCCCGGGTGAGCGAACCGAGCAGGCCCTCACTGTCGGCCAGCGCCGACCGGGCCTGGTCGACCCAGCCGGTGAGCTGCGAGTCGCTGATGTGCAGGATGTCGCGCAGCCAGACCCGGATCTGCTCGATGCCCGTGCTCACCTGGCCGGCCATGTCGGACATGCCACCGGTGAGTTGGCTGGCGACGAGGAACAGCAGCAGCCCGATCCCCAGCATCGTCGCGAGGACGGTGAGCGCCGCGGCGGGGCCGGGTCGCCCGAGCCGCGCCCGCAGCCAGCGGTTGAGCGGGCCGAGCATCGCCGCGAGCAGGGTCGCGACCACGACGGGGATGACCGCTTCGGAGATCAGGCTCAACAGGTAGACGAAGGCGAGGACCGTCGCGACGATGAGCAGCAGTCGCCACGACCATTCGCTGGCGGCGCGGACACTTCGGGGCACGGGCTGCGGGCTGGACATGACCCGAGGGTATGCCGCGTGGTCACCGCCGCTCGATCCGAGCACAGCGCCCGGACACTCTCGGACACGGTTCGGCAGCCCTGGTGCCCGGTGTTAGAGTGACGGACGCATCCGGGGCTGTGGCGCAGTTGGTAGCGCGTCTCGTTCGCAATGAGAAGGTCAGGGGTTCGAATCCCCTCAGCTCCACC
>JAKPEG010000183.1 GCA_029552065.1 Actinomycetes bacterium
CGTCTTGAGCCCGGAGAACGAGAAGTCGAAGCGGTGGCGCTCGAGATCCCGCCCGGTGGTGAGCCCCCGGGGGAAGTCGATCGCGACCCGGTCGCCGTCCCGCGCGGCCCGGTCGATGTGCGGTCCGCCGGGGAAGGGCAGTCCGAGCACCCGGGCCACCTTGTCGAAGGCCTCCCCCGCGGCGTCGTCGATGGTCGCCCCGAGCGGACGCACGTCGGCGGTGACGTCGGGGACGAGCAGGAGCGAGGAGTGCCCGCCGGAGACGAGCAGCGCCATCGTGGGCTCGGGCAGCGGGCCGTGTTCGAGCGTGTCGACCGCGACGTGCGCGGCGAGGTGGTTGACCCCGTAGATCGGCCGGTCGAGCGCGAGCGCGAGGGCCTTGGCTGCGGCCACCCCGACGAGCAGCGCTCCCGCCAATCCCGGCCCCGCGGTGACCGCGACGGCATCGACATCGGCCAGGCGCACCCCCGCCTGGCTGCACGCGCGCTCGATCGTGGGCACCATCGCCTCGAGGTGGGCACGGGAGGCGACCTCGGGCACGACGCCGCCGAAGCGTGCATGCTCGTCGACCGACGAGGCGATCGCGTCGACGAGCAGGGTGTGACCGCGGACGAGTCCGACCCCGGTCTCGTCACACGAGGTCTCGATGCCCAGGACGAGCGGCTCGTCCGCGGCACTGGCCCGGGCCGTCACGACAGGCTCCGACGCAGGACGTGGGCGTCGACGTCGCCCGGCTGGTAGTAGCGCGGACGCACCGAGATCCGCTCGAAACCGTGCCGGGCATAGAGCCGCAGGGCGGGCTCGTTGTCGGCCCGCACCTCCAGGAGCAGCGCCTGCGCGCCACTCGCGCCCGCCTCGGCGACCAGCCGGTCGAGCAACCGGTCGGCGAGCCCACTCCCCCGGTATGCCGGATGCACGGCGAGGGTCATCACGTCGGCGGTGCTCCCGGCCAGGTCGAGCCCGGCGTAGCCGACGACGACCGCGGGGTCCGCGGTCCGGTCGTGCGCAGCGAGGTAGACCCGGCGGGGCCGTTGGGCGAGCTCGGCCCACCAGGTCTGCTCGGTCCACGCGTCGGTCGGGAAGAGTTGCCGTTCGAGGGTGGCCAGTTCGGCGAGGTCGCGCCAGTGCAGGGGCCGGATGTCGGCGACGGCGCTCATCCGAGGGCCGACTTGGCGACGACGTGGGGCGCGGCGTCGGGACGACGCAGGTAGAGCGGCTCGGTGCCCGAGAGCGGATTTCCCGCGGCGAGCCTCGCCGCGGCCAGCCGGGCGAGGGCGGCGGCCGACACGTCGAGGGGGCCCTCGGGGTGCGGGAAGAGCTCCGGATAGAGCGTGGGCCCACGCCCCGCGGTCGGCAGTGCCCGCAGCTGTTCGTCGAGCTCGGCGGGGCGCTCGACCGCGGGGGCGCCCAGCGGCACGACCTCGGCCGGGCCACCCGGGGAGGCGACGCGCACGGCATACCGTGCCCAGTAGACCTCGCGGCGGCGCGCGTCGGTGGCCACGAGTCGCTCGCCGGGACCGGCGTCGAGGGCGAGGGCGTCGAGCGAGTAGACCCCGTGCAGCCGGGCACCGGTCGCGAGCGCGAGCACCCGCGCGGTGACGATCCCCACCCGCAGTCCCGTGAACGGGCCGGGCCCCAGCCCGCACACGATGTCGGTGAGCTCCGTGGGGGTCGCGCCCGCGTGGTCGAGAACCGACCGTATGCCGGGTGCGAGCCATTCCGCGTGCCCGCGAGGATCGAGGGTGTTCGCCTCGGCGAGCACGGCGCTCCCGTCGTACAGCGCGACGGTGATCGCGCTGGTCGAGGTGTCGAGGGCGAGCAGGAGCATCCGGACAGGCTATCCGTCCGCCCGGAGAGCCCCTGCCAGGTCCGTCCCGGCCCATCGGGGACCGACGCTCGACACTCTGGCGCGGCGCGACCCGTCCGGTGCCGACTCGAGGACGACCTCGAGCCGGTCGGCGCTCAGCGATTCGGCGAGACCGGCACCCCATTCGACGACGACGACCGCGTCGGCGAGATCGGTGTCGAGGTCGAGGTCGTCGAGCTCGAGCGCGCTGCCGAGCCGGTAGGCGTCGACGTGGACGAGAGCCGGACCGCCGACGAGCGAGGGGTGCACGCGGGCGATGACGAAGGTCGGCGAGGTGACCGGCCCGCGCACACCGAGCGCCTCGCCGAGGCCCTGGCTGAGCGTCGTCTTGCCGGCCCCGAGGTCGCCGGTGAGCACCACGAGGTCCCCGGCGTGCAGGAGTGCGGCCAGCCGCGCCCCCAACGCCCGGGTGGCGTCGGCGTCGGGGAGGGAGGCCGGGACGGTCACGTGCGGCATAGGGCGGAGCGGGTCAGCGGCGGGCGCGTGCGGCACGCGGCGGCGCGGTCGCGGGAACGGCCACGGGCGGCGCGGAGGTGCCGGTGCGCCGCGCGCGAGCGCTCTCCCGCAGCCCCTGACGGACCCGCCGCGCCTTGGCGACCGGGGTGACGTGCAAGGTCACCTGGGGTTTCGCGGCCGGGTCGAGGTGACGGATCCGGTCCTCGGCGGCGCGCGCGAGCAGGGCGAGCAGGTGCTCGTTGAGCAGGTCGGGGTATTCGAGCATGATCACGTGCCCGCCGTCCTCGATGAGCACGTGCTCGGCACCGGGGATCGCGGCGACGATCCGGTCGCTGTGCTGCGGCGGGGTGAGGACGTCCTTGGTCCCGTTGAAGACGAGCGTCTCGACGTGGTGGAAGGTGGCGAGCACCGGCTCCTTGTCGTAGGTGTCGAAGGTCGGCACGAAGTCGGCCATCACGCCCAGGTCGGTGCCCAGGAGCATCTTCGTGGTGAGCCGCACGACGCTGCGCGGCACCGGGGAGGCGAACGAATAGCGCTCGACGAGGAACTCCTCGAGGTCGCGATTGGCCTTGAGGAGGCTGGCGAGCAGGTCGGGACGCTTGCCCAGTTGGGTGAAGACCGAGGGGCCGAGGCGTTCGAGGAGCTGCTTGCCGGCCGCCGCGGTGAATCCGCTGTTGGCAAGGGGCAATCCGCCGGGCGAGGTGGCGATGCATCCGAAGGCGATGGTCCGTTCGGTGATGACCTCCGGGAACTGTTCGCCCAGGGCCATGATGGTCATCCCGCCCATGGAGTGCCCCACGAGGGCGAGGTCGCCTTCGGGAGCAAGCGACTCGATGACCGCGTGGAGGTCGCGGCCCGCCTGATCGATCTGGTAGCCCTCCTTGGGGCCCTTGCCCGAGCGGCCGTGGCCGCGCTGATCCCACGTGACCACGCGATAGCCCGCGCGGGCGAGGGCCCGCCGCTGGAGCACCCAACATTCGCTCGAGAGGCAGTAGCCGTGCGAGAGGACGACGGTGGGCTTGGTCCGCCCGTCGGCATCGACGGTGACCGAACCGGATGCCGGGTCGTCGATCCCGGCGAACAGGACCGTGCCGTCGTCGGCGAGGACGCTGAACTCGTGGTCGTGCGGCTGGACGAGGCTGGCATATTCGGGCAGCTGGGCGTCCTCGCGTCGCCGGATCCGGTCGGCGATGAGACCCGCGGCACCGAGGGCACCGGCCGCGCCGGCGGCACCGAGGCTCACCCCCAGCCCGAGCAAATTGGGGCGCGAACGCGCCATCAGCCCTCCTCGAAACCCCGGTGGACCCGCTCCACCCGGGGTCCCAGCCTCGTCACGATCTCATACGAGATCGTC
This sequence comes from Actinomycetes bacterium, assembly GCA_029552065.1. Lineage (GTDB taxonomy): Bacteria > Actinomycetota > Actinomycetes > Actinomycetales > Dermatophilaceae > Phosphoribacter. The sequence goes on from JAKPEG010000183.1 coordinate 3,678, forward strand.
CCGGTCGCATCCGCCCAGTCCTGGGCGGTCGGTGTGTCGCCCGCACCGGTCCCGAAGAGCACGACGTCGTCGCCCTCCCGCGCGTCCGAGTCGGGCCCGAGGTCGACGAGCACCTGGTCCATGCAGACCCGTCCGGCGATCCGAAGCCGCCGGCCACCGACCGAGAGTGGGCCGACGTTCGTCGCGTTGCGCGGGATCCCGTCGGCGTATCCGAGCGGCACGAGCCCCACCCTGGTGGCCCGGTCGGTGTGGTAGGCGTGGCCGTAGCTGATCCCCTGCCCGGCCGGCAGGTCCTTGACGAGGGCCAGGCGCGCGACGAGGGTCATCGCCGGGCGCAGCCCGTATGCCGCGGGGTCACCGAGCTGGGGCACGGGCGAGAGCCCGTAGACGGCGACGCCGGGGCGGACGAGGTCGTAATGCGCGCGAGGGTTGGTGAGCGTGGCCGCGGAATTGGCGAGGTGGCGGACCTCGAGTCGGCAGCCGGCTCGCTCGGCCTCGGCGACGGCTGCGGCAAAGACCTCCTCCTGTCGCCGCACGGTCGGATGGTCGGGCTCGTCGGCATAGGCGAAGTGCGACCAGACGCCGACGACGCGGATCGCCTCCTGCGCCTCGAGAGCCCGCGCCCGGGCGAGCAGGTCGGTGAAGCCCGCGCCGAAGGCACCGTTGCGCCCCAGGCCGGTGTCGACCTTGAGATGCACCCGCGCGGTGCGCCCGGTGGTCCGGGCCGCCGCAGCGACCGCGTCGAGGTCCCAGGTGGCGGCCACCGACAGGTCGATGTCGCGACGGAGCGCTCCGGCGAAGTCCGCACCGGGCACGTGCAGCCAGGTGAGGATGCGCGCCTGGATCCCCGCATCACGCAGGGCCAGTGCCTCGTCGAGTTGGGCGGTGCCCAGCCAGGTCGCGCCCCCGCGGACCGCCGCCCTCGCACACGGGACGAGGCCGTGGCCGTAGCCGTCCGCCTTGACGACGGCGAGCAGGTCGGCCCCGGGGGCGTGCTCGCGCAGGACTCGGACGTTGCCCTCGACCGCCGCGAGGTCGATGTATGCCGTGCCCGGACTCCCGGGGTGGTGCGTGCTCATCGGGGGACAGTGTGGCAGCCCGCAGCGCCGGTCGCCGTCAGGCCCGCAGCAACTCGGCGATCGTCGGTGCGATGGCCAGGGCGACGTCCATGGCCCGCACCGGACCACCACCGCTCGCCCGGGAGGCTGCGCGGCCGTGCACGAGCGCGGCGAGGGAGGCGGCGTCCACCGGATCGAGTCCCGCAGCGAGCAGGGTGCCCACGACACCCCCGAGGACGTCGCCCGCACCCGCGGTGGCGAGCCACGCGGGGGCGTCGGCCTGGCTGCGCGGTGGGACGCCCAGCGCACTCGGCGGCACGACGAGGGTCGTGGATCCCTTGAGCAGGACGACCGCACCGAGCAGGTCGGCCGCGGTCCGGGCGTGTCCGAGCGGGTCGGCGAGCACGTCGTCGCGCGCGACCTCCACCCCCGAGCCGAGGCGGGTGAGCAACCGGGCCAGCTCGCCGGCATGCGGGGTGAGCACGGTGGGCGCCGACCGGGGGGCGACGATCGCGAGCGCCCCCGCGTCGACGACGCAGGGCAGCTCGCTCGCGAGCGCCTGCCCGCTCCACCGGAGCTGGTCCGCGTCGTCGGGGTCCTCGGGGTCCACACCCGATCCCAGGACGTAGGCCTCGACGCGCCCATTGGCAGTCACGGCCTCCGGTGCCTGCCGGTGGACGAACACGGCGACCGAGGGCGGCCCGAGATAGCGGACCATGCCCGGCCCGGCGCCCAGTGCGCCGAGCACCGAGAGCACCCCGGCGCCCGGGTATGCCGTGGACCCCGTGACGATGCCCACGACCCCGCGCGAGTACTTGTCCGAGCTCGCGTCCGGGACCGGCCACAACCGGGTGGCGTCCTCGGGGGTGAGCCGCTCGACCGCAGGCAGCGCATCGCGCAGGTCGAGTCCGATGTCGACGACGGTGAGCCGCCCGGTGGCCGGCTCGGTGGCCGGCAGGAGGGCCCCGGGCTTGGGCGCCCCGAAGGTCACCGTCTCGTCGGCGAAGACGCATTCGGCCGATCCGAGCCGACCCTCCGGGTCGGTGCCGCTCGGCAGGTCGACCGCGAGGACGTATGCCGCGTCGCCGATCGCCTCGACCCAGGACCGGGCCGGCTCGCGCAGTCCCGCCCGGCCACCGATCCCGGTGATCCCGTCGAGGACGAGGTCGGCCGCCTCCAGTGCCTGAGCCCAGTTCTCCCCCGCGAGCGCCACTCCGGCCTCTTGGGCGGCGGCCAGGCCCGCCGCGTGGACCGCGTCCGCGTCGGCGAGCACCGCGGTCGCGAGCGCACCCTCGCGGGCCAGCTGCGCGACGGCATACAGGGTGTCCCCGCCGTTGTCGCCACCGCCGACGAGGGCGACCACCCGCGAGCCCTCGCGGGCGCGCAGGCGGTCGGCGGCGACCTGCGCGAGCCCGGCTGCCGCGCGAGCCATGAGCGCGCCCTCGGGGAGGGCCGCCATCGCCACCGCCTCGGCGGCGCGGACGTCGGGCACGGCATAGGCGCGGATCATCGTTCTCCCTCGGCGATGACGACCGCGGAGGCGACCCCCGCGTCGTGGGACAAGGACACGTGCAGGGTCTGGATGCCCATCCGGGTGACCGTCTCGAGGACGCCCCCGGAGATGTCGAACTCTGGCCGACCGTCGGCGGCCCGCAGCACCGTGACGTCGACCCAACGCAAGCCCACCGGAGACCCCAGGGCCTTGGCGAGCGCCTCCTTCGCGGCGAACCGGGCGGCGAGCGAGGGCAGCGCCATCGCTCGTTCGGTCTCGGTGAACAGCCGCTCGCGCAGGGCCGGGGTCCGGGCGAGGGTCTCGCCGAACCGGGCGATGTCGACGACGTCGATGCCCACACCCACGATCATGACCGCAGCGGTCCCGTCACTCGACCGTGACCGACTTGGCCAGGTTGCGGGGCTGGTCGACGTCCAGGCCCTTGGCAGTCGCGAGCTCGAGCGCGAAGACCTGCAACGGGACGACCGTGAGGAGCGGGGCGAGCAGGGGCGAGGTGGCCGGCACGCGGATCACCTCGTCGGCGAACGGCACGACCGCCTCGTCGCCGTCCTCGGCGATGACGAGGGTGCGTGCGCCGCGGGCCCGGATCTCCTGGATGTTGGAGACGACCTTGGCGTGCAGCTCGTGCGGGGTCGCGGGGCCGGGCACGACGATGAAGACCGGCTGGCCCGGCTCGATGAGGGCGATCGGCCCGTGCTTGAGCTCGCCCGCGGCGAAGCCCTCCGCGTGGATGTAGGCGATCTCCTTGAGCTTGAGCGCCCCTTCGAGTGCCACCGGGAAGCCCACGTGCCGGCCGAGGAAGAGCACCGAGCGGGTGTCGGCCATGAACCGCGCGATCTCCCGCACTCGTTCCATCCGGTCGAGCACGGTCTGGATCTTCTCGGGCATCTCGCGCAGCTCACGCATGACGGCGGCCGCCGTGTCTGCCTGGGTGCCGCCGCGCAACTGGGCGAGGTAGAGCCCGAGCAGGTAGCACGCGGTGATCTGGGCGAGGAAGGCCTTCGTCGAGGCGACCGCGACCTCGGGCCCCGCGTGGGTGTAGAGGACCGCGTCGGACTCGCGCGGGATCGTCGAGCCGTGGGTGTTGCAGATCGAGATCGTGAGGGCACCCAGCTCGTGAGCGTGCTTGACCGCCATGAGGGTGTCCATCGTCTCGCCGGACTGGCTCACCGAGACGACGAGGGTATGCCGGTCGACCACCGGATCGCGGTAGCGGAATTCGTGGGCCAGCTCGACCTCGCACGGGATCCGGGTCCAGTGCTCGATCGCGTACTTGGCGACCATCCCGGCGTAGGAGGCCGTGCCGCAGGCGACGATGACGACCTTGGTGACGGCGCGGAGGGCGTCCTCGGAGACGCGCAGCTCGTCGAGGACGAGCTCGCCGTCCTCCTTCGTGCGCCCGAGCAAGGTGTCGGCGACCGCGTGCGGTTGTTCGTCGATCTCCTTGGCCATGAAGCTCGGATAACCGCCCTTGGTCGCGGCGGCGGCGTCCCAGTCGACGTGGTAGCGACGCCCCTCGACCGGCCGGCCGTCGAAGCCGACGACCGACACGCTCGTCGGCGTGATGGTGACCACCTGGTCCTGGCCGAGCTCGAGGGCCTCCCGGGTGTGCCCGATGAAGGCGGCCACGTCGGAACCGAGGTAGTTGGCCCCCTCGCCGAGGCCGACGACGAGCGGGCTGTTGCGCCGCGCCCCCACGACCACGCCGGGCTGGTCGACGTGGACGGCGAGCAGGGTGAAGGCGCCCTGCAGCCGGGCGACCGCGGCGAGCATGGCGGCCGTGAGGTCGCCGGTGCGGTCGTACTCGGCCGCGAGGACGTGCGCGGCGACCTCGGTGTCGGTCTCGGACGAGAAGACAGCGCCCTGGGCCAGCAGCTCGGTCTTGAGCGCGTGGAAGTTCTCGATGATCCCGTTGTGGATGACGGCCAGCCGGCCGTCTGCGCCGCCTCGATGGGGGTGGGCGTTGGTGTCGGTCGGACCGCCGTGAGTTGCCCAGCGGGTGTGCCCGATGGCCGTCGCGGTCGGCGGCAGCGGGCGGGCATCGATGTCGGCACGCAGGTTGGCCAGCTTGCCGGAGCGCTTGCGGACCTCGACGTGGTCGCCGTCGAGCACAGCCACCCCGGCGGAGTCGTAGCCCCGGTACTCGAGTCTGGCCAGACCCTCCATCACCACCCCGAGTGCCGTCTCGTCGGAGGCGGCCCCCACGTACCCCACGATTCCGCACATGCGCCCCAGCCTAGTTGCCGCCGCGGCTGCCCCCATCGTGTGACCTGGTCCAGGCCCCCACCCCTGCCAGGTCACACGATCCTCGGCGCTGCCCTCGCGAACGCCTGGCGGCCCTCCCACTGGGCGGGAGGAGTCCGGTCCAGGCGGGCGGCATACGCAAGAATGGCGGGCGTGACCCAGCGTCGGGAGGCCAACGGGAGCGTCCCCTCCCCCTTCGTCGAACTGGACCGGGCGGACTGGTCGCGGCTGCGCGCGAACCACCCGATGAACCTCACCGACGAGGACCTCACCCGGCTGCGGGGGCTCGAGCACCCCCTCGACATGCGCGAGGTGGAGGAGGTCTACCTGCCGCTGTCCCGGCTGCTCACGTTCTATTGCGAGGCGAGCGACCGGCTGCACACGGTGACCACCGCGTTCCTGCGGGAGCCGCCCCGACGCACGCCGTTCATCATCGGCGTGGCCGGCTCGGTGGCCGTGGGGAAGTCGACGACCTCCCGCATCCTGCGCGAACTGCTCAGCCGGTGGCCCTCGACCCCGGATGTCGCCCTCGTCACGACCGACGGCTTCCTGCTCACCAACGCCGAGCTGCGTCGCCGGGGCCTCATGCACCGCAAGGGATTCCCCGAGTCCTACGACCGGCGGGCGCTGCTGCGCTTCCTCGCCGAGGTGAAGGGCGGCCGCGAGGAGGTGACCGCGCCGGTCTACTCGCACTACTCCTACGACATCGTCCCCGGCGAGCGCACCGTCGTGCGCAGACCCGACGTCCTCATCGTCGAGGGGCTCAACGTCCTCGGGGCGCCGCCGGTGCGCCCGATGGGGGGCACCGGCCTCGCGGTGAGCGACTTCTTCGACTTCTCCATCTACGTCGACGCGCGCGTCTCACACGTGGAGAAATGGTACGTCGAGCGTTTCCTCAAGCTGCGCGAGACCGCCTTCGCCCGCCCGGACGCCTACTTCCACCGCTACGCGACGCTGTCCGACGAGGAGGCCGTCGCCACCGCGCTCACGATCTGGGAGACCATCAACGGCCCCAACCTCGTGGAGAACATCCTGCCGACCCGCCAACGTGCGAGCCTGGTCATCGTCAAGGGCGAGGACCACTCGGTCGTCCGCGTGCGCCTGCGCAAGTTGTGAGCGGGCGGCTCGGTACCAGTCCGTGCGCGAGGCGGGTCAGTACCAGTTGTAGCTCTGCGAGTGGGCCCAGGCGCCGCACGGCGTGCCGTATCGGCCGGCGATGTAGCCCAGACCCCAGGTGATCTGGGTGACCGGATTGGTCCGCCAGTCGGCCCCGGCGCTTGCCATCTTCGAGCCGGGCAACGACTGCGGTATGCCGTAGGCACCCGACGAGCGGTTGGTCGCCCGGTAGTTCCAGTTGCTCTCCTTGGTCCACAGCCTGACCAGGCACTGGAACTGCGCGTCGTTCCAGCCGCGCTGGGCGACGAGAGCCTGGGCCGCGGCCTTGGGGTTGGCCTGGGCGTTGGCCAGCGCGGCGGCGCGCTGCGCATCGCGGGCCGCGCGTTCCGCGGCGGCAGCGCGCTCGGCCTCGAGCCGGGCTGCCTCGGCGGCCGCGGCCGCCGTCGCGGCCGCCTGGGCCGCGAGCCGGCTGGGTGTGCCCGCCTTGAAGGCGACGAGCTCCGCGTGTGCGCTCGCGTCCTCGGCGGCGGACGAGGCCGCGGACACCGCATCGACCCGCTCGGACCGCAGGCTCAGCTCGTCGACCGCCCCCGTCTGAGGGGCGGACGTGGGGGCCGCGACGAGATAGCCCGAGACGGCTGCACCGGCCAACGCGACCGTCGCCCCGGCATGGGCCACCGGTCGGAGCATCGCGGCGCCGCGACGGCGTCCGCTGGATCCAGCAACGGCACCGCCCGCACGGTGTCGTCCTACGTAGTTGTCCGCCACGATCTCCCTCTCCGTGGGCGTGCGTTCCCGTTATCGAAACGAGACATTCGCGCGAGCCTCCCACGAAAGCCCCACGCACGGCAAATCCGCAGCCCGCCCTCGACGGGCGACCTACGTCACAGGTCGACGCCGCCGAGCAGGTCGGTGACGAGAGCGGCGATGGGGCTGCGCTCGCTGCGGGTGAGCGTGATGTGGGCGAAGAGCGGGTGCCCCTTGAGGGCCTCGATGACCGCGGCCACCCCGTCGTGGCGCCCCACCCGCAGGTTGTCCCGCTGGGCGACGTCGTGGGTGAGCACGACCCGCGAGTTCTGCCCGACCCGGGAGAGCACGGTGAGCAGGACGTTGCGCTCGAGGGACTGGGCCTCGTCGACGATGACGAAGGCGTCGTGCAGGGAGCGGCCGCGGATGTGGGTGAGCGGGAGCACTTCGAGCATCCCCCGGTCGAGGACCTCATCGACCACCTCGGTCGAGACGAGGGCGCCCAGGGTGTCGAAGACCGCCTGGCCCCAAGGCCCCATCTTCTCCGCCTCGGTCCCCGGCAGGTAGCCCAGCTCCTGGCCGCCCACGGCATAGAGGGGTCGGAAGACGACGACCTTGCGATGGTGTCGGCGTTCCATCACGGCCTCGAGCCCCGCGCAGAGGGCGAGCGCCGACTTGCCGGTGCCGGCTCGTCCGCCGAGGGAGACGATGCCGACATCGGGGTCGAGGAGCAGGTCGAGGGCGATCCGCTGTTCGGCGGAGCGTCCGTGCAGGCCGAAGGCGTCGCGGTCGCCGCGCACGAGCCGGATCCGTTTGTCCGCCCCCACCCGCCCGAGTGCGCTGCCGCGCGGCCCGTGCAGGACCAGGCCCGTGTGGCAGGGGAGCTCGGCGGCCTCGAGGTGATCGAGTCGACCCGCGTCGTAGAGCTCGTCGAGCTGCGCGCCGGACAGGTCGAGCTCGGCCAACCCGGTCCAGCCCGAGTCGACGGCGAGTTCGGCCCGGTATTCCTGGGCGTCGAGGCCGACCGCAGAGGCCTTCACCCGCATGGGGAGGTCCTTGCTCACCACCGTGACGTCCCGTCCCTCGGCGGCGAGGTTCTTGGCCACGGCAAGGATGCGGGTGTCGTTGTCCCCCAACCGGAATCCGGCCGGCAGCACCGAGGGGTCGGAGTGGTTGAGCTCGACCCGCAGGGTGCCGCCCAGGGCTCCGATGGGGACCGGATGGTCCAGCCGGCCCTCGGACACCCGCAGGTCGTCGAGCATCCGCAGGGCTGTCCGGGCGAAATAGCCGAGCTCCGGGTGGTGGCGCTTAGCCTCGAGCTCGATGACGACGACGACCGGCAGGACGACCTCGTGCTCGGCGAACCGGGTCACCGCCCGCGGATCCGAGAGCAGGACCGAGGTGTCCAGCACGTAGGTCTTGCGTTCGGCCGGCGCACCACCCCGGCCCACCTCGACGCTGCTGACCCGGCTCCGGCTTGCGCTCACCGCACCCCTCCTCGACGCGTGACGTGTCTCGACGGTATGCCGTGCAGCGCGCCTCCCCGGGTATTGGCGCGCCGAGGCGCGCCGCCCGACGCGGACGGAGCCGGCACCGGGTGGGCGGGGGCCCGCGGGGAGCTCCGCTCGGAAGACCGGCGCCGACCCCCCCGACCGAGCGCTGGGAGGAATAGCCTCGGAGCGTCCCGAAGCTGCATCTGCCCCGGTGAGCCCGAAGGTGAGCGCGATGACCCAGACCAGCCGGACCCGCCCGCTGCTCCCCTTCGTGTTCCCCCTCCTGCTGCTGGCCCTGCTCGTGGCCACCCCGGCACCGATGTCCCTCGCGTCGCCGGCACCCGCGATCGCCCCGGCCGCTGAGGCGACGAGCGTCACCCTCGCGGGCGATCTGCAGAGCGAGCTCGGGTGCGGCGGCGACTGGGATCCCGCGTGTCCGGCCACCGCCCTCACCCGTGACCCGGCCGACGGGGTGTGGAAGGCCCAGTTCGCCGTGCCGGCGGGCACGTGGGAGTACAAGGTCGCCCTCGACGGCGGGTGGACCATCAACTACGGCGAGCACGCGACCCTCAACGGCGCCAACCTCACGCTGTCCCTCGCATCCCCGACCACGGTGCGTTTCTACTACTCCGACGTCACCCACTGGGTGACCGCGAGCGTGCCCAACCCGGCGCTCACCGCCGTGGGCAGCTTCCAGTCGGAGCTCGGCTGCCCCGGCGACTGGGCCCCCGACTGCCTGCGGTCCTGGCTGCAGGACCCCGACGGCGACGGGACCGCGACACTCACGGCGAGCGGCATACCGGCCGGTTCCTATGAGGCCAAGGTGACATTGGGCGAGAGTTGGGACGTCAACTGGGGCGTCGGCGGCACAGCCAACGGGGCGAACATCCCGTTCACCGTCGGCTCGCCGACCGATGCGGTGACGATGTCCTTTTCGACGACCAGCCACGTCCTCACGATCAGCGTGACCTCGGGGCTGCCCGGCCATGACAACTCCGTGTGGTGGGACGGGCTGCGCCACGACTCGCGCGACACCCTCTACCGCACTCCCGGCGGCGTGGTGCCGGCAGGGACCGCGGTCACCCTGCGGTTGCGCACCTTCCACGACGACGTCACCGCTGTGAAGCTGCGGCTCTACTCGGTCAACGCCGGTGCCGCGCAGCTGCTGCCGATGACGAGGGTGGCTTCGGGGGTGTCGTGCTACCAGCCGACGCCCTACACGTGCGACTACTGGGCCTACCAGGTGACCGGCGCGAGCCCGGACAACCTCTGGTACCGATTCCTCGTCACCGACGGGACCTCGACGGTCTACTACGGCGACGACACCCCGGCGCTGGACGGCGGGCTCGGCGCGGTCACTGCAGGACCGGTCGACCAGAGCTACGCGCTGATGTTCTCGGTGTCCGGCTTCAGCTCTCCGGGGTGGGCTCGCGACGCGGTCGTCTACCAGATCTTCCCCGACCGCTTC
>JAKPEG010000185.1 GCA_029552065.1 Actinomycetes bacterium
TGTGGACCGCCAGGGCCGTGCGCAGGTCGAGGCTGGACGCGCGGGCCGTGGCGGCGGCGAGGTCCTCCGCAGCGCTCCGCAGCAGCCGCGAGGCCCGCCTGGGATCGTCGGGAAGGGCGAGCCGGGCACCGACGTAGCGCACGTGCAGTCGGGTGGCGAGAGACGCCGACCGCCCCAGCGGCAGTGCCTGCCGGTATGCCGTCCGCGCCCGTTCTCGCTCAGGGTCGCCGACGTGATCGCGGCTCAGTACGTCGGCGACGAGCAACTGGGCGCGCACCGCGACGTCGTGCTCACCGTGATGGGTGGCGATCTGGGCCAACCCGTCGGCCAGTCGGGCGGTCGCGAGCGGGGTGCGGCCGGCATACGCCCTGGCTTCCAACTCGACGAGGTGGGCCTGCCGCCGCCAGGGGCCGGCAGCGCGCTCACGGAAGTGCCGCCGCGCGAGCGCCGCGGTCTGAGCGGCACGTTCGGCGTCACCGAGTAGGAGGGCGGTGCGGGCCTGGTCGAGTTCGATCTCGGCGAGGTCCTGGCCGGTGGCCTCGGCGAGCGCGAGATCGTGGGCCCGGCGCAGCGAGTGGGCCGCGTCGTCGTGTAGGCCGGCTTCGAGCAGGACTCGGGCGCGGTCGAGTTCAGAGATGCTGCGGTTGACCTCGACGGTCATGGCGTCGGCCCGGGTCATCAGCGCCAAGGCCGCGGGGAGGTCGCCCCGGAGGTACTGCACATAGCCGCGGTTGTGCAGCGCCATGAACTCGTAAACGGGCTCGCCGACCGACCGGGCGAGGGTGGCCGCCCGCTCGAGCTCGGCGTCGGCGGTGCCCAACTCCATGAGCCGCGAAGCCAGCGTGCCGCGGTTGAGCGACAGGCGGGCCTGGTCGCGCAAGGGCAGCAACTCGGCGTGGGCGGCGGCCCGTGACATCCACCCGAGCGAACCGGTCAGGTCGCCACTGCGTCCCAACATGGCGGCGGCCTGCATATGGCACAGGGCCAGGAGGTCGAGCCGCTCGATCGCCGAGGCTGCCGCGATCGCAGCATCGAGGGCATCGAGCCCGACGGCCTGGCCGTGCAGCTCGAAGGCCGTCCAACTGCGGGTGAGCAGGATCCGCGCGCGCAGCTCGCGAGCCCGAGGCGGCGGCGTCGTCTCGCCCGGCGCTTCAGAGGATTCAGCGGAGTCGGCGGAGTCGGTGGAGCCGGCGAGCAAAGCGTCGGCCCGGTCGAGCAGGCCCGCTGCCGTTTCGGGGCTGTAGGCCCCAATGGCCTCCTGGGCTTGGGCATACAGAGCATCGACCTGGTCGAGCGTGTCGTCCAGGTCGGTGCCCCACTGTCCCCGACTCATGCCATTGCGCTCGCTACAGCTCCACGGTGGGGGTGATGATCGGACGCTCGCCCTCGCCGGGCGGGTGCAGCACGAACCGGCCCGGGCCGTGCGGCACGTCCTCGATGACGAAGCGACCGTGTTCGTCAGCCGTGACGGTCAGGCTGAGGTTGCCGACGCGCAGCTCGACGACCGTGCCGCCGACGGTGACCCACCCGTCGACGGTGATGGTGCCCTCGCGAGCCTGGTCGGGGTCGTCGGTCGGTGCCGTGAGCGTCACCATGAGGCTGAGCCGGCTGCTGGTGAAAGTCACCGACTGCGTGGGCGCGTATGCCGTGTCGTCGGCCCGCACTCCCGCGAGCGACACCCGCTGCAGCTCGGCGATCTCGGCGTGCAAAGCCGCCAGGGTCAGCTCGAACTTGATCCGGTCGGTGAGTCCGCTGGGCACCGGGTCGAGGCGCGCGTGCATATTGCGCACCGTGAGCAGCACCTGCTCATCGAGGGTGTCGAGCGGCTCGGAGGCCAGGGTCGACTCGTCGGGGGTCATGACGCGCTCCAGGTGGGGTCGGCGAGCAGGGCTGCACGCAGCTTGGCCAGGCAGCGGCCGCGGGTGGGACCGATCGAGCCGACCGGCATACCGAGCGCTTCTGAGAGCGCGGCGTAGTCCGGGCGGTCGACGAAGGCGATGACTCGCAAGAGCGCCTGGCAGCGCTGCGGCAGCGAGGTGACGTGGTGCCAGAGCTGCTGCTGGCCCTCGTGCAGGACCGCCACCAGCGCCGGGTCGATCGTGCTGCCGTCACCCGAGGGCGCGACCGGGGCTCCCGCCGACTCCTCGGGCACTTCGTCGGTCGGCACCGCGCGGCCGGACTGCCGCAGCAGCCGCCACGCCTCCCGGCGCACGGTCGTCACCAGCCAGCCGAGCACGGCTTGCGGGTCCTGGATGGCGTCGGCGTGTTCGACCAGGCGGATCCAGGCCGTCTGCACGACGTCCTCGGCGGTAGCGGTGTCGAGGCGCTGCCCGCGCGCGGTGTGCCAGAGGACGGGGGTGAGCAGGTCCACGAGTTCGCTCATCCGGTCACGATCTCCGGCCTGGTATGCCGTGAACGCCAAGGCCGCGCGCCGGGTGAGCGTCGGCGCGGCGTCGGCCGACGGCATACCGGCTGTGGGGGAGTCGATGCTCATAGCTGGCCCTGCCATTCCGCGATCGTCGCCGCCATCGCGGCCCGGGCGCGGGCGACCGCGGCGTCCCTATCGACCTTGCCGATGGCGGGATCCGCGGCGAGCGCTGCCGCGATCTGGCCCGCGAGGACCGGCGCGGCGAACGACGTGCCACTCCACGTGCAGAACCCGCTCGTGTAGTCGTCCGGGTCCGGGGTGGACCGGGGGCGGCCGGCATACTCGATCCGTTCCGAGGCCTGCGCCGCGGCGGTGACGTCGGTCGGGAAGGTGCTGACCAGCGAACTGCCCGGGCGGTGGGTGGAGACCCAGGTGCCGGCGTTGGAGAAGTAGGCGACCGTGGAGCCGTCCGGATTGAACGCGCCGACGCTGGCCAGCGGGGCCTGGTCGGGTGCGAAGCCGGTGACTTGGGAGGCGAACGCCGCGGGGTACATCGGGGCGATCGTCGTCGCATTGCCCGCCGCGCAGACCACCGCGACCCCGAGCCGCCCGAAGTCGCGCAGCAGGGCGCCGAGCGGGGCGTCGGTCAGTTGGTCGCCGGGGTTCTCGTGGTAGTAGCCGAGCGAGAGCGACAGCACGTCGATGAGCCCGTCGGGGTTGCCGGTGAGCAGAGCTTCGAGGTGGCGGGCGAGCAGCAGCGTGAGGGTGTTCATGAGGACGCTCTCGGGCACCACACCGTCGTCGTGCATGACCGGGATCGCGAGGATGTCGGCCTCGGGGCAGAGCTGGCGGATCAGCCCCGAGATGAAGGTGCCGTGGCCGGTGTCGGGCCGGATGACCGGGTCGAGGGGGTTGGTCGGGTTCGCGGGGTAGTCGACGCCCGCCGGCCCGTGGATGCCCAGGAGTATGCCGTTGAAGGTCACCTCCGCGGTCGCGCTGCCGCCTGGTTCGAACCATGGGTGGGCGCCGAGCCCGGTGTCGGGGACGGCGACGACGGGGCGCCGGTCGACCTTGCGCGCCCTGAGTGCGGGGTCGGGCAGGACGACGTGCACGGGTGCACGCCCGCCGGATCCGGGGTAGGCGTATTCCGCCGCGCCCGCGCCGGTGCCGGCCCAATAGGGCGTGCCCGCCCAGTAGGGAGTGCCCGCCCAGTAGGGGGTCCCGGCCCAATAGGGGGTGCCCGCCCAGTAAGGGGCGGTGGTGAGCAGGTGGTCGAGGGCGAGCGGCTTGGCCGCGTCGCGCGAGTTGTCCTGCAGGCCGCGCAGCACCGGCCAGGACAGGACGGGGC
>JAKPEG010000186.1 GCA_029552065.1 Actinomycetes bacterium
GCCTACCTCGTCGGCGGCGACCCGAGGCTCATCGTCCCGCGCCGGGCCGAGCCGCGCCCGCGTGTCGCCGCCGGTTCGGTCGCCCTCGCCGGCCCCTACAGCGGGATCTACCCCACCGACTCACCCGGCGGCTGGCAGCTCATCGGGCGCACCGAGGTGACCCTCTGGGACCTGCATCGAGACCCTCCCGCGGTGCTTCGGCCGGGGATGCGGGTGCGTTTCCGCAACGTGGGCGGCCCGCCGTGATCCGCGCGCTTGAGGTGGTTGCCACCGGGCCGCTCGCCCTGGTCGAAGACCTCGGACGACTCGGGTATGCCGCTGTGGGAGTAGGACGTTCGGGGGCAGCCGACCGAGCGGCATACCTCCTCGCGGGGCGTCTGCTCGGGGAGCCGGTCGGGCGCGCCGCCGTGGAAGTCACCCTCGGCGGCCTCGTCGTGCGGGCCCGCGGCTCGCTCACCATCGTCGTCACGGGGGCGGCCACTCCTGCCACGGTCGACGGCCGACCGGTCGGTCACGCAGCGCCCGTTCACCTCCCCGACGGGGCCGTCCTCGCGTTGGGTATGCCGCCCACCGGGCTGCGCAGCTACCTCGCCGTCCGCGGGGGGATCGACCTCGACCCGGTCCTCGGGTCGCGGTCCAGCGACACCCTGTCGGGGATCGGCCCGGCGCCGCTTCGGGTGGGTCAGGTGCTGCCGGTCGGCGAGCCCGGGGCGGGGGGACCGACGCTGGACGTCGCCCCTGTCGCGGCACCCGAGGGCGGGAGGGTCGAGCTCACCCTGCTGCCTGGACCTCGCCTGGACTGGCTCGCCGATCCACGGGCTCTGACAGCCACGCCATGGACGGTGTCGGGGAGCAGTGATCGGGTCGGAATGCGCCTGACCGGGCCGGCGCTGAGCCGGGCCGAGCGCTGGGCGGACGCCGAACTGCCCAGCGAGGGAGTCGTCGTGGGCGGCGTCCAGGTGCCCGCCGACGGACAGCCGATCGTGTTCCTCGCCGACCACCCGGTCACCGGCGGCTACCCCGTCGTCGCGGTCGTCCGGGC
>JAKPEG010000201.1 GCA_029552065.1 Actinomycetes bacterium
TCCCCCGGATCTCGGGGCGGTCCTCCTTGATGACGGTGTCGCCGATGCGCTTGAGACCCAGCGAGCGCAGGTTCTCCCGGGCGAACCGCTGCTGTCCGACGTGCCCACGGGTCTGGGTCACCTTGAGTCGAGCCATCACGCACCGACCTTGTCTGCCTTGGCAGCGGCGGTCTTCGCGGCGGCGGCGGCCTGGGCCCGCAACATCGCGGCGGGGGCGACATCCTCGACCGAACGGCCACGGCGGGCCGCCACCGACTCGGGACGCTCGAGCTTGCGCAGCGCGGCGACCGTCGCGTGGACGATGTTGATGGCGTTGGACGAGCCGAGGCTCTTGGAGAGCACGTCGTGGATGCCCGCGCAGTCGAGCACGGCGCGCACCGGACCACCGGCGATGACACCGGTACCGGGAGCGGCCGGGCGCAGCAGCACGACGCCCGCGGCGGCCTCACCCTGAACCGGGTGCGGGATGGTGCCCTGGTTGCGGGGCACCTTGAAGAAGGCCTTCTTGGCCTCTTCGACACCCTTGGCGATGGCGGCGGGCACTTCCTTGGCCTTGCCGTAGCCCACGCCCACGGTGCCCTCGCCGTCACCGACGACGACGAGCGCGGTGAAGCTGAACCGGCGGCCACCCTTGACGACCTTGGCGACGCGGTTGATCGTCACGACGCGCTCGAGGTACTGGCTCTTCTCCTGCTCGCGGGGCTCGCGACGACCGTCGCGGCCGTCCCGGCCGCCACGACCGCGACGCTCGCCGCGCTCGCCACCGAACTCGCCGCCGGCAGCGGCACCGGCTCCGGTGCCTCGACGCTGGGGTCCGGGCATCAGTGGTTCCTCATCTCAGTCAGTCCGTTCGGGGTCACGATGCTCACAGCGAGAGCCCTCCTTCGCGCGCACCGTCCGCGATCGCGGCGATCCGGCCGTGGTACTTGTTGCCGCCGCGGTCGAAGACGACCGCCTCGACGCCGGCTGCCTTGGCCCGCTCGGCGATGAGCTCGCCGACCTTCTTGGCCTTGGCGGTCTTGTCGCCGTCGAAGCTGCGCAGGTCGCCCTCCATCGTCGAGGCGGACACGAGGGTCTTGCCTTCGGTGTCGTCGACGATCTGGGCGAACAGGTGCCGCGTCGACCGGGAGACGACCAGGCGGGGACGCTCGGGCGTGCCGGAGATCTTCTTGCGGCCGCGCACCTGGCGGCGGATCCGGGCGGCGGCCTTGCTCTTGCCGCGCTTGATGATCATTGCCATGGCTTACTTCTTCCCGGCCTTTCCGACCTTGCGACGGATCTGCTCGCCCGCGTAGCGAACGCCCTTGGCCTTGTAGGG
>JAKPEG010000202.1 GCA_029552065.1 Actinomycetes bacterium
CGCGCCTACGACCCCACGGTCTCCGGCCCGAAACCCGGCCTGCCCCCCCAGATCGAGGTCTGCACCGACCCGTATGCCGCGTGCGAAGGGGCCGACGTGCTCACCGTCCTCACCGAATGGGACGAGTTCCGGTGGTTGGAGGCCGAGCGGGCGGGGGCCCTCATGGTCCGTCGCCAGGTCGTCGACGCCCGCAACCTGCTCGATCGTCGACAGTGGATCCAGGCAGGCTTCACCCACCAGGGGATCGGCCGATGAGACACCACCTACTCGCGGGGGGCGGCGGCTTCGTCGGCTCACACCTGGCCGACCGGTTCGTCGCCGCCGGGGACCGGGTCACCGTCGTCGACAACTTCAGCACCGGGCGGCGCTCGAATCTCGCGGGGTTGGCAGGCCACGCTGCCGTCCGCGTCATCGAGCACGACATCACCACGCCCCTGCCGGCGCAGGTGCTCGACGAGCACTACGACACGGTCCTCGACTTCGCCAGCCCCGCCTCGCCGGACGACTTCAAACGGATCCCGTTGGAGATCCTCGCGGTCGGGTCGACCGGCACCCGCAACCTGCTCGACCTCGCGCACCGCCAGGGGGCCCGCTTCATGCTCGCCTCCACGAGCGAGGTCTACGGCGACCCGCTCGTCCACCCCCAACCCGAGGACTACTGGGGGAACGTGAGCTCGATCGGCCCCCGCAGCTGCTACGACGAGGCCAAGCGCTTCAGCGAGGCGCTCACGATGGCCTACCACCGCACGCTCGGGGTCGACGTGCGGATCGCCCGGATCTTCAACACCTACGGCGAGCGGATGGCCCCGCGCGACGGCCGGGTGGTCAACACGTTCGTCGTCCAGGCGCTGCGCGGCGAGCCGCTCACCCTCCACGGCGACGGCGAGCAGACCCGCAGCTTCTGCCACGTCGCCGACGAAGTGGTCGGGCTCGCCGCCGTCCTCGACGGGCCGGACTTCCTCGGTCCGGTCAACGTGGGCAACCCGGGGGAGTTCACCGTGCGTGAGCTCGCCGAGACCGTGCTCGAGCTCACCGGTGCCCCCGGACCGATCGTCACGATCCCGCTGCCGGGCGAGCGCGAGGGCGATCCCGCCCGTCGGTGCCCCGACATCTCCCTGGCCCGCACCCGGCTCGGCTGGGAGCCGGTGATCCCCCTGCGCGAGGGACTCGCGCGGATGATCGCGTGGTTCCGCGACCACGAGGACGTGACCCGCTGACCAGGCGGTGAACCGGTTCCCGCCGGTCCCGCAACCTGCCGCGTCACCCGTCGACGGTGGCGTTGCCCGGCTCGAGGTGCAGGGGGTCGGGCGAGGGATCCTCGTCCTCGCCGAGGTGCTCCTGGGGGAAGACGTAGGTCCGGTAGGCCCAGAACCGGAAGAGGGAGCCCAGGCCGATGCCGATGATCCCGTTGACGTTGTCGGCGAGCAGGCTGGTCATCCCCACGACGTAGTGGGTGAACCAGAGGTAGCCGGTGGCGATGCTCAGCCCGATCGCGCTCGCGCCGAAGAACCACGCCGCCTCGTGCGCCGCGGGTCGTGCGCGCCGGTGCCGGAAGGTCCAGGCCCGGTTGCCCAGCCACGCGAAGATCGTCGCGACGATCCCCGAGACGAGCTTGGCCGTCCCGACCCGGGTGGGGAAGACGGTGGCGATGAGCAGGTTCATCCCGCCGACATCGATGACGAAGGCGATCCCGCCGACCACGCCGAACTTGGCCAGTTCCCGCCACAACGTCCTGACGAGGGCCTCCACGCGACTGCGGGGGGACTGGGGGGCCGGCACCGGTCCACTGTAGACGGCGGGTCGGTCCGACTCGGGGCGTGCCGCGCCGGAGGGCCGCGCGTCCGTGCGTAGACTCTCGGCCGTGACGGGTGAGGAGAAGCGCATCGCGCCTGCCGGTGTCGGTGCTCTGTCGGTGGTGATGCCCGCCTACAACGAGGCTGCGACGATCCGTGAGGTCATCGACAAGGTCCTGGCCTCGCCCTATACCGGCGAGCTCGTCATCGTCGACGACGGGTCGCGCGATGCGACGGTCGAGGTGGTCCAGGCCGTCGCGGACCCGCGGGTTCGGTTGTTGCAGCAGCCGGTCAACCGCGGTAAGGGGGCGGCCATCCGCCGTGGGTTCGAGGAGGCGAGGCTCGACTACGTCATCGTCCAGGACGCCGACCTCGAATACGACCCCGCCGACTACGAACAGATGATGGCGCCCCTGCTCGACGGGCGGGCCGACGTCGTCTTCGGTTCCCGATTCCTCGCCGGCCAGCCCCATCGGGTGCTCTACTACTGGCACTCCGTCGGCAATCGCTTCCTCACGACGATGTCCAACATGTTCACCAACCTCAACCTCACCGACATGGAGACCTGTTACAAGGCATTCCGCCGCGAGGTGCTGCGTGGCTTCACGCTCGAGGAGGAGCGCTTCGGGATCGAGCCGGAGATGACCGCGAAGGTAGCCGCCGGCGGCTGGCGCATCTACGAGGTGGGGATCGGCTACTCCGGGCGCACCTATGCCGAGGGCAAGAAGATCGGTTGGCGCGACGGGGTCCGAGCGGTCTATTGCATCGTCGCCTACTCCGGTCCCGGCTCCCGCGCTCACGTCAAGCGCGCCGAGCCGGTCGTGTCGTGGATCACGAAAAAACGCTCGTAGTCGTGCCGGACCAGAGGGTCGCCGAACGCACCACGGCTGTCGCGCGGGGGCGCGTGCCGCGGCATACCGCGCCGGCCGCCGTCATGTGCCTCGCGCTGTGGCTGGCGATGCGCCCCACCTGGGCGGACCTCACCAGCAGCCTTCCGCACGACCTCGGCGACCCCGCGCTCAACACGTGGATCCTCGCCTGGCAGTCGCATGCCCTCGTGAGCTCGCCCGGCTCGTGGTTCGACGGGAACATCTTCGCCGGACACGGCTCCGCACTCGGCTACTCCGAGGTCATGCTCCCGTTGCTCGTCGTCTTCGCACCCGTCTACTGGGTGAGCGGGAACGCAGTACTCGCCCACAACGTGACGATCCTCGCCGCGTTGGCCTTCTGCCTGGCGACCACCTATGCGCTGAGCCTGCGGCTGCGCGCCTCGCGCTGGGCCTGCGTCGCGGCCGCGATCGCGATCACCCTCTCGAGCTACACCTACGCGCACCTGTCCCACCTCCAGCTGCTCACCCTCGGGCTGTTCCCACTCGGAATAATCGCCCTGCTCAACCTGCTCGAGCGACGCCGAGTGCGCGACGGGGTGTGGCTCGGTGTCGCGTCCTTCGCGATCGTGAGCGGCTGCCTCTACTACGCCCCCGCGTGGGTGTGCACCGTCGTGGCGGTCGTGCTCGTCGACCTCGTGCGCCAGCGGGGTCGCCCGGGCAACCAGTGGTGGGCGGCGGTGGTCGCGGCCGGCGCGACGAGTGCCGCCCTCGTCGGTCCGCTCGCCGTCCTCTACCTGCGCTTCCAGGCGCAGGCGAACTTCACCCGCGTGGTGAGTGCGAGCCTGTCCTTCACCCCCTCGGACCTGCTCGCCCCCAGCACGATGTCCTATGCCTACCGATCGCTCGCGACGGCCATGTCGGCCCGTCCGTCCAGCGTCGAACTCGCCTTCTTCCCCGGCCTGCTCATGCTTTCCCTGGGCATCGTGGGGCTGTTTGTCGCGGTCCGGGCGCTGCGGCGGCCCCGGGACTTCCTGCGGTCCGACTGGATGGTCCTGTCGGTGCTGGCCCTAGTCTGCCTGTTCATCTCGCTCGGCCCCCAGATCGGCAGCATCCCCACCCCCTATCGCTGGGTCTCGAGCCATCTGCCGGGTTTCAGCAGCATCCGGGCCCCGGCCCGGCTATTCGCGCCGGTCCTGCTCGTCCTCGTCCTGGCGGGCGCGCAGATTCTCGACCGGTTGGTCCGCGTGCTCGCCCTGCCCGCCCTCACCCGCCCGATCGTCGTCGTCGTCGTCGCGGTGGAGCTCATGGCGCCGGCGCCGCGGGCGGCCATCGTGCCGCGGCCCGACGTCGAGACGCTCTACGCCACCCTTGCCACCCAGCCTGCGGGGACGATGGTCGAGTTGCCGGCGGCTTCGCTCGCCGACGGTGCCGCCGGCGTCTTCCTCGAGGGCGAACGGATGTTGCGCTCGATCGGGCATTGGCGGCCCCGGATCAACGGGACGTCCGGCGGGGACCCGCCGGGCTTCGCCCGGGAGGTGGAGGTCTACAACACCTTCCCCGCGGCCGCCGCGGTCGACGCCCTGCGCGCCCACGGGGTGCGCTATGCCGTGCTCCACCTCGGCGACGGCCAGGCCTTCCACCTGCCGGAGTCGACGGTGGCCGCCGTCGAGGCCGACCCCACGATGCGGCCGATCGGACGGTTCGGGGAGATCCTGCTCGTCGACCTGCAACCCTGACGGCTGCGGGCGGGGCCGGGAGGACACAGCCCGCGCGGGTAGGGTGGTCCGACGTGACCGCTCCCGCCGCCCGCCGCCTGCGAGTGCGCCGCCACCACGTGCGCCAGTTCGTCAAGTTCGGCGTCGTCGGCGGTTCGGGGGTCGTGGTCAACCTCGCCGTGGCGGTGCTCCTGCACCGCCTGCACGGCGGCACGGCCCACGCGCAGGCCCCGCTCTTCGGGCTGCCGTTGACCGGCAAGTCCTTCCGCTACGTCCACCTCGTGTGGATCGTGTCCTTCCTCGTCGCCAACGTGTGGAACTTCCAGCTCAACCGCTGGTGGACCTTCCGCGCCCACGCGCACGCGTCCTGGTGGCGCCAGTTCCTGCCCTTCCTCGCGGTGGGCAGCGTCGCGGCCGTCGTCGGCCTGCTGTTCATCTCGTGGTTCACCCACCCCGATTCCTGGCTCTACCTGCCGGATCCCTGGTTCACCGAGTCGGTGGGGCTGCGCTCGCGCACCTACTGGGCCCAACTCATCACCATCGCGCTCACCATGCCGGTGAACTTCGTCGTCAACAAGCTGTGGACCTTCCGGGCGGTCCGCCACCACGTGCCCGAGGCCGACCTGCCGATCGTCGCCCCGGTGGTCGCTCCCGATCTCGTCGACGAGGACGGCCACCTGGAGCCGCCCGCCGGCGACCGGCGGGGCCCGGCGTGACCGCCCCGCGCCGCGCGCCGGGTGGTTTCCCCGTCGTGGGGGTGATCGGCGGTGGCCAGCTCGCGCGGATGCTCCAGGCCCCGGCCGTGGCCCTCGGCGTGCAACTGTCGGTGCTGGCCGAGGCCGAGGACGCGTCAGCCGCGCTCGTCGTCCCCTCGGCCCCCGTGGGCGACCACCGCGACCTCGACGCGGTATGCCGGTTCGCCGCCTCGTGCGATGTCGTCACCTTCGACCACGAGCACGTCCCGGCCGAGGTGCTCGCGGCCCTCGTCGCGGACGGCATACCGGTGCACCCCTCGCCGGCGGCGCTCGTCTACGCGCAGGACAAGCTCGTCATGCGCCGCCGGCTCACCGAACTCGGCATCCCCTGCCCGCGGTGGACCACCGCGCTCACCGCCGAGCAGGTCGAGGCCTTCGGTGAACAGGTCGGTTGGCCGGTCGTGGCCAAGACCCCGCGGGGCGGTTACGACGGCAAGGGCGTGCGGCTGGTCGAGTCCGCCGCAGCGGTGTCGGAGGTCCTCGGGGACTGGCTGGCGGTCGCGGGCGACCCCACCGCGGGGGCCGAGACGGGGCTCGGTGCCCGCGGACCCCTGGCGGACGGCATACTCCTGGAGGAGCGGGTGCCCTTCGCCCGCGAACTGGCGGCGCTCGTCGCGCGCAGCCCTTCGGGGCAGGCGAGCGCGTGGCCGATCGTCGAGACGGTGCAGACCGACGGGATCTGCACCGAGGTCCTCGCCCCGGCACCCGGACTGGCTCCCGAGGTGGCCGCGGTGGCCACGCACGCAGCGCTGCGCATCGCCGGTGCCCTCGAGGTGACCGGGGTGCTCGCGGTGGAGCTCTTCCAGACCGACGAAGGCGTGCTCGTCAACGAGCTCGCGATGCGTCCGCACAACAGTGGGCACTGGACCATCGACGGGGCGGTGACCAGCCAGTTCGAGCAGCACCTGCGGGCGGTGCTCGACCTGCCCCTCGGCGATCCCCGACCGGTGGCCTCGTGGACGGTGATGGCCAACGTCCTGGGCGGGGAGCATCCGCAGATCTACCCGGCATACCGGCATGTGATGGCCCGCGACCCCGCGCTCAAGGTGCACATGTACGGCAAGGACGTCCGCCCCGGTCGCAAGATCGGTCACGTCAACGTGAGCGGACCCGACCTCACGGACGCCCGTGCCCGAGCGGGGCATGCGGCCGACTACCTCCAAGGAGTCATCGATGAGTGACCTGTCCCGCTCCGGCACCGCGGCGGCCTTCGGGCCGGAGGACCCCGTGGTCGGCATCGTCATGGGCAGCGACTCCGACTGGCCGGTGATGAGCCTGGCCGCCGAGGCCCTCGACGAGTTCGCCGTGCCGCACGAGGTCGACGTGGTGTCGGCCCACCGGATGCCCGAGGAGATGATCGCCTACGGCCGATCGGCGGCCGGGCGTGGGCTGCGGGTCATCATCGCGGGGGCCGGGGGAGCGGCCCACCTGCCCGGGATGCTCGCCGCGGTGACCCCGCTGCCGGTGATCGGCGTGCCGGTGCCGTTGGCCCACCTCGACGGACTCGACTCGCTCCTGTCCATCGTCCAGATGCCCGCAGGCGTGCCGGTGGCGACCGTGTCGGTCGGTGGGGCCCGCAACGCCGGCCTGCTCGCCGTGCGCATCCTGGCGAGCGGGGACGACCCGCAGGCCGCTCGGATCCGGTCGGAGATGGTCGCCTTTCAAGGTCGCCTGCGCGACCAGGCCAAGGCCAAGGGCGCAGCGCTTCGTTCCGCCCACCCCTGAGGCCGGCGCAGTTTATCGGGTGACCCGATAAAGGTGCGCTTGACCCGAGGAGTCTCCTCGGGTCAAGCGCACCTTTGTCGGGTCGAGCCCGGTGACCACACGGCATACCGGATCGTCCACAGCCCCTCGCGCAGGCGAGCGGTCGTCCACAGCCACCGAGCCAGCCCTGGCGAGGGTCGTCCGGGCCGACCATTGTCACGGCATGCGATCGATCTTGCGCGAGCTCGGCGCCGGCCAGGCGGGGGTCTTCACCTCCGCCCAGGCGGCGGGCCTGGGCTTCGACTCGCGGGCGCTGTCGGGACTCGTGCGTGAGCAGGCCGTCGTCCGGCTGGGGCGCGGGATGTTCGCCGTGCCCGACCCGATCCTCGAGACCGCGCAGGGTCGCCACCGAGCGCTTGCGCGAGCTGCCCTGTTGCGATACCCGGACGCCGCCCTCGACGGGGCGAGCGCCCTGGTCGCCGAAGGGATCCCCATGTGGTCGGTGCCGTTGAAGCGCGCCTGGCTCAACCGTGCGGTCCTCGACCACGAGGTGCTGACCCAGTCGCTCGTGTTGCGTCCCCGGCGGGGAACCGTGCACGTCTCGCCGGACGGCCCGCGCGCGGACATCGCGACTGCGGTGGTGCTGCACACGCTCGACCACGGGATGATGGCAGGCGTGGTCGCGATGGACCATGCGCTGCGGGTCGGGCTCGTGGACCGGGCCACTTTGGCGGAAGCGGCCCGGCGGGCGCACGGCTGGCCGCGTTCGAGCATGCTCACGGCCGCACTGTCCCATGTCGATCCGGGCGCGGAGTCCGCCCCGGAAACCGTGGTCAGGGTTCTGCTCGCGACGGCCGGGCTCGAACTCACCACCCAGTTCCCGATCCTCTCGCCGTCGTCGGGGCAGCCGTTCGCCTTCGCAGACCTGCGAGTCGACGGGACCAACCTGTTGCTCGAGATCGACGGGCTGGTGAAGTACTCCGCCGGCAACCGATCCGGCCTGGCGCCGAGCGAGGTGGTCATCGCCGAGAAGCGACGTGAGGACCGGATCCGACGGCTCGGCTGGCTCGTCGAGCGGCTCATCGTCCGTGAGATCGTCACCCCGGGCCTGGTGG
The DNA here is from genome assembly GCA_029552065.1 of Actinomycetes bacterium. Lineage (GTDB taxonomy): Bacteria > Actinomycetota > Actinomycetes > Actinomycetales > Dermatophilaceae > Phosphoribacter. Next base: position 7,913 of record JAKPEG010000202.1, read on the forward strand.
TCCGCCGGGTGCGGCGGGCGCTGGCCGGCGTTGACCGCGTGGCCTGAGCAACGCGGCATACCCCTTGCTTGACCCGACAACTGTGCGCTTGACCCGAGGAACCTTCTCGGGTCAAGCGCGCCTTTATCGGGTGACCCGATAAAGGCGCGGGGGCGCGGGGGCGCCGGGCCGGAAGCGCGGTCAGGAGGGCGGGCCGACCCGGGGGTACTCGATCGCCGGGCAGGTGTCCATCACCACGACGAGGCCGGCCGCACGAGCCCGGGCCGCTGCGGCCTCGTCGACGACCCCGAGTTGGAGCCACACCGCCCGGATCCCCAGCCGGTGCCGCTGGGCGATCGCCTCGTCGACGACCGCGCCGACGAGCCCCGAGTTGACGAAGCAGTCGACGACGTCGACCCGCTCCCCGTCGGGCACCCCCGCGAGCGCGGGATGACCCGCCTCGCCGAACACCGGCGGCTGGAACGGCGCCCGCGGGTGGATCGGCACCACCCGCTGCCCCAGCTCGGTCCGCAGGAAACGACCGATCCGGTATGCCGTGCGGCCAGTCGCGTCCGACAGTCCGACCACCGCCCAGGTTCCGGGGTGCAGGAGCAACTCGCGGACGAGGCCAGGGTCGTTGAGGTGGGACGCCATCGGGCAAGTCTCACACGACGCGGCGGAGTGACATGATGACGGCATCCTCCGGATCCCGAGCAAGGAGCAGGACATGCGGTTCGGTGCCTTCGTCCCCCAGGGCTGGCGGATGGACCTCGTCGGCGTCGACCCGGAACTGCACTGGGGCGTGATGGACGGGCTGGCCCGCCGCTTCGACTCCAACCACGCGTGGGAGTCGCTCTGGGTCTACGACCACTTCCACACCGTGCCCACCCCCTCGGACGAGGCGACCCACGAGGCGTGGTCGCTCATGGCCGCCTTCGGCGCCTCCACCAAGCGGATCCGGCTCGGTCAGATGTGCACGTGCATGGCCTACCGCAACCCGGCCTACCTGGCCAAGGTCGCGGCGACCGTCGACGTCATCAGCGGCGGCCGGGTCGAGATGGGCATCGGCGCGGGCTGGTACGAGCACGAGTGGCGCGCCTACGGCTATGGCTTCCCGGCGGCGCGTGACCGGCTGGGGATGCTCCGCGACGGCGTCGAGATCATGCGCCAGATGTGGACCCAGGGCCGCGCGACCCACGCGGGCAGCTACTACACCGTCGACGGGGCGATCTGCGCCCCCCGCCCGCTGCAGGGCACGAGCCACCCGGGAAGCCCGCGCAACGGCATACCCATGTGGGTGGCCGGCGGGGGCGAGAAGGTGACCCTCAAAATCGCCGCGCAGTATGCCGACTACACGAACTTCTTCGGCGACGTCGCCGAGTTCGCCCGCAAGGACGCGATCCTGCGCGACCACTGCACCGCGCTCGGGCGGGACGAGTCCGAGATCGTCCGCTCGGCCAACTTCAACGTGCTCATCGGTGAGACCCACGTCGAGGTCGACGAGCGGATCGAGGAATACGTCGCGTTGCGCGTGCGCGCCGGGATCGCCGAGGCCGCCGCACGCAAGGAGGCGGCCGGCTTCCGGGCCGCCGGCACGGCCGGTACCCCCGAACAGGTGACCCAGACCCTCGCCGACTACGCCAAGGCGGGCCTCGGCTACGCGATCGTCTACTTCCCCGAGGCCGCCTACGACACGACGGGGATCGGGGTCTTCGAGCGGGGCGTCATGCCGCACCTGCGGGGCTGACCAGCGATGAGGTCGGCGTGGTCGGTGCAGGACGTCGGTGACCAGAGCGGGCGGACGGTGCTCGTCACCGGCGCCAACAGCGGGCTCGGCCTCGAGCTGACCAGGACGCTCGTCTCGCGGGGTGCGCACGTCGTGCTCGCCTGTCGCGACGTCGCCAAGGGCGAGGCGGCTGCTTCCGCGGTGGGACGGGGCGCGGGCAGCACCGAGGTCGCCCGGGTCGACCTGTCCTCGCTCGACTCGGTCGCCGAGCTGGCAAATACGCTGCGCGACAGGCCGATCGACGTCCTGGTGAACAACGCGGGGATCATGGGCGTGCCGCCGCGACGCAGCGTCGACGGGCACGAGCTGCACTGGGCGACCAACGTCCTCGGCCCGTTCGCGCTCACCGCGGCACTGTTGCCGCAGGTGCGCGACCGGGTCGTGTGGGTGAGTTCGCAGATGCACCGGATCGGGCGGATCGACCTGGCCGACCCCGACCGTGAGCACCGGCGCTACGAACGCTGGACCGCCTACGGCACGAGCAAGCTCGCCGACCTCATGCTCGGCTACGAGCTGGCCCGCCGGCTCGTCCTCGCCGGCTCACCCGCCCGCTCGTATGCCGCCCACCCCGGCTATGCGATCACCCACCTGCAGCGGCATACGGCGCTCGCGCTGCCCGCACCGGGGGAGTGGTTGCTCCAACGAGTCCGGGTGGCGCAGGACGCCGCCGGGGGAGCCCGGCCGCTGCTCCACGCCGCGACCGCTGCCGACCTGCCGACCGGCAGCTACGTCGGGCCTTCGGGACCGGGCGAGCTCACCGGGGCGCCGCGGGTCGTCGGGTCGAGCGCAGCCTCGCGCGACCGTGAGGTGCAGCGTCGGCTGTGGCAGCGGTGCGAGCAGATGACCGGCGTCTCGGCCGGTCTGGCCGACTGAACCGGCTGAGCCGGCTGAATCGGCTGAGCCGGGCTGAACCGGCTCACGAGTCGGTGACGACGACGCCCTTCCAGAAGGCGACTCTGCCGGCCACCATCGAGGCCGCCGGCTTCGGGTCGGGATAGAACCACACGGCGTCGATGTTGCGCTCGCCGTCGACCTCGAGGCTGTAGTAGCTCGCGGTGCCCTTCCACGGGCAGACCGTGTGGGTGTCGGAATCGCGCACGAGCTCCCGGCGCAGGGCCGACGAGGGGAAGTAGTGGTTGCCCTCGACGACCACCGTGTCCTCGCTCTGCGCGATCACCTCGCCGCACCAGACCGCCTTCATGCCCGGACCTCCTTGGGCGCCGTGGGCCGGCAAGCCCGTGTCTCGATGAACGCTGCGCGCGGCGCGGGTCTTCCCCAGCCGCGACAAGTGAATCCGGCCGCAGGAGGTGGGTGCACGGCATACCGGGGGGTATTTTCGGACCCGTGAACCCCGACTTCGACGCCTTCCAGCTGTCCGACTCCCACCGTCAGCTGCGCGCGGCCGTGCGCGAGCTCGCCGAGGCGCAGATCGAGCCCTACGCGGCCGACTGCGACGAGAACGCGCGCTATCCGCAGGAGGCGCACGATGCGCTCGTCGCGTCGGACTTCTTCGCCCCCCACGTGCCCGAGGAATACGGCGGTGCCGGTGCCGACGCACTCGCCGTCTGCCTCGTCATCGAAGAGGTCGCCCGGGTCTGCGTGTCCAGCTCCCTCATCCCCGCGGTGAACAAGCTCGGCAGTATGCCGCTCATCCTCGGCGGGAGCGAGGAGCTCAAACACCGGTACCTCACCCCCATGGCCGAGGGGAAGTCCGGCTTCTGTTACGGGCTGTCCGAGCGGGAGGCCGGGTCGGACACGGCCGGGATGAAATGTACGGCCACCGAACAGGCCGACGGCTCCTGGGTGCTCGACGGACACAAGGCCTGGATCACCAATGCCGGGGAGATGGACTACTACACGGTGCTGGCCGTGACCGAGCCCGAGGGCCGTCGGGGTGCCAACATCACGGCTTTCGTCGTCGAGCGGGGCGACGAGGGCTTCAGCTTCGGGGCCAAGGAACGCAAGCTCGGCATCAAGGGCAGCCCCACGCGCGAATTGCTCTTCGACCATTGCGTCATTCCCGGCGACCGGGTCGTCGGCGCGCGCGGCGAGGGGCTCAAGCTCGCCCTGCGGACCCTCGACCACACCCGGATCACCATCGGGGCGCAGGCGGTCGGGGTCGCCCAGGGTGCTCTCGACAAGGCCGTCGGCTACGTGAAGGCGCGTGAGCAGTTCGGCAAGCACATTGCCGAGTTCCAAGGGGTCCAGTTCATGCTGGCCGACATGGCGATGCACCTCGAGGCCGCCCGTCAGCTCGTCTACGCCGCCGCCAGCAAGTCCGAGCGCGGGGACCGCGACCTGTCCTACTTCGGTGCGGCCGCCAAGTGCTTCGCGAGCGACATGGCGATGAAGGTGACGACCGACGCCGTCCAGCTCATGGGCGGGATGGGCTACACCCGCGACTTCCCGGTCGAACGGATGATGCGCGACGCGAAGATCACCCAGATCTACGAGGGCACCAACCAGATCCAGCGGATCGTCATGGCCCGCCAGATCCTCGGCTGAGGGCCGAGCGCGCAACGGTCGTGAGCGCCCTCAGCCCGCGGTGAGCGGCTGCCCGGTGCGCAGAGCGGTGAACAGCGCCTTGGCCTTGACCTCGTCCCACTTGACGACCGAGCCCACGCCCTTGACCGAGTAGTTGGGGTCGGCGACCGGCACCTGCAGGGAGATCCCGTCGCCGTTTCCGACCGACCGCAGCGCCTGGAGGATGGCGACCGCGTCGCTGAGCGAGGTGTCGCCACCGACGACGAGTCCGGCGGCCGCGGCATCGGCGAAGCCCTTGTAGCGCCAGGGCACGAGGGCCGTCGACGGGCTCGCGGCCTTCTTGATGATCGCCGCGAGGAACTGTCGCTGACGTTCGGCCCGACCGAGGTCGCCGCGGGGGTCGCTGTGCCGGTCGCGGACGTAGGCGAGCGCCGTCCGCCCGTTCATCAGCTGGCAACCGGCCTGGATGTCGAGCCCCGAGTCGCTGTCCTTCATCGCGGTCGCGGGGCACATCTCCACGCCGCCCACGCTGTCGACGACCCGGGCGAAACCTCCGAAGCCGATCTCCAGGTAGCCGTCGATCCGCACTCCGGTCGCGGTCTCGACGGCCTGCGTGAGCAACTTGGGGCCACCGAAGGCGAAGGCCGCGTTGATCTTGTTGGACCCATGCCCGGCGATGGCGACGTAGGAGTCGCGCGGCACCGAGATGAGCACCGGCTTGCCCGAGTCGGGCAGGTGGACGAGCATGATCGAGTCGGTCCGCTTGCCGACGTCGACCGTGTCGACGCCGATCGCGGCCGCCTCGGCTGCGGTGAGTCCCTCGCGGCTGTCGGATCCCACGAGCAGGTAGGTGTGTCCCTTACCGGCTGCCGCTCGCTGGGCGGGAGCGTTGTCGACCCGCTCGACCTTGCCCCAGGCGGTCATCGGCACCCCGACCATGAAGGCGATCCAGCCGAGCACGAGCAGGACGAGCACCGCCGCGACCCGCCGCCGCCGCACGCGCGCGCTCGGGCGCCTCGGGGCGGCATACCCCTGGTCGGGCGCCGCCGGAGGGCGACCACCGGCACCGCCGCGAGCTCCGCCCACGCCCGCACTGCCCACGCCGTATGCCGTGCCACCGGCCGGTCGCGCCGCCCCGGGCACGGCGGGCGTGGCGGGGTTCTCGTGCCGGAGCCGGACCTTGCGCCGTGTGTCGACGACGATCGGGCTCTCGCGGGGGTCGCCGACCGGCCGGGTGCCGACCCCGGACGGTCGGTCGGGCGGGCGGCGCACGGGGATGAGGCGCGGCTCGTCGTGTTCGGTGTCGCTCACGACGTGGACCTCCAACGAGGGACGAGAGGGTGTGGCTGGCCCTCAAGTCTCGCATGCACGGCCGTGGGAGCCCGGCACATCTAGACTTGGCCAGCGATGTCGAGCCTCGACCCAGCCCCCCAGGACGGGATGCCTGCCCCCCCGTCCCCAGCGCCCGGAACCCCGGTGTCGGGCAGCACGGGGCGCACCGGGCGCATCGGGCGCTCGAGTGCGTTGCGCTCGACGATGAGCGACCCGCGGGTGTCCTTCCTCGGGGTCGGCGCGTTCAACACGGCATTCGGGTTCGCCGCGTTCGTCGCCTTCGACCGGGTCTTCGCCGGGCTCGCCCCGGCCTGGACCGTGGTCGCGCACAACACCGCGACCCTCGCGTGCGCCCATGTAGTGTCCGTCCTCGTCGCCTTCGTCCTGCACCGTCGGCTCGTCTTCCGCGTGCGCGGCCACGTGTGGCGGGACCTGGCCCGGTTCGAGAGCGTCAACCTCGTCATGCTCGGACTCAACTGGGTCCTGCTCAACCTCCTCTCGCTCGCCGCCGGGTTCCCGTCGGTCCTCGCCCAGGCATGTGTCCTCGTCGTCATCGCGGCCACGAGCTTCTTCGGGCACAAGCACATCTCCTTCCGGCGGTCCGACCGGGACACCGCCGGCGGGGGCCGGTCCGACCGTGGTGCCGGACGGTGAGCCCGCGGGTCCCGCGGGTCTCGGTGGTCGTGCCGACGTACCACAACGTGGGCCATGTCGAGGCGACCATCGAGTCGATCCTCGCCTCGACCTTCGAGGACTTCGAACTCCTCGTCGCCGACCACAGCTCCACCGACGGGACGTGGGAGGCGCTCCAACGCTTCGCCGCCGACCCACGGGTGACCCTCTGGCAGACCCCAGCCGGTGGAGGCGCGCCGGCCAACTGGGCGGCGGTCACCGCGCGCGCCCGGGGTGAGTTCGTCAAACTCGTCTGCGGCGACGATCTCGTCCATCCGACCTGCCTGGCCGAGCAGGTGGCGGCGATGGACGCCCACCCGGGGGTCGTCCTCGTCTGCGCGCGCAGGGATCTCGTCGACACCACGGGGCGCAGGATCGCCGGGGGCCGCGGGATGACGCGGATCACCGGCCGCCACCAGGGTCGGTCCGCGATCCGGCGTGCGGTCCGGGTCGGCACGAACATCTTCGGCGAACCGGCGACGGTGCTCTTCCGCCGGGTCGACCTGCTCGCCGTGGGAGGGTGGTGGGCCGATTACCCCTATGTCATCGACGAGGCGACCTACGCGCTCGTCCTGCTCCGAGGCGACCTCTACGCCCTGCCGCTCAGCCTCGCGTCCTTCCGGATCAGTCCCGGCCAGTGGAGCGTCGAGCTGGCCGACCAACAAGCCGCGCAGGTGCTCGCCTTCCACGACGCGCTCGCCGAGCGGGTGCCCGGCCTGCTCAGCCGCGGCGACCTCGTGAGCGGGCGGCTCATGGCGCGGGGGCTGGCCACCGCGCGTCGGCTCGTCTACCTCGCGTTGAACAGGCGGTCGCGGCCGGACTGAACGCCATGCTGTCGCTGGGGGCGTGGTGTCTCAGGTGCGTGGTCGGTCCCGGTCAGTGGTGCTTCTTCCCGTGGCGACCGCCATGGCCACCCGGTCCGTCCTGCCCGGCGCGTCCGCCATGTCCGTTCGGCTCGCCATGTCCGTTCGGCTCGCCAGGCCCGCCGGTGCCTGCGGGCGAGCTCTGGGCTGGGAGAGGCACGGAGAGCGACGGCGGTACCGCGTCCGGCGTCCGTGGGGAGCCGCCCGGAGCGGGCGCGTCGTAGGGGTCGTCCATCCCCAGGTCGAGCGACGAGTGGCCGTCGACGGCCGCCAGCTCGCCGAGGAACTCCTCGAAGCCTGCGCCCGGTCCTGCATCCGCGGTGTTGACCTCCCGGGTGAAGATCCGCTCCGGGCCCTCGTCGCCGAGCAGCAGATCTTCGGCCGCCTCCTCGTAGGGATCCCAGTAGTCCTCGCCACCGGTCTGTTCGTAGCGACGCCGTTCGACCAGGTCGGACTTGGCGGCCTTGACTCCCGCCGAGATGGAGTGCCAGATCCGGTCCTCGCCGAGCAGGTCGAGTACGCCGGCCCGCTGCAGGACACCCTTGACGTTGCCGAAGACGCGCACGAGGTAGATTTCGGCCCCCCGTGCGCGCATGTCCAGGACGAACTCGATGAGGTGCTCGGCGGTCGTCGTGTCGAGCTGGTTGGTCGCCTCGAGGTCGAGGACGACCGCGCGGGTGCCGGGGCGGCGTTCGACCCGCTGGTTCACCCGGCGGACCACCTGGGCCGAGTTGGCCCAGAACAGCGGACCGTCCGGACGCAGCACGCAGATCCCCTGGACAGTCCGGCGCGCCGGGTCGTTGGCGACCGAACCCCAGGCCGCCTTCTCACCTGGCACCTTGCCCATCTCGTCGATGTTCACCTGCATCGAGCGGTAGATGAGGCCGAGCAGGGACTGCCCGATCGCGATGAGCAGGCCGTTGAGGGGACCGGCGAGCAGGACCCCGATGAGCGCCGCGATGGCCGCGAACAGGTCGTTGCGCCGGATCGCGCGGTAGCGAACGAACTTGCGAGGGTGGACCAGCCCCCACACGGCATGGACGACGACCGCGGAGAGGGCCGCCTTGGGCAGCGGGGTGAGCAGGCCGGCCGCGAAGACGAGGACGAGCATGGCGACGACGGCGGCGGCGATGCCGAAGACCTGGCTGCTCCCGCCGGAGCGGACGACGGCGGCGGTCTTGGAGAGGCTGCCGCCCACTCCCATGCCGCCGAAGATCCCGGAGGCGATGTCTCCGGCGCCGTTGGCGATGAACTCGGCGTCGTCGCGCAGCCGGTCGTCCTTGCCCTTGGGCGCGAAGGTCGTGGCCGCCGCCAAACCCTCCGCGATACCGACCGCGGCGAGAGCGAAGCCGCCGGTGATGAGGTTGGGCAGATCGGCGAGGGCGATGCGCGGGAGGGTGGGCAGGGGGAGCCCATCGGGCACGGTGCCGACGACGGCGACACCGGCGGCCCGCAGTCCCAACAGGTGGGAGGCGAGGATGCCGCCGGCGATCGCGAGAAGTGACCACGGCAGGCGGGGTGCGAGCTTGGATCCGCCGAAGAGCAGGACGAGGGCCGCCGCCCCGACCAGGACGGTCGTCGGCTGGGCTCGCCCGACCGACAGCGCGATGGCCCAGAGGCGGTCGAGCAGGGCTCCGCTCGGCGCGGGCAGGCCCAGCAGCGAGGGGATCTCGCCGGCGACGATGAGGACGACCAGGCCGGTGACGAAGCCGGTGACGATGGGTTCGCTGAGGAACTGGGCGACCCACCCGAGCCGCAGCAGGCCGATGGCGATGAGGGCGATCCCGGCGACGATCGACAGGCTCGAAGTGAGGCTCACCGCGCGTGCGGTGTCGCCGTCGGCTAGCACGCCGACGACCGACCCGGACAGCACCGAGACGGTCGACACCGGTCCCATGAACAGCACCCGCGAGGATCCGAAGATCGCATAGGCGAGCAGGGCCGGGGGGATGGAGTAGAGCCCGACCTGCACGGGGACTCCGGCGACGGCTGCGTAGCCGAGCGCCTGCGGTATCGCGAGGGCCGCCACGAGCAGCCCGGCGGCGATGTCGCCGGGCAGGGCGGACCGGTCGAAGCGGCGCAGCGCGACGAGCCCTGGCATGAGCTGCGGAATATCCAGGCGTGGCACGACGCAAGTGTGCCGTTCACCGCCGATTAACCGCGAATTTCCTTGCCCACGGATCGGACGGCAGCCTTCCGGCGGAGGGTCCCGCATCGGCACCACGCCGCTAGAGTCGGGCACATGGACAAGGTCGTCTCCACGCCCGCCGAGGCCATCGCGGGCATCTCCGCGGGCATGTCCCTCGCCGTCGGCGGCTTCGGGCTGTGCGGCATACCGTCGGTGCTCATCCAGGCCCTCCACGAGGCAGGCGTCGACGGGCTCGAGGTGTTCTCCAACAACTGTGGGGTCGACGACTGGGGGCTGGGCATCCTGCTCAAGGACCGGCGGATCCGCCGGATGGTCTCCTCCTACGTGGGGGAGAACAAGGAGTTCGCCCGGCAGTACCTCCAGGGCGAGCTCGAGGTCGAGCTCACCCCGCAGGGCACCCTTGCCGAGCGGCTGCGTGCGGGCGGAGCCGGCATACCGGCCTTCTTCACCCAGACCGGCGTGGGCACCCAGGTCGCCGAGGGCGGGATGCCCTGGAAGTATGCCGCCGACGGCTCGGTCGAGATCGCCTCGCCACCCAAGGAGGTGCGACGCTTCGACTGGAACGGCCGGCCGCACGAATTCGTCATGGAGGAGGCGATCGTCGCCGACTTCTCGCTCGTCCGGGCGACCGTCGCCGACCGGCACGGGAACCTCATCTTCCACAAGTCGGCCCGCAACTTCAATCCGCTTGCCGCGATGGCGGGCCGGGTCTGCATCGCCGAGGTCGAGCACCTCTACGACGCGGGCGAACTCGACCCCGACAAGATCCACCTGCCCGGCATCTACGTCCAGCGGGTGCTGCCGATCAGCCGGGCCCAGGTGCGGGAGAAGCGGATCGAGAAACGCACGGTGCGCCCGCGCGTCGTCCCGGCCGGTGCCGGTTCCGAGGACCTCGAGAGCATGGACGGAGACTTCTGATGGCCCTCACCCGCGAGGAGATGGCGGCCCGCGCCGCGCGTGAACTCAAGGACGGCGACTACGTCAACCTCGGCATCGGGCTCCCCACGCTGGTGCCCAACTTCGTCGCCGACGACGTCGAGATCGTCCTGCAGTCCGAGAACGGCATCCTCGGCGTCGGCGCCTACCCGGTCGACGGCGACGAGGACCCCGACCTCATCAACGCCGGCAAGGAGACCGTCACGGTCCGCAAGGGCGCGAGCTTCTTCGACTCGGCGACGAGCTTCGGGATGATCCGGGGCGGCAAGGTCGACGCGGCCATCCTCGGAGCGATGCAGGTCTCCCAACGCGGGGACATCGCCAACTGGATGATCCCCGGCAAGATGGTCAAGGGGATGGGCGGGGCGATGGACCTCGTCCACGGTGCCAAGCACGTCATCGTCCTCATGGAGCACGTGGCCCGCGACGGCACCCACAAGATCGTCTCCGAGTGCACGCTGCCGTTCACCGGCAAGCAGGTCGTCCACCGGATCATCACCGACCTCGCTGTCATGGACGTCACCGACGACGGCCTCGTCCTGCGCGAGCTCGCCCCCGGGGTCACCCTCGAGGAGGTCCGCGCGGCGACCGAACCCGACTTCCGGGTCGACCTCGACGGCTGAGTCAGGTCGTCCTTCGCCGGGTCAGCGAAGGTCGAGGGTCACGCGCTCGGCGGCCAGTCGGTCAGTCTGGTCGTCGCGGCCGTCGTGGACGAGCACGACCGATCCGTCGACGGCCCACACGTCGAGGGCCTCGCGCAGCATCGGCGCGAGCCGGTCGGGCAACACCGCCCGGCAGCCGCGCGAGTGCCGGGACGGGTCGACGAGCTCCCCGTATGCCGTGTCGCTCGCCTCCTCGGGTCCGCCATCCGTGATGCGCCACGCCGGTTCCGTCCCGCCGGGCGGCGGAGCGTGGAATCGGTCCGGATAGGAAGCCAGTTCGCGTGCCTCGTCGACGACACCCGCGGGCGTGTCCGGGTGCGAGCGGGCGAGCGCCGCGAGGGTGACGAGCACGGCATACCGGCCGTCGGCGACGACCGACGCGGCGAGCGCGGGATCGGTGGTGACGACGACGTCGGCCGCGCCGGCGCTCGGCCCGACGAGGACGAGCGCGCCGACCGACCATCCCGCGACCGCCCAATAGGTCGCCCGCCAGTGGGCGGGCAGGTCGAGGCCGAGGCTCGTGCCGGGGCCGGCGTCGGCGTCGTCGCGCAGCAGCCCGGCCGCCTTGGCCACCCACCGGGACAGGGTGGTCGCCGAGAGCTCGATGCGCTCCCCGGTGCCGTCGTCGTAGAAGGTGAGTCGGGGCGCGGTGGCGTCGGTCCGGGTGAGCGCGGCCAGCACGGCGGCCGGCTGGGGGGTTCGGTCCGAGGGGGGCACGCGCGCCAGGATACGACGGCCATTCCGGGAGGCGGGAACCACCTGTCGGGGGTGGACGCGGCGGTGCGAAACTCGGTCCATGGCCGAGACGCAGACCGACTACCCGAGGCAGCAGCAGTTCTTCGAGGTGTGCGCGGCGGTGATCAAGCGATACCACGGGTGGACGATCAGCGGCGACCCGGGCGACATGAGCAAGCCCTGCCTCATCGTCGGTCACCACGGCTTCGGCACGATGACCGACCCGGGCGTCTTCGCGCTCTTCGCGAGCCTGGGCTGGCTGGACCGCAAGCTGCCCGTGACGACGCTCATGCACGACCTCAACTGGAAGATGAAGATGGGCAAGGCGATGGAGGAGGTCGGCGGCCAGCCGGCCAGTCGCAAGACCTTCTCCGACGCGGTCGCCCGGGGGCACCACGTCTCGGTCGCGCCCGGCGGCGACTACGACACAGGCAAGGCGTGGCGCGACCGCAACAAGGTCGACTTCTTCGGGCGCAGCGGCTTCGCCCGGATGGCCATGGACGAGGGCACGCCCATCGTGCCGATCGTCACCGCAGGCGCGGCCACTGGGGCCTTCGTCGTGACCAACGGGGCCGGCCTCATGCGCAAGCTGCGGCTCAACAAGGTGCCCGGTCTCAAGACCTTCCCGGTCTCGGTGTCGCTGCCCTGGGGGCTCACCGCCGGCGGGCCGCCGCCCTATCTCCCGCTCCCGGTGCGGATGGAGACCCGGGTGCTTCCCCAGCTCACCCCGGAGGCGGGCGAGACCCCCGAGCGCTTCGCCCGCCGGGTCCAGGACACCATGCAGGTGGCGATGGACGAGCTCGTCGCCAAGCGTGGCCCGGTGCTCGGCTATCCGGTCAAGAAGGGCTGACCCGGCACTCCGGCCGCCCTGCCCGCCAGCCCCCGTCACCGGGCGCCACTAGAGTCGCGCCATGGTCGCCGGGCCCGAGCACGCGCTCGAACGCAGCTGGCGCAGCGCCCGGCCGTTGCAGCTTGGCGCCACGCTCGCGGCCTTCCGCCGCGGGGGTGGCGACCCCTGCTTCGAGATGGGGGCCAGCGGCGCGATCACCCGGGCGATGCGGACCCCGACCGGCCCGGCGTCCGTCGAATTCACTTGTGTCCCGAGGGATTCCCAGATCACTGCGCGGGCCTGGGGCCCAGGTGCGCAGTGGGCGCTCGACCAGGCACCCAACCTGCTCGGCGAGCACGACGACCCTGCGGGCTTCGTCCCGCTGCACGCTCCGCTCGCGCAGGCCGCGCGCCGGTTCGCCGGTTGGCGGGTGCCCCGCGGCGGGCTCGTCCTCGACGTGCTCGTCCCGGCGATCATCGAGCAGAAGGTCACCGGCCAGGAGGCCTTCGCCGGCCGGGCCCGGCTCGTGCGCCGGTTCGGCGAACGCGCTCCCGGGCCTCCCGGCGAGCGGGGGCTGCTCGTGCCGCCCGACGCGGCCGGGTGGCGCGGCATACCGTCGTGGGAGTGGTTGCGCGCTCCCGTCGACCCCGCGCGCTCGGGCACCGTCCAGCGGGTATGCCGGGTGGCCGACTCCCTCGAACGGCTCACCGGACGATCGCCCGCGGAGGCGCGGGCCGCACTGCAGAGCGTGCCGGGGGTGGGCAGGTGGACCGCCGCCGAGGTGGCCCAGCGCGCGTGGGGCGATGCCGACGCGGTGAGCTTCGGCGATTACCACGTGGCCCGTTCGATCGGCTGGACCCTCGTCCGGTGCGAGCTCGACGACGACGGGCTCGCCGAGTTGCTCGAGCCCTATGCCGGGCATCGCTACCGGGTGCAGCGGCTGCTCGAGCTCGCTGGGCACGGCCATCCCCGGCGGGGGCCGCGAATGGCTCCCCGGACGCATCTGCCGCGCTGACGGAGCGCCGCGGCTCGGGCCGTCGCCCGGCCCGGGGTCCGGCTGGTGGGTTCAGTCGACCGAGCGCGGCACGAGCCGCACGCGACATTGCCCCGCGGTCGTCTCCTGGGAGGCGATCCGGTGGGGCACACCCTCGCCCGCGAGGGCGACGAGCACCCGAGCGGTCACGAGTCCGACGGCGAAGGGGTCACCGCCCGTGAACTCGATCCAGTCACCCCGCTCCGGCACGTGCAGCTCCACCCCGGCCTGCCAAGGGTCCAGCTGAGGCAGGAAGGCCGGGCCGATCGCCCGACGGATCCGCGCCTCCGCCGCCTCGATGCCATGGCCGGCCGGGCGCAGCGGCGTCGCGGCATTCAGTCCGCTGCCCGGGGGGACCCCGAGGGCGGCCAGGACCGCCTCGTGCGAGCCGAACGCGAACCAGTCCTCCTCGGGCGGGCGCACGAGCGAGCGGGCACCGGGGGCGGTCGCGGCCTCCGCCGGACCGAGCACGTGCTCGCCGAGACCGCGCAGGAGCGCGGCGGGCACGGCGCTCGTCTTGCCCTTGACCAGGTCGGCGGCCGCGGCCACCTCGTCGGCGACGACCCGGGTGGTCACGAGCAGGGCCCGTCCGTCGGCGTCGACCCCGCCGCGCAGGTCCTCGACGACGGCCAGTCCGTGGCTGCCGAGGGCGAAGTCGGTCTGGCCGATCCGCCAGGGCCGACCGGCCGTGTCCGTGAGCAGGACCCCGAGGCGGGTCACCCCGGTGGCGGCGACGAGCCGGGCGTGCAGCGCGCGGCATACGGCGTCGGGGTCGCGGGGCAGGAGCAGGACGATCTCGCGCCCCCCGGTGTTGGACGCGTCGACACCCGCGGCCGCCATGACCGGACCCGCTGCGGCGTGGACGATCCGGGTGACCCGCCCTCCGGGCAGGGCCCGCTCGGCGACGATCGACACCGTCTCGGTGTCGATGACGGCATCGCGCTGCGCGAGCGGGGCCACCAGGCCCATCGCCTTGGAGGCGATCTTGCTCGACACGGCGAGCACGTCGCCGTCGGTGAGGTGCAGCCCGGCCCGCTGCGTCGCGGCGAGCAGGAGGGCCGCGAGATCGTCGCCCTCGCGCACCTCCGGTATGCCGTGCAGCGGCATGACCGTCACCGCATGCGCTGGGCCGGTCCCGTCCCCGGGTGCGCTCATCGCACGGCCGCGGTGCGCCCCAGGTCGAGCGCTGCGCCGGCGATGTCGGCGGCCGCCTCGACGTCGGTCATGAGCAGGGGGCGGGCGCTCACCCGCACCCCGGGCAGGTCGACCGAACCGGCGTCGGCGTCGTCGACGAGCCAGCCGTCGAGGAAGTCGGCATAGAGCGCCGCGACCGCGGCGGCCGTGCTCTCCACGCCGATCGCGGCCAGGCAGGCATCGGCATGCCCACGCACCGGGCGACCCGAGACGAGTGGGCTCACGCCGACGACGGGCGCCCGGGTGCCCCGGAGAGCGTCGCGGATCCCGGGGACGCCCAGGACGATCCCGATCGACACGACGGGATTGCTCGGGGGGAGCAGGACCAGGTCCGCCTGACGGATCGCGTCGAGGACCCCGGGCGCCGGCGCGGCCCGGTCCATCCCGACGACGACGAAGCGCTCCGCGGGAACCGTGGCCCGCAGCCGGACCCACCATTCCTGGAAGTGGACGGCGTGCGGACCCTCTCCCTCGTCGAGGACGACGTGGGTCTCGACGGGGGTGTCGGTCATCGGCAGGAGGGTGACCCCGCGCTCGGGCAGTCCCCAGCGGGCGGCCAGTCGGGCGGTCACCTCGCTGAGGGTGAACCCCTGCCCGAGCCAGAGGGAACGGGCCACATGGGTGCCGAAGTCCTTGTCGCCCAACCCGAACCAAGCCGGCGGCACGCCGAGCGCGGTCAACTCGCCGTGCACGGCATACGTGTCGTCGGCCCGGCCCCAGCCCTGTTGCTCGTTCGCGCCGCCGCCAAGGGTGTAGAGCACGGTGTCGAGGTCGGGGCAGACCCGCAGGCCGAAGAGGGTGATGTCGTCGCCGGTGTTGCCGATGACGGTGACGGTGGAGCCGTGCAGCTCGGGAGTCCGGTCGATATGGGCGAGCAGGCCCCGCAGGAAGCGAGCCCCACCCACTCCGCCGGAGAGCGCGGTGACGTGCATGGGGGCAGTCTTGCAGCCGGGGACCGCGCACCTCTCCCGCGTCCGCGGGCGCGGCGTTGCCGGCCGTGGCCGCCACCGGCACCGGCGCGACACGCCGGTGGATCGGCACGACACGCCGAGAAGTCGGGTGGGGGGCGGTGCGAGTGGACATAAATATCAGATCTCGGCTTGACGAACCGGGTATGACACGCGTGTAATTCCACCAGTGTCGTTCACGGCCGGGTGGCGGTCGTGGGCGCTCCGCAGAATGGGTGGGTGCATGCCAACGACGGGTCGAGGAGGCGACATGCACGAGCTGCTGGTGGTTCCGATGGACGAGTTGCCAGGTGGGGAGCTTTCCTGGCAGGAGCGGTCGCTGTGCGCGCAGACCGATCCGGAGGCGTTCTTCCCGGAGAAGGGCGGGTCGACGCGCGAGGCCAAGAAGGTGTGCGTCAGCTGCGACGTCCGGGTCGAGTGCCTGGAATACGCCCTCGCCAACGACGAGCGGTTCGGGATCTGGGGCGGGCTGTCCGAGCGCGAGCGGCGCAAACTCAAGAAGCGGGCCGTCTGATCCGCCCCCAGCCAGCCATGGCCCGGAGAGACCGCCCATGCCGGTGACCTCCCCGACGACTCCGATGACCCCGATGCCCAGCGTGGCTGTCCCGCCGCCGTCCGACCCGCCGCACGCGGCGCGCCGGACGGCACCGGTCCGACCCCATGTCACCGCGGTGCTCGTGCTGCGCGACGGCGCACCCTGGCTCCCGCGCACGCTCGACGCGCTCGCCAGCCAGACCCGTCAGCCCGATCGGCTGGTCGTGCTCGACCTCGCGAGCGACGACGGATCGGTCGGCCTCGTCGAGGGCCACGAGGCCCTGCGCCTGGCCGTGCCCGACCTCGTCGTCCGACGCCTGGCCGACGGTGCCGCCCTCTCCTTCACTGCCGCGGTGGACCGAGCGGTCGCCCAACTGCCCGAGCCGACGGGGATTTTCGTCGGCGCCGACGAACCGGTCCGGCGAGCGGGAACCGCGGAGCCGGTGGACCCCGACGCGCAGTGGCTCTGGTTGTGCCCCGACGACGCGGCTGCGGCTCCCGACGCGCTCGCCCGACTCGTGGGTGCCGTCCGGCGGTCGCCCTCGGTCGGTGTGGCCGGTCCCAAGGTGGTCGAATGGGACAACCCCCGACGGTTGGTCGAGATTGGCCACCAGCTCACCCGGGCCGGCCGCCGCGTCGGCGAGCCCGCCTTCGGCGAGGTCGACCAGGGGCAGTACGACACCCGCACCGACGTGCTCGCCGTGGGCAGCTGCGGGATGCTCGTGCGGCGTGCCCTCTTCGCTCGGATCGGGGGATTCGCGGCTGCGCCCAGCCCGGGGGGCGCGTCCCTCGACCTGGGCTGGCGCGCCCAACTGGCGGGTGAACGTGTGGTCGTCGTCCCCTCCGCGGTGGTGAGGGCCGCTGGCGTTCCCTATGCGGCCGAGCGGACGGCGTCGACGAACGCCCACGACGCTCCTGCACTTGCGCTCCGGCGTGCTCAGCGCAGCGCCGCCAGGCGGGTCGCCCTCACCCGGTGCTCCCCGTGGCTGGCCCCCCTCCTGGCGGCCTGGATCGCCGTCGGCTCGCTCGTCTCGGCGCTCGCGCTGTTGCTGCTCAAGCGGCCGGCCCATGCCTGGGTCGAGCTCGCCGACCTCGGTGCGCTGGTCCACCCGTGGAGCTCGCTGCGGGCGCGGTGGGCCTTCCGCGGTCGGCGGGTCCTGCGGCGGCGGGACCTGGGGACCCTGTTCATCGGCTCGGCGGAGGCCCTGCGGCATACCGGCGACCGTGTGCAGGAGGCGCTCACGCCCTCCTTCGCGGCCGGTGCGACGGCCACGGCGGGCACCGCGCTCGAGTCCGGCCCGGTGAGCGAGGAGGCCGAGGACCTCACGACGCTGCCCGCCTCGCTCGGGCGACGGGTGCTCACCAACCCGGGAGTCCTCGTCACGGCGGTTGCCGTGGCCGTCGGCGTGCTCGGCTTCCGCGGGTCGCTCCTCGACGGCCTGCTCGACGCACAGGGCGCGGGTGTCGTAGGAGGCGAGTTCACCCGGGTCGCCACCGACTCCGGGGGACTGTTCCACGCCTTCCGCGACGCATGGCACGGAGCGGGCCTCGGCGCACCGGGTGAGGGCAGCCCCCTGCTCGGTGTCCTCGCGAGCCTGTCCTGGCTGGCCGAACGCCTGCCCTACGTCGCATCCGGGCGATCGCCCGCCTCGGTCATGCTCACCTGGGTGCTCCTGCTCGGTATGCCGTTGGCGACCGCGACGGCATACCTCGCCGGCCGGGTGGTGACCCCCGCGCGGTGGACCCGTGCCCTCGTCGCCCTCGCCTGGGGCTGTTCGGGGATCGCCGTCGCCGCCGTGTCCGGCGGCCGCGTCGGGGTCGTCCTCGCCCACATCCTCGCCCCGCTCGTCCTCGCGGGCGTCGCACGGTGTGCGACCTCGGGGGCGACATTCACGGCGGCGGCCGCGACCGCGCTGGCCGCCGGGGTCCTCGGGGCCTGTGTGCCGGTCTCGCTCGTCCCCGTCGCGCTCGCGGCCCTCCTGCTCGTTGTCATGGGTCCCGGTCTGCGCGTCCGGGCACGTGGTCTGCTCCTGCTCGTCCTGCCGCTCGGCCTGCAGGGCCACTGGCTGCTCGCCCTGCGTGACCCCTCGACCCTGCTGTCCGGGCCGGGTCTGCTCGATGCGGCACCCGCCCCGGAGGTCAGCTGGTGGCTCGCGGCCCTCGGCCGGCCGGACGGCGGCGATACCCTCCCGGTCCTGCTCACCGCTCCCTTCGTCGTGCTTGCCGTGGCTGCACTCACCCGACGCGCCCGCTCACGTGGCGCCGCCGTCGCGGTGAGCGCGCTCGCCCTGCTCGCGCTGCTCGGGCTGGCCGCAGTCCTCGCCTTTCGCCGAGTCGTCGTCGGCTCGACCGAGGCAGCCGACGGCACGTTCGTGCCCGCCACTCCGTGGCCCGGGATCGGTGCCCAGGCGTTGTGGCTGGCGATCCTCGCCCTCGCGCTACTCGGGTCGGTCGGCCTCGGGCGGGCGCTGCGCGAGCATGCTGGCCGCCCGGCGCGTCTGCTCGCCGGCATCGGTCTGGCCGTGCTTGGCTGCGGTGTGCTCCTTGCGGGTGCCCTGCTGGGCTGGACCCGGCTCGACACCGCCCTGGCCGTCGGCCACGACGCCGTGCCCGCGGTGGCGGTCGACCAGGCAAACGGGCCCGGCGCCGCCCGCACGCTCGTCGTGCGTCCAGGGACCGAGGTCGTCGAATACCAGCTCGTCGGGGCCGAACCCGGTGACGTCCTGCGCGACCGCGACCCGGGCACCCGCCCACACGACCCCGGCATCGGCACCGTCGTGTCCACGCTCGCCGCGGGCCGCACCGAGCTCCCGACGACCGGCGACCCGGCGGGCACCGCCGCCACGACGACCGGCGACCCGGCGGGCACCGCCGCCACGACGATCGGCGACCGGCTCGCCGATCTCGGGGTGGGTTTCGTTTCCGTGCGCGACGGCGCGGGCGAGGACCTCACCCGCACGCTCGACGCCGCCGGCGGTCTCACCCGGCTGGGCAGCACCGATGGCCAGACCCTGTGGCGGGTGCTCGCCCGTGCCTCGGCGACCCGCCCGTCCGAGGTCGTCGCGCCCGGCCGGGTCCGCATCGTGGCGGCGAACGGCGCACCGATCGAGGGCGTCCCCGTCGACGGTCCGCACGGAACCCTCGACGCGGCGTTGCCCGCGGGTCCGGCCGACCGCCTGCTCGTCGTCGCCGAGTCCCCGGACTGGGCCGCAGTCGCCCAGGTGCGAGTGGACGGCACCCTCGCGACGGCCCGCTCGGTCGGGGGCCTGCCGGCCTATCCGCTGCCTGCGCGGGCCGTGACCGTCGCCGTCGAGCTCCCGCCCACCGCCCCGCGCTGGTTCCTCGGGCAGCTACTCCTCGTCGGGCTGGCGATCTTCCTCGCCATCCCGTTCGGCAACCGCCGATCGCGCAGGCTCCGATGAGTCGCTGGGCGGGCCCGTCCCGGGCCCTGGTCGTCGTGGCTGCGGCGGCGGGCCTCGTCCTCACCGCCGGAGCGCTGCCCCACACGATCGAACTGCGCGCCACGGCGGCGGTGACGCCGGCCGAGGCCGCCGTGGTCCCGGTGCGCCAGAGCGCACTCGTCTGCCCGGGCCCGGAGACCGAGGGAGTGGCCGGCGTCCCCGCCGTGACCGGGGGCACGACGAGTGTGCTCGCGACGACCGCGGCCGGTGCGGCGCTCGGCGGGATCGGCACGAGCACCGAGCCCGGTCGACTCACGCTCACCGCGCAGTCCACGGGCAGCGCGCCGGCCGAGGCATCCGCCCGTGGTGCGACCCTCTCCGCGTCGCTCGCCGGTCCGACCCTCGCGGAGGTCCGCGCCGTCGGGTCGCTCGCCGCCGGCGTCGCGGCGGTGCAGACCTGGCTGCGGCGCGACTCCGACGATCGTGGCCTGGTGGCGACCGCCTGCCCCACACCCGGAGCCGAGGCGTGGTTGCTTGCCGGTGGGGGAGACCCGACGCGACGCGAGCGACTCCTGGTCGCCAACGCCGGGGCGAACCCCGTGACGGTCGACGTCGAGGTGTTCGGCGGCGCCGGCCGGATCGCCACCGTGGGTGGCACCCATGTCGTCGTGCCTCCGCACGGTCGGGTGGGGCTGCTCGTCGACGCGCTCGCCCCCGGTGAGCCGACCCCGGCCGTCCACGTGACCGCCACCGGTGGCCTGGTCGTCGCCGTCCTCGAGGACTCGTGGATCGAGGGTGCGGTCGGGCGGGGACGCGACGACGTCGGACCGGCCGCGGGCCCGTCGACCGAGGCCGTCATCCCCGTCGCGCTCTCCGGACACTCCCGGCTGCGCGTGCTCGTCCCCGGTGCCGACGAGGCCGTGGTGCAGACCCGTGTCCTCACCTCCGGTGCCGCCCAGGCCCTCCCGGCCGATGGGGTCGTGCGCGTCCCCGGGGGCACCGTGCGCGACATCGACCTGTCCGGGCTCCCCGCTGGCGCCTATGCCGTCCAGGTCCGCGCCGATCGTCCGCTGGTCGCGTCCGTGCTGACCGAACGCCGCCCGGCCGGCGACGGCCCCTCGGACCTTGCCTGGCTCGCCGCGCCGGCGCCGATCCCCGTCCTCGGCGGGAGTCCCATCCCTGCGGGAACGAACGCCGCCCTCGTGCTCGCCGGGACCGGCACGGACTGGTCGGCGGTCGTCTACCTCGTCGCGCCCGACGGCACGGCCACCGCGAGCTCCGTCTCGGGTCCAGCAGATTCCGTGGTGGCGTTGGACGCCACCGGCGCGGCCTCCCTCTGGGTGCGTCCGGCGACCGGCACGGTGCGCGGCTCCGTCACGCTCGAGCTCACCGACCCCGGCGGCACCCTCGTCTCGGTCGTGCCGGTGCTTGCGTCGGCGACGAGCACGACCGATCTGCCGGTGCGGGAGCTGCGCCGTTGACGCCGGTGCGGGAGCTGCGCCGTCGACGCCGGGGCGTCAGTCCTGACCGAACCGTGGGTCGAGTTGCTGGGGGTCCACGCCGAGCAGGGCGGCCACGTGCTCGGTGACGATCTCTCCGACGAGCAGCTCGAGCTCCCCCTCGCCCTCGGCACGCGTCTCGATCGGTCGCCGGTAGAGCACGATCCGCGCCAGCTCGCGTCCCTGAGCGGCGAACAGCCGGCCAAGCGGCACCTCCTCGTGCTCCCAGGGGGCCGGGTCGCTCGGCGGGACCTCCTCGACGCCGAGGTCGAAGTCGGGTAGCGGTCGTCCCCAGGCACGCTCGGCCCGGGCGGCCGCCGCGACGACCAGCTCGTCGAAGCGCTCCGCCCGGGTGACCATCGCCGGGACCGGCGGCCACGCGAGCGGCCCACGGGGACCGCGCCCGTGCCGACGGCGCGGGCGGGCGGACGAGGCGGACGGCACGGCGCAACCCTAATGGGCCAGGGCACCGGGTGCGTCCCGGACGCCTGGGCCCCACCCCGCCCGGCACGCCCGGCGCGCCGACCCGACCACAGCCCGCGCGCGGCCTAGGCTGCCCGCGTGGGGCTCACGCGACAATGCAGCAAGACCGGGTGCCGACGGCCGGCCGTGGCGACGCTCACCTACGTCTACGCGGACCAGACGGCGGTGTTGGGGCCGTTGGCGACCTATGCCGAGCCGCACACCTACGACCTGTGCGCCGAGCACGCCGAACGGCTCACCGCGCCTCGGGGATGGGACGTCGTGCGGCTCGCGGTCGACCTCACCCCCCCGCCTCCCACGAGCGACGACCTCGTCGCCCTCGCCGATGCCGTGCGGGAGGCCGGTCGGCCGCGAGGCGGTGCGAGCCAGGCCCCGGTCGCTGCCCGACCCGCGGGCGGCGCGGCATACCCCCCGGTGGGTGAGCCGGGCCCGGACGAGCGGCGACGTCACCTGCGGGTGCTGCGCAGCACGTGACCCTCCCCGGGCGCCATTAGGCTGCAGGGCGTGACGACTGCTGCCACCCCCCGACTCGCCGACTTCGTCAAGGCCTACGACGTGCGCGGCCTCGTGCCCGACCAACTCGACGAGCGCGTGTCGCGGGCGATCGGCTCGGCCTTCGCCCGGGTGGTCGCGCTCCCCGAGGGTGCCGCCTCGGTCGTCATCGGGCACGACATGCGGCCGAGTTCGCCGACCCTTTCCCGGGCCTTCGCCGCCGGGGTCGCCGCGCACGGCATCGACGTCACGCTCGTCGGGCTCACCTCCACGGACGAGCTCTACTACGCGAGCGGCGCACTCGAGGTGCCCGGGGCGATGTTCACCGCCAGCCACAATCCGGCCGAATACAACGGGATCAAACTCTGCCGAGCGGGGGCCCGGCCGGTCGGACAGGACACGGGTCTGGCCGACATCCGCGATCTCGCCCAGGCCGACCTCGACGCGGGCGTCGAGAGCGCCCACGCGGGCGCTCCCACCGGCACCATCACCGAACGCGACGTGCTCGCCGACTACGCCCTCTTCCTGCGGGGCCTGGTCGACCTGTCGGGTGGCCGGCGGCTCAAGGTCGTCGTCGACGCCGGCAACGGGATGGCCGGGCACACCGTCCCGGCCGTGCTCGGCACGGCCGCCGGACTCGCGCCGTTGCCGCTGGAGATCGTCCCGCTCTACTTCGAGCTCGACGGGACCTTCCCCAACCACGAGGCGAACCCGCTGGAGCCGGAGAACCTGCGCGACCTGCAGGCGGCCGTGCTCGCCCACGGTGCCGATCTCGGTCTTGCCTTCGACGGCGATGCCGACCGGTGCTTCGTCGTCGACGAGCGCGGCATCGCGGTGAGCCCCAGCGCCGTCACCGGCCTCGTCGCCGCCCGCGAGATCGGCAAGGAGGTCGACCGAGGCGTCGACCCGGGCCAGATCCGGGTCGTCCACAACGTCATCACCTCGCTCGCCGTCCCCGAACTCGTCACCGAGCTCGGCGCAACGCCGGTGCGCACCCGGGTGGGCCACTCGTTCATCAAGGCCGAGATGGCTTCGGCCGCAGCGGTCTTCGGCGGCGAACACTCGGCGCACTACTACTTCCGCGACTTCTGGTTCGCCGACACCGGAATGCTCGCGGCCATGCACGTCCTCGCCGCGCTCGGCGAGGCGCAGGAGCCACTCTCGGCGCTCGTCACGGCATACGAGCGGTATGCCGCGTCGGGCGAGATCAACTCGACGGTCATCGAGCGCGACGCGGCCGTCCAGCGCGCCCTCGACTGGGCGCACGCCCAGGGACCCGTGGAGATCGACCGGCTCGACGGGGTCACCGTGCGGCACCTCGGCGCACCGCTGTGGTGGTTCAACGTGCGCCCGTCCAACACCGAACCGCTCCTGCGCCTCAACGTCGAGGCCGCCGACCCCACGACGATGGCGCGGGTCCGTGACTCCGTGCTCGCCCTCCTGCGCGGCGAGGGGACGGCCGTGGGGGCCGTCGCCACCGATCGGGCGATGATCCGCCGCCCGGGTGTCGGGACGCCCGAGCTCGACCCGCCGATCGCCGAGCCGGTGCTCCCCCCGTGGCTGCGTGCGATCCTCCGGTGCCCGGCCTGTCGGGAGCCGCTCGTCGACCGCGCGGGTGGGCTCGAATGCACCGGCTGCCGCCTGCGCTACCGGATCGAGGACGGCATACCCGTGTTGCTCGTCGACGAGGCGACCCGACCCGACTGAGCCAGGAGGTCGGGCAGTGCCGCAACTGGACGAGACCCGGATCGACGACGAGGCCGCGATCGAGCGGCTCGATCGTCGCCACACGTTGCGCGCCCTCGCGACCGCCGGCGCCCAGGTGCGCCATGCGGTCGAGCTCGCCGCGGACGCCGGTGTGGCCCGGCTGCGCAGGACCGAACGACCACGCTCCGTGCTCGTCGCGGCCGTGGGCACCGCCTCGACCGTGCCCGACGTCCTGGAACTGCTCGCCGAACCCGGGTCCCCGGTGCCGGTGAGCACTCGGCACGATCTGCCGCTGCCGGGGTGGGTCGGCCCCCTCGACCTCGTCGTGGCCGTCTCCCACTCCGGTCGGGCCGCCGGGCCCCTCGCGCTGGCCGCGGAGGCGGCCCGCCGAGGTGCCGAGATCGTCACCGTCGGGACCGCCGATTCGCCGCTCGCCGACGTCTGTGCGCGGGCCCGTGGCCTGCACGTCGCCGTGCCGCCGGATCTCACGTCGACCCGGACCTCGTTGTGGTCGTTGCTCACCCCCGTGCTCGTCGCCGCGGACGCCCTCGGTCTCGTCGCCGCGCCGCCCGCGCTGCTCAGCGAGGTCGCCGACCGGCTCGATGCCGCGGCGCTGGCGGCGCGCCCCGGGTCGGAGAGCTTCGTCAATCCCGCCAAGCTGCTTGCTGTCGACCTCGCCGAGCGGTTCCCGGTCGTCCTCGGCGACGGCGCGGTGGCGGGGGTGGCCGCTCGGCGTGCCGCGACCATGCTCAATCGCACGGCCCGGGTGCCGGCGATGTGGGGCGAGTTACCGGACGCCGCCGCCCAGGTCGTCGCGCTCCTCGACGGCCCCTACACGGACGCCGGGGCGGCCGCGCTCGCCGGCGAGGGCGAGGTCGTCGCCGACATCTTCCGCGATCCCTACCTCGACGGCATGCCCGACCCGCGACTCGGGCTCGTGCTGCTGCGGGAATCCGCCGAACGGGCCGCCGAGGGTGGGACCGAGGTCGGCCGTCCGCTTGCCGCCACCGTCGCCGAGATCGCGCGCGCGGCCGGCGTGCGGGTGAGCGAGTATGCCGCGGAGCCGGGCCCGGTGCTCGTGCGATTGGCCGACCTCGTCGCCCACGTCGACTTCGCGGCGACCTACCTCGCCCTCGGTCTCGGGCTCGACCCGGCGCTGTCCCCCCACCTGGCCGAGCTGCGCGACCGCACCCGCTGACATGCCTAACGGCCGGCCCCGGATGGGGCCGGCCGCACGGCATGGGGGTGGGTCCGGCTATTCCTCGGGCACCATCGTGAGCGAACCGCACGGGCACTCGGCGACGCACATGCCGCAGCCCTTGCAGTAGTCGTAGTCGATCGCATAACCCTTGGCGAAGTCGACCTTCTTCACCGCATTGTCCGGGCAGACCCCGAAGCAGTTGTCGCAGGCGAAGCAGTTGCCGCAGGACATGCACCGACGGGCCTCGAACTGGGCGCTGTCCTCGGTGAGCCCGGTGACGACCTCGGCGAAGGTCGAGGCACGCCGAGCGCCTTCGAGGTGCTCGCGGTGCTGGTGCGGCGCGTCGGCGTAGTACCAGGTGGTGAGCTTGTCGAAGGTCGCCACTGCGTGCTTGGCCGCCGGCTGGTATGCCGTGCCGCGCAAGTAGGCGTCGATGTTGCGGGCGGCCTTCTTCCCGTGCCCGACCGCCACGGTGACGGTGCGCTCGGCCGGCACCATGTCGCCGCCGGCGAACAGGCCGGCGCGACCGGTCATCATCGTGCGGTCGACCTGGACGACGCCGTCGTCGACGGCGATCCCCTCGAGGCCGTCGAGGAAGCTGAGGTCGGCCTCCTGCCCGAGGGCGAGGATGAGCGAGTCGGCCTCGAGCTCCTCGAATTGGCCTGTGGGCTGGGGGAATCCGGACTCGTCGAGCTCCATCTTCTCGACGACCATCTTGCCCTCGTCGACGTGCTTGATCGTCGAGAGCCACTTGAGCAGGATGCCCTCTTCGAGCGCCTCCTCGACCTCGAAGTCGTGCGCGGGCATCTTGTCGCGGTTGCGGCGGTAGACGATGATCGCCTCCTCCGCCCCCAGCCGCTTGGCCGTGCGGGCGGCGTCGATCGCGGTATTGCCGCCGCCGTAGATGACGACCTTGCGCCCGAGCATCGGCTTCTCCTCCTCGGTCTCCACGTCGTGCAGGTAGGAGACCGCGTCGAGGATCTTGGCCGACTCGCCGGCGGGGATGTAGGCGCGCTTGCCGATGTGGGCGCCGACCGCGAGGAAGATCGCGTCGAAGCCCTCCGCCTCGCACCCGGGGATGCTCGTCACCTTGGCGTTGAGCTCGATGCTCACCCCGAGGTCGGTGATCCGCTTCACCTCGGCGTCGAGGATGTCCCGGGGCAGCCGGTAGGAGGGGATCCCGAAGCGCATCATCCCGCCGACCATCGGCCCGGCGTCACGCACGACGACCTCGTGTCCCAGCCGCCGCAGGTGGTATGCCGCGGACAGCCCGGAGGGGCCCGCGCCGACGACGAGCACGCGCTTGCCGGACAGGGATTCCTGGGTCGGCGGCTCGAAGCTCCAGCCCTGGGCGAGGGCGTGGTCGCCGAGGAAGCGCTCGACCGCGTTGATGCCGACGGCCTCGTCGATCTCCGCACGGTTGCAGGCGGTCTGGCACGGGTGGTAGCAGACCCGGCCCATGATCGCCGGGAACGGGTTGTCGACCGTGAGCTGGCGCCAGGCCGCCTCGTAGTTGCCCTCCTCGGCGTGGAACAGCCACTGTTGGATGTTCTCGCCGGCCGGGCAGGCCTGGTTGCACGGCGGCAACAGGTCGACGTAGAGCGGCTTCTCGGTCCGCCACGAGCCGGTCCGGTTGGCCAGGCTCGAGCCGATGTCGAGGGTGATCGCGAAGGGCTTCTCCATCAGGCCGTGGCCTCCGGCTCCGGGGTCGTGGTGACCGTCTGGGTGGTGAACGAGGGGTCGTGCGGTTCGGATGCGTCGGTGATGTCGGCGCGTTCGGGCGAGCTGCCCCCGGGCAGCAGGTTGTAGCGGCGGATGTTGCGGTCCGCCTGCGCCTGCAGCCGGTCGATCACGTCCTGGCGGCGCTTCGGGGAGAACAGGTGGGCGTAGCGCTTCTGCCCCCGCAGGTAGTCCTCGACCGGGATGAGCCGGCGGATCGGGGAGGACGCGACGACCTCGCCGTATTCGGCCTCGAAGACCGGGAACAGGCCGCTCTGGGTCGCCTGTCGGGCCACCTTGATCGTGTCGCACGAGGCGGTGCCCCAGCCGAGGGGGCAGGGGACCATCACGTGGATGTAGCGGGCGCCGCGGATCTCCATCGCCCGCAACACCTTGGCCTCGAGGTCGCGCAGGTCCGCGACCGACGCCGTGGCGACGTAGGGGATCTCGTGGGCCATGGCGATCCGGGGGAGGTCCTTGCCCTGGCCGAAGACGTTGCCCGGTTCGTCGCCGACGGCCTGGGTCGTCGCCGTGCGGGCCGCCGGGGGAGTGGCGCCGGAGCGCTGCACCCCGGTGTTCATGTAGGCCTCGTTGTCGTAGCAGATGTAGAGGACGTCGTCGTTGCGCTCGAACATCCCCGAGAGGGCACCGAAGCCGATGTCGACGGTGCCGCCGTCGCCGCCCTGGGCGACGACCCGGATGTCGTTCTTGCCCATGGCCTTGTATGCCGCCGCGACGCCCGAGGCGACCGCGGGGGCGTTGCCGAAGAGCGAGTGCAGCCACGCCACCCGCCACGAGGTCTCCGGATAGGGCGTGGAGAAGACCTCGAGGCACCCGGTCGCGTTCACGGCGACGAGCTGGCCGTTCGCCGCCCGCATCGCGGCGTCGAGGGCGTAGCGGGCGCCGAGCGCCTCCCCGCATCCTTGGCAGGCCCGGTGGCCCGAGGTGAGGGTGTTGGCCCGGTTGGGGTCGGACTGCACGGAGCGGTCGGCGACGGGCAGCAGTCGGTTGCCGACCGCGAACGAGCCGACCTGGTAGAACTTCACCGGCTTGGAGGCGGGGGCGTCGTGCAGCACCTCGGGCACGATGCCGTGGTGGAAGCCGGCCTCGGGTGCCTGGGAGCTGGTCTGGGTCTCGGTCATCTCGGCTCTCCTCAGACGGGGGTGGCGCGCACGGCACCGAGGTCGCGCAGCAGGTTCTCGGCGGCCGGTCCGGACCGGCGCTCGGATCGGGCCCGGGCCCGTTCACGCTCGACGAGCTCGTGGTCGAGGTCGAGGAAGGTGAGGAACTCGAGTTCGTCGGCCGCAGCCTTGTCGAGCATGTCGTGCAGCGAGGTCTTGAGGATCGGCCGTCCGCCGAGCCCCGCGACAACGGTGTAGTTGACGATCGGGTGGGACTTCATCGCCATCCGCACGTGCGAGGAGACGATCCCGCCGATGCCGACCGAGAAGGCCTTCTCGAGGCAGACGAAGCGCTTGGCGTCGCCGATCGCGGCCTCGACGGCGGCCAGCGGGAAGGGCCGGAAGCTGGTGAGGCCCAGGACGCCGATCTTCTCGCCGCGGGCGCGCCGCTCGTCGACGACGTCCTTGATCGTGCCGAGCACCGAGCCGAGGGCGATGACGATCGTCTCGGCGTCCTCGGTGTGGTAGGTGTGCAGGAGTCCGCCCGAGTCGCGGCCGAAGACCTCCTTGAACTCCGCGGCCACCTGGGGGATGAGCTCGAGGGCCTGCATCTGCTTGTCGTGGGCGAGGTATCGGACCTCGGTGAAGGCCTCGGGCCCGACCATTGCGCCGATCGACACCGGGTCGGCCGGGTCGAGGACCTGGCGGGGCTCGAAGGGCGGGAGGAAGCGGTCGACGTCGGCCTGCTCGGGCAGGTCGACCTCCTCGACCGCGTGGGTGAGGATGAAGCCGTCCATGCAGACCATCACCGGGATCGACAGCGCCTCGGCGATCTTGAAGGCCTGGACGTGCAGGTCGGCGGCCTCCTGGTTGGTCTCGGCGTAGAGCTGGATCCAGCCGGAGTCGCGCTGGCTCATCGCGTCGGTGTGGTCGTTCCAGATGTTGATGGGTGCGCCGATGGCCCGGTTGGCGACCGTCATGACGATCGGCAGGCCCAGGCCCGAGGCGTTGTAGACGGCCTCGACCATGAACAGCAGACCTTGACTCGCCGTGGCTGTGTAGGTTCGTGCCCCGGCCGCAGACGACCCGATCGCCACCGACATCGCCGCGAATTCGCTCTCGACGTTGACGTATTCGCAGCCGGGCAGTTCACCCCGTTTGACGATGGCCGAGAGGCCTTCGACGATGTGCGTCTGGGGCGAGATGGGGTAGGCGCAGATGACCTGCGGCCGGCAGGCGGCGACCGCGCGGGCGACCGCCATCGAGCCTTCGAGCTGAGCGCGCACAAGGGCTCCTAGTTCTGGGAGGGGACGAGGGACTGGACCAGCTCGTATGCCGCGGTCGCGGCGGCCGCGTTCTTCTCGCCGAGGGCGCCGGGGAAGTGCTCCTCCATCGCCTCGAGCAGGGCGGGCAGGTGGACGATCCCGGTGAAGGCCGCAAGGCCACCGAGCATGACGAGGTTGGGCACCGGACGGCCGATGTGGGTCCGGGCGATCTCCGTGGCCGGCAGGGTGATGAGGCGACCGGCCGGCAGGCTCGCGGCGATCTCATCGAGCCCGAGATCGGACGCGGTGCCGGTCGAGTTGATGAGGACGTAGCCCTCGGGCTTGAGCCCGGCGAAGACGTCGACTTGATGGAGCAGTGTCGCGTCCTGCACGACGAGTGCGTCGGGGTGGACGACGGGTTCTCGGACCCGGATCTCCCGGTCGGCGATGCGGCAGAAGGCCACCACCGGCGCCCCGGTGCGCTCCGAGCCGAAACTCGGGAAGGCCTGGGCGTGGCGCCCCTCATCGAAAGCGGCGACGGAGAGCAGCTCGGCGGCGGTGACGACGCCCTGGCCTCCCCGGCCGTGGATGCGAACCTCGAACATGCCGCCAACGTATGCCGTGCATCACGTTTCGGCCAAGGGACCTTTGGTCCCCGTGAGACGAGCATGCACCGACCGCCGCCATCGGCCGATCGAGGGGGGTCCGGTCGAGGCGCTCAGGAGGGCGGGACGGCATACCTCGTGGGCAGGAGCAGGACATAGGTCGTCCGGCCCCCGAGCGCCCGTGCCGACTCGTGCCAGCCGGCCTGCTCCAGTGCCGTGGCCAGGGGTGCGTCCACGGCGAGCAGGGCCGCGCCGACCCGCCAGCCCGCGAGGGTCCGCTCCCAGCCGGGAGTCGCGGCGAGGGCGTCGACGTAGGCGTGCAGGTGGGCCGAGCCGTAGGCCTCGAGCCTCGTGTCGAGCACGGGCACGAGCGTCGGTTGGTCCCACAGCAGCCACCCCCCGAGGGCGACGTCGTCGAAGACGACCGTCCCGGCGGGCAGGGCGCGCAACGGTTCGGACAGTGCCGACGGGACCCGGGCCGGGCTCGCGGCCATCCCCGGTGCGGCCAGCAGCGTCCAGACCGCGGCGGCGGCGAGGGGCAGGGCCAAGGCGACCCGCTCGACCCGGTCCGGGGGGTCGGGGCGTTCGGGACGCGCGACCCCCGTGGCGGGCCCCCAGGCCGCCGCGGCGACCGGCGCGAGGACGACCGCGCCGAGGGCGATCCCACGGTATGCCGGCGCGGCCAGGAGGATCGCGACCCCGAGGAAGGATACGTCGACGAGCGTGGGGCGGTGCCCGCCCTGTCGACGGGCGAAGGCCCAACCGAGACCGGTCCAGCCGACCAGCGCGAGGAAGGGCAGCAGCTGGGGCGAGTCCCAGGTGGCCGGCCGCCATTCCTCGGCGAACCACGAGATGTCACGGACGGCGAGGAAGCCGTGGACGACCTCGGCGGGGGGCACGGGGGTGCACCACGGGACGAGCGCCCCGAGGAGCCAGACGACGGCCGGACCCCGGGTCCACGTCCGCGTGCGCAGCACGAGCAGGGCCAGCGCGAGCGCCCCGACCGCCACCCCCACGATCCACGTCCCGTGGCTCGCGCCCCAGATCCACATGACCGGGACGAGCCACCACCGGGGGCGTCCGTCGAGGGCGGTCGCGCGCCAGGCGGTCGCGACGACGCCGAGCAGGAGCACGCCCACGAGCTGGGGCCGGGCACTCAGCGCGCCGAGGGTGGCACCGAGGGTGAGGACGAGGACGACGAGTGAGGCGAGCGGGCCGGCCTCCCGTCGCGCGGTGCGGTAGAGCCAGGCCACGAAGGCGAGCCGGGCGAATGCGGCGAGGACGGCCACCCCCGGCAGGCCCCACACGGCATACCCCGCAGCCGCCACGAGCTCGGGCAGCCATTGCGTGTAGACGTAATCGCCGGAGAGCAGACCGGGTCGCGGCGCGGGTCCGACGAAGTCCCAGGTCTGCGCCAAGCGCTGCCCGAGCAGGATGTGCCAGAGCGTGTCGGGGTCGCCGAGCGGGAGGGTCCCCAGGACGAGGACGAGGCCGGTGAGACCCGCGAGAACGGCGCCCCAGGGCGGTCGGGGCAGGCTGCGCCCCGGCGTCATCCGCCCACCAGGGCCGCCGGGACGACCCGGGCGACGGCGACGGCACGCGGGGCGCCGTCGCTCGTGACGGCGGCGAGCGTGACCCGGGCGCTCACCCCCCCGTCGGAGGCCGAGTCGGGGATGGGCAGGCCGGAGATCCGCACGGGCAGCCGGACGAACCCGGGCGCGAGTGAGGGCAGGACGAGCTCGACCGGGGTGCTCTCCCCCGGGGCGAGCTCGTGGACGACGGAGCTTCCGTCGGGCAGCGTGACGGTGAAGGTGCGCACGGCAGCCCCGACCGCGGTGACCTCGAGCCGCACAACGGTGCGGCCGCGGTCCTGGGCGGCCAGATTGGCGACGACGACGGTCGTGCCGAGTCCGACCGTCTGGGTCGGGCGTCCGTCCGCGCCGAGGGCCGGCGGGCCGGCGAGCATCCGCGCGAGGACCGGGTGGAGCACGGCGTCGGCACGCTGGGCCACGCCGGCTTCGCCCAGCCGGTTCAGCAGGTCGGTCCGCCGTGCGGTGAGCTCGTATGCCGTGATGCCCTCGCCTTGCGCGCTCGCGATCGGCGGCCCGAGGGCGGCGGCGAGCCCGGACTCCAGCGGCGCGGGCGGGGAGTAGCCCTGCGCGTGGAGGGTGACGGCGCAGAAGCCCACCGCCGCGAGGTCGTCGAGGAGGGCGGGCAGGTCGGTGTCGTCGAGGCCGTCCTGCCAGTCACCGGCCGCGGTCCCGCGCACGGCACCGGCACTCCAGCGCAGCCGGTGCGAGGTGAGCGTGGGCAGCAGCTCGTCGAAGCGGCCCAGGCCGGCGCGGGCGCTCGCCTCGGGGTAGTCCATCGAGGGCAGCTGGAAGACCGCGCAGCCGGGGGCCAACCGGCTCTCGAGGGCGTCGGTGAACGCCCGGACGCCGCTCATCCGGTCGGCGTTCGCGGCATAGGCGGGCGCGACGGCGGGGTTGGTCTGGTCGGCGACCCCGACGATCAGGAGCAGGATCGCGAGGACCCGGGTCACCCGGGCGCCTCGCCGTGCGAACGACCCAGTGAGCCAGTGGCCCACGGCGAGCAGGCCGCACAGCCCCAGGACGAGGGACATCCGTGCCCAGGTCCGGATCGAGGAGGTCCCCACGAGCGCGGTGAGGGAACCCAGCCCTCCCTTGGTGAAGAACGCGAAGGCGAGCAACGCGACGACCGCGAGGGTCGCGAGCAACCGGGGGGCCGGCAGGTGCGGGACGAGAGCGCCGCGAAGGAGGACGATCACCGCCACGACGAGCCCCACGAGGGCGAGCAGGCCGATGGCCAGTTCCTCGGTGGGGGGCGTCGGCGAGAACTGCCGGTAGGTCGAGACGAAGTCGGCCAGCCCGGCGAGACGGTGGTGCTCCCACGGCAGGACCAGGTCGACCGCCCGGCCGGCATAGATCTCGGACTCGAGCGGCGAGCGGGCGGTGGGGGAGGGCCCGGTGACGAGGACCGAGGCACGCCCGCGCCACTCGGAGACGACGGCGATCCCGAGCACCGCGACGATCCCCACGAGTGCGATCAGCCCGGACGCGAGGACCGCGGGCTCGGATCGGCGCCAGAGCCGCACGACGAGGACGCACGCGAGCAGGGCGACGACGAAGGCGGCGAGATAGACCCCGCTGAGGCCGGTGACCACGATCGCGACGAGGGCCGTCGCGACCTGACCGGCGACGGCCGAGCGGGGCGCTCCCGGCGATCGGGACCACAGCGACTGGCCCTGGGCCACCCGAAGGACGAGCCACAGTCCCAGGGGGAGGGTCCAGTATCCGGCGAGGAGCAGGTGGGGGAAGCGGGTCTGGTGGCCCGGGAGCACCGCGAACAGGACGCCCACGAGGACCGCGGCGGTGCGCGCCAGGCCCAGCTGCCGGCTCAGCCAATAGCCGGTGAGCGCGGCGAGCGGGAAGCCGAGGAAGAAGTAGAGCGCGGTAGCTGTCGGTATGTCGGTGACGAGGGCGAGCAGCCGAAGCGCCGACATGTGCACGAGGTCCCCGGTCGCCCACCACGAGGTGTCCAGCGCATAGGGCGCCCCGAGCCGCGGATCCGAGCCGCCCGGGCCGGCCGTCACCGCGGCCTGGACGAAGGCGAGCAGTGAGGGGGCGTCGCCCTCGAGCGAGAGCGGGCTGCCCGGTCGCCATTCCCAGATCCGCAGCGCCGCGCCGGCCGCGACGCCGGCGAGCACGACCGCCGCGAGCGGGCCCACGGCGGGATAGCGGCGTGCGCGGGTGGAGGTGGGCGGCGACGACACGCCCCCGAGTATCCCGGGCGGGGCGCGCGCGGGGGGCTCGGCCGTTCGTCCGAAACGCGGGCGCGTCGCCGCCACCGCCCCGGCCGGCGACATAGCCGTCCGGCCGTCGGGGGAAGCGGGCCAGAGGTCCCGATGCGGACCGGCGTCCGCTATGGCAGATTGTCCGGGACGACGGTATGCCGCGTGTCACATCGCGCCCGATAGCCTCGGGGTCTCCCACCGTGGAAGGGATGCACGATGAGCAAGAAGATCGACATCACCGAACTCGCCCTGCGTGACGCCCACCAAAGCCTCTTCGCCACCCGGATGGCGCTCGAGGACATGGTGCCGATCTGCGAGGACATCGACCAGGCCGGCTATTGGAGCGTCGAGTGCTGGGGCGGGGCGACCTTCGACGCCTGCATCCGCTTCCTCAACGAGGACCCGTGGGTGCGGCTGCGGACCTTCCGCGAACTGCTGCCCAACTCCAAGCTCCAGATGCTCCTGCGGGGCCAGAACCTCCTGGGCTACCGGCACTATGCCGACGAGGTCGTCGACCGGTTCGTCGGCAAGGCCGTCGAGAACGGGATGGACGTCTTCCGCACCTTCGACGCGCTCAACGACGTGCGCAACGTCGAGCGGGCCATCAAGGCGGTCAAGCGCGAGGGCGCCCACGCCCAAGGCACGCTCTGCTACACGGTGAGCCAGCTGCACACCGTCGAGGGCTACGTCCAGATGGCCCGCGACCTCATGGACCTGGGCTGCGACTCGCTGTGTCTCAAGGACATGGCCGCGCTGCTGCAGCCGCAACCGGCCTACGACATCGTCAAGGCGATCAAGGACGACCTCGGCGAGGACGTCCGCATCCACATCCACTGCCACGCGACGACCGGTGTCACCCTCGTCTCGCTCATGAAGGGGATCGAGGCCGGCGCCGACTGCGTCGATGCCGCGATCTCCTCGATGAGCCTCGGCCCGGGTCACAACCCCACCGAGAGCCTCGTCGAGATGCTGCCCGGCACCGGGTTCCACACCGAGCTCGACGAGGGTCGACTCATCAAGATCAAGGACTACTTCGCCGGGATCCGCCCGAAGTACGCCGAGTTCGCGTCGAACATCGTCGGTGTCGAGACCGAGATCTT
>JAKPEG010000188.1 GCA_029552065.1 Actinomycetes bacterium
CGCCTTCGACAGCCTGGCCGGTCTGTCGGCGCTCATCCAGTGGGCCGACAGCGCGCCGGTCAATCACACGGGGATCGTCGTGGACGAGGGGCAGTTCGTCATGGCGAACCGCCCCGAGGGCACCGAGGCAGCCGTGGCATCCCACGCCCTGCTGGACACCCTGGCCAAGGAACAGGTGCGCAGCGTCGTCGCCCTGCGCCACCAGCGGCTGCGCGACGACGAACACCTGCGCGACGCGGTCCTGCACCGGGTCGACTACTACATCGCCAACGCGCCGACGTTCTCCGCCATCGACCTGGGGATGCTCGCCCCCGCGGCGCTCAGTCGCAGCTACCGCGGCGCGCGCTCCCACGCCCGCTGGCCCGGCATCGCGAAGTTCCTGTGGCTGGCCGGGGTCTTCGGGCCGGCCTGGTTGCGCGCCGTGCCACCGGAGGCACGGGTCCTCGTGTGCTCCGAGCTCGTCTTCCGATGTTTCGTCGAGTCGGGCGTCGACGTGGAGATCCTCGAGCCGTTCGTGCCGCTCGGCGGTGACCCACGACTGCCCGCGCGGATGATCAGCGCGCTCACCTCGAAGGTGCGCGACCGGCTCGGTCCCCGGGCCCGGACCGCGATCCTGCCCGAACCGGCACCGATCGCGTCCTACCGGGGCATCCAGCCCGACTGGGTGACCCCGGGCGACATCTGGCGCTCGCCCTCGTTCCGGCCGGAGGCGATGTTTATCAAGCCACCTCTGCGTGGCTGGCCGACCCTGGACCCCTCGCAACCGAGCGCCCCGACCGCACCGACCGCCCCGACCGCACCCATACCCAGCTGATCGCACCCAAGGACCTCGACCCCCAGGACGGCGGCCCGACAGGGACTCACTTCGGGTCGGCGAGCCCGAAGGCGAGCAGGCTCGGCTTGAGGTCGAGCTCGGTCGCTGCCGGTCCGAATTCCGCTGCAAGAGAAGCGGCCTGGGCGGCATACTCCGCCGCGAGCGACGGCTCGGCGACCGCCGAGGCGGCCGAACGCAGCACCCGGGCCCGGTCGCCCGCGCAGGCGACCACCCACGGGACGGCACCGGCCGATGCCGCCATCGCCTGCGCCGACGCCAGCTGGACAAGCGCGCCCGAGTGGTCGCCACCGAGCCAGTCGAGCAGGCCGAGGTAGCGCTCGATCGGGCCGAGTGTGGCGGTGACCTGGCCGAAGACGACGTATTGCCCCTCGAGCGGAGCCAGCAGGTCGCGCAACGGTGCGGCCGCTTCGGTGGCCTCGAGCGTGAGCGCCGCGTGGGTGAGGATCGCGAGGCTGAGTGGTCCGATCTCGGTAAGGGTCGTCTGGAGCATGCTGACCGCCCCGTCGAACGGCGCACGGGCGGCGGCGAGATCGCCCGACTGGGCCAGTCCGAGGCTCAGGCAGGCAAGCGCGATCGGGTTCTCCGGCTGCATCGAGCGGAAGTGGATGACCTGGGGCAGGAAGGGCACGAGGTCTGCGCGCTGGATCGCCAGCAGCACCCGACCGAGGACCGCGGCGCCGAGCGTGTCGGGCACGCGTCCGGCCGCGCCCTGCATCATCGCCTCGTCGGCCCATCGGCTCGCGTCGGTGAAGTCGCCCAGCTCGCGGCTCAACGAGGACTGCACGAGGGCGTGGTGCCAGGTGAGCCGGGCCGACCGGCTGGCGAGGGCGGACTCCTTGAGCCGGGCGGCGGTGGCGGGCACGGCGGCATACTCGCCGCCGGCGAAGAGGTCGGTGAGTCGCGCGACCGCGGCGCGCGCCTGCCACCACGGGTCGCCGGTCGCCTCGGCCACGCGGGTGAACTGCTCCCCGATGACCCGGCGGGCCGCGAGATCGGCGGTCGGTCGCAGCATGACGTGCCGGACGTGCAGGGCGGCGCACCGCGACTCGGGGTCCTCGAGGCTGTGGGCCAACGCCTCGACCTCGTGCGTGAGCTCGACGATCTCGTCCGTGGCCCGGCGGAAGGTGGACAACTCGAGCAGCAGCGCGCTGAGCACCCGCAGTCGCACGGCACTGGCGCGCGGGCCGAGCCGGGCCAGCGCCTCACGCAGGAGATCGGCGCCGCCCTCGGCCGACTGGGCACTGTGGATCGCCCAGTCGCGGGACAGCACGGCGAGCGCCAGCCGCTCGGGATCGCCGACCTCCCGGGCGGCCGCGACCGCCTGCGTCCACTCCTCGGTGGCCCGCTCGGCGCGGCCGATCATCGTGAGCGCGTGCACCCGGGCGGTCCGCAGGTCGACCCGCGTCGGCGAGGCGGGCGCCTCGGATGCGAGGACCTCGGCCGCGAGCCGGTCGGCCGCCTCGGGCTGGTCGGTGGCCAGACACGTGCCCACGGCGCGCAGGACGACCAACTCGTCGGTCGCATCGAGCGCCGCGCCCGCGCGCGCCGCGAGCGCGAGGTGCCAGGCCGCGGTGACGAGGACCGACGGATCACCCGCCGCGTATGCCGCGAGCGCCCGCCCGGCGGCGGCGTGCAACTCTGCGCGCTCGGCCGGGGGCAGCCCGTGCAGGACGCTCTCGCGCACCTCGGGCCCGGACAGGGCCAGGTTCGCCACCCCGTGGGTCGCCACGAGGAAGCCGGCCCCTCTCGCCGCCGTCTGCGCGGCCGAAAGGTGCTCGGGGTCGTGCCCGAAGGCGGCCGCGACCACCGAAGGTCGGCTCGCGTCGTCGAGGACGGCCACGAGCCGGACCAGCCGGCGTGCCTCGTCGGAGAGCCCGTCGAGTCGCTGCTGGACCTGGACGTGCTCGGTCGACGGGGTGCTCGGTTCGGCCGAGCCGGGCGGCTCGACGAGGTTGGCGGGGGCGGCGCCGGTCGACGACTGCGGCGGGGCGAGCCGGGATTCCTGGTTGAGGATGGCGAGCTCGAGCGCCCGGGATCGGGGCGCCGGAGCGATGCCGAGTTCGTCGTCGAGCACGTCGCGCAGCCGCCGGTAGGCGCTCAGGGCGTCGGCCTGACGT
>JAKPEG010000192.1 GCA_029552065.1 Actinomycetes bacterium
CCCGATCGACCTGGGGGACAGCGCCTCCCTGCTCCCGTTGCCACTCACCTACCTCGAGAACGGTTTCCGGGCACGGCTCGGGGTGTCTGGCGCATTGGGAATCATCCCCGGTTTGAGCGTTCGCTTCACACTCGAGGCCACCGTTGCCGACGCCGTCGGGCCGATCACCACCTGCGTGAACGTCTACACCTTCCACAGCGCGGGCCTGGAGGAGCCGGTTCGGGAGTGCACCGACACCGACATCCTGGTGGCGATCCCGAACCCCGACCTGGCGCTCGACAAGACGGTGACCAGCGCCGGCCCCTACGCCCAGGGCTCCACGGTCACCTACCTGCTCACCCCGCGCAACGACGGGGCCGACAGCATCGCCAGCGCGGGGTGGTCGGTGACCGACTTGCTGCCCGCGGGGCTGACGGCGTCCGCGATCGAGGGCTCGACCTCGCACTATGACTGTCAGCTGACGACCCTGACCTGCACCAACGACCAGCCGTTCCCGAGCGGTGCCGACCTCGGGACCGTCACCGTGACGGCGACCGTCACCGGCCTGTTCACCGGCACCGTCCACAACGTCGCCTATGTCTCGCCCGCCGAGGGCGACACCGAGCTGGTGCCCCTGGAGATCCCGGCCGCCGACGCCGACACCGAGGAGTCCTCCACCAACAACGACGCCCAGGCCGACCTCGAGATCAAACCGGTTTCGGTCGGCGACTTCGTCTGGCTGGACGCCAACCGCAACGGTCTCCGGGACTCCGGCGAGGCCGGCGTCCCGGGCGTGGCCGTCGACCTGGTCGACGCTGCGGGGCACCACCGGTCCACGACGACGGACGCTTCGGGCTTCTACTGGTTCACCGGTCTGATGCCGGGCGCGCACTACTCGCTGTCCTTCTCGGTGCCGCCCGGTCACCTCTGGACCACCCGCGGAGCCACCGTGGACGGAGCCGCCGTGCCGGCGACGGACTCGGACGTGGCCGCCGACGGAACGGTCTCGTTCACCGCGCCCCGCACCGGGAGCAACGGCTCGGGCGGCCCGGACAAGACCGATCTTCCCAACATCGACGCCGGCCTCGTGACCGTCCCGCCCCCCGCGATCCCGCAGACCCCCGTGGGGCCGGCGCCGGAGCTCCCGGTCAGCCTGCCGCAGACGGGCTCGTCGGTCTCGTCCTGGACGCCCGTCGGCTTCGGGGCCATCCTCGCGGGCGCGGTGCTCATCGCTATCTCGCGCCGGGGACGCCGCCGGGCGAGCTAGCCCGTGGCTAACCGGGGAGGGTGAGCAGCATCCGGGTATTGCCCAGGGTGTTGGGCTTCACCCGCTCGAGGTCGAGGAACTCGGCGACGCCCTCGTCATAGGAGCGCAGCAGCTCGGCGTAGACCTCCGGCGGCACCGCCTGCCCGTCGATCGGCACGAAGCCGTGCGCGGCGAAGAACTGCGTCTCGAAGGTGAGGCAGAACACCCGCGCCACCCCCAGTTTGCGGGCGTCGGCGACGAGGTCGGCGAGGATCGCGTGCCCGACTCCCGTGTGCCGGTGCTCCGGGGCGACGGCCACGGTGCGCACCTCGGCGAGGTCCTCCCAGATCACGTGGAGGGCACCGCACCCGGCGATCACCCCGTCCACCTCGGCGACCCGGAACTGCTGCAGCGCCTCGTAGTAGGCGACCGCGTCCTTGGCGACGATGCGCCGCTCAGCGACGAGCGGTGCGACGATGTCCCGGATCGCCCGCACGTCGCTCGTGCGTGCGGGGCGGGTCGAGATGCCGGTCACGGGTGGGTCGCCTGTCCGATGGTGAGGGGCTTGCCGGTGGTCCTGCGGCGGTATGCCGTCGCACATCGTGCCACGCGGCGCGCTCCGCGGGCGGCGACGTCCGGCAGGGCGCGACTTGGCAGTGGGGGGTCCTCGCCGCGCCGAGGCGCGTGGGGGCAGCCGGGGCGCGGCGAGACGAGACGCGGCGAGACGCGGCGCGGCCCGGCGCCGCGGCATACGGCCGGGGTGTGGACCGTGCTCAGTCGAGGACGACCCCGCCGCCGGGCGCACAGGCGATTCGATAGGAAGGCGTCACCGGCGGCAGCCCGCCGCCGATCTCCCAGGCCTCGCCGTCGTCGATCGCCTCGGCCCGCAACCAGCGCTCGTGGTCGAACTCCAGGATGAGGGCACCGTCCTTGCCCGCCTCGGCCCGCAGGACGACCGCCCGGAAGAGCGCGAGCAGGACAGCCGCCGTCTCCAGCCGCTCGGGGTCCACGACGCTGGTGAGCCCGCCGAGATGGACGGTGAACGGGGACTCCAGCCGGATGGTGTCGGTGCCCTCGACGACGAGGGTGATGCCGTAGTCGAAGCAGATCTGGTCGACCTCACGCCCGGTGAGGGGCAGGACGAACTTCGTCGCCTCTTCCCTCACCTCGCTGTCGAGCGCGGCCTTCGACATTGTTCGATCCTAAGGCACGAGCCCCCGCGGACCGGGGTCCGCGAGGGCTCGTGCTGCG
Source organism: Actinomycetes bacterium (assembly GCA_029552065.1). Taxonomy (GTDB): domain Bacteria; phylum Actinomycetota; class Actinomycetes; order Actinomycetales; family Dermatophilaceae; genus Phosphoribacter. The sequence continues at coordinate 2,477 of JAKPEG010000192.1, forward strand.
AACGGTCGCGCCGTCAGCCCGCGGCCGCGTCCTGGGGGCCGCTGCCCACTCCCCCGACGAGGTCGACCGGCGAGTCGATCGGCGGCACGTCGGGGATGTCGGGCAGGGTCTCGCGGCGCAGCGACCCGGCGAAGGTGAAGGAGGCGTCCTTCTCCTCGCCGGTCGCGTCCACGAGGACGAACTCCCCGGAGGACAGCTCGCCGTAGAGGATCTTCTCGGAGAGCATGTCCTCGATCTCGCGCTGGATCGTCCGCCGCAGCGGGCGAGCGCCGAGCACGGGGTCGTAGCCCTTCTTCGCGAGCAGGTTCTTGGCCGCGACGGTGAGCTCGATGCCCATGTCCTTGTCCTTGAGCCGCTTGTCGAGCTTGGCGATCTCCAGGTCGACGATCGCGACGATCTCCTCCTGGGTGAGCTGGGGGAAGACGATGACGTCGTCCACCCGGTTGAGGAACTCGGGCCGGAAGTGGTTCTTCAGCTCGTCGGTGACCTTGTTCTTCATCCGCTCGTATTCCGACCGGCTGTCCGGGCCGGCCGAGAAACCGAGCGACCCCTTGGTGATGTCGCGGGTGCCCAGGTTGGTCGTCATGATGATGACGGTGTTCTTGAAGTCGACCGTGCGGCCCTGGGAGTCGGTGAGCCGGCCGTCCTCGAGCACCTGCAACAGGCTGTTGAAGATGTCCGGGTGGGCCTTCTCCACCTCGTCGAAGAGCACGACCGAGAACGGACGCCGACGCACCTTCTCGGTGAGCTGGCCGCCCTCCTCGTAGCCGACGTAGCCGGGCGGGGAGCCGAACAGCCGCGACACGGTGTGCTTCTCGGAGAACTCCGACATGTCCAGCTGGATGAGTGCGTCCTCGTCGCCGAAGAGGAACTCGGCCAGCGTCTTGGCCAACTCGGTCTTGCCCACGCCGGTCGGGCCGGCGAAGATGAACGACCCACCGGGCCGACGCGGGTCCTTGAGCCCCGCCCGGGTGCGCCGGATCGCCTGGCTGAGTGCCTTGATGGCCTCGTTCATGCCGACGATCCGCTTGTGCAGCTCGGCCTCCATGTTGAGCAGGCGCGAGGACTCTTCTTCGGTGAGCTTGAAGACGGGGATGCCGGTCGAGGCGGCGAGCACCTCGGCGATGAGCTCCTCGTCGACCTCGGCGACGACGTCCATGTCGCCGGACTTCCACTGGGCCTCGCGCTCGTTGCGGGCGATGGTGAGCTGCTTCTCGTCGTCGCGCAGCCGCGCGGCCTTCTCGAAGTCCTGCCCGTCGATCGCCTGCTCCTTCTGGCGCTTGACCTCGGCAATCTTCTCGTCGAACTCGCGCAGGTCCGGCGGCGCGGTCATCCGGCGGATGCGCAGTCGCGCGCCCGCCTCGTCGATGAGGTCGATCGCCTTGTCGGGCAGGAAGCGGTCGTTGACGTAGCGGTCGGCCATCGAGGCGGCCGCGACGAGCGCCGCGTCGGTGATCGACACCCGGTGGTGGGCCTCGTAACGGTCGCGCAGCCCCTTGAGGATCTCGATCGTGTGCGCGAGCGTCGGCTCGGCGACCTGGATCGGCTGGAACCGCCGCTCGAGCGCGGAGTCTTTCTCGATGTGCTTGCGGTATTCGTCGAGCGTCGTCGCACCGACCGTCTGCAGCTCGCCGCGGGCGAGCATCGGCTTGAGGATCGACGCGGCGTCGATCGCGCCCTCGGCCGCACCGGCACCGACGAGGGTGTGGATCTCGTCGATGAAGATGATGATGTCGCCGCGGGTGCGGATCTCCTTGAGCACCTTCTTGAGCCGCTCCTCGAAGTCGCCGCGGTATCGGCTGCCGGCCACGAGCGAGCCGAGGTCGAGGGTGTAGAGCTGCTTGTCCTTGAGCGTCTCGGGCACGGTGCCCCTGACGATGTCCTGGGCCAGGCCCTCGACGACGGCAGTCTTGCCGACGCCCGGCTCGCCGATGAGGACCGGGTTGTTCTTCGTGCGGCGGGACAGCACCTGCATGACCCGCTCGATCTCCTTCTCGCGCCCGATGACCGGGTCGAGCTTGCCCTCACGAGCGGCCTGGGTGAGGTTGCGCCCGAACTGGTCGAGCACGAGGGAGCCGGCCGGGGTGCCCTCGGCGGGGCCGCTCGCCTGGCCGACGCCCGCGCCGGCCTTCTCGCCCTGGCCGGACTGGTAGCCGGCGAGCAGCTGGATGACCTGCTGGCGGACCTTGTTGAGGTCGGCGCCGAGCTTGACGAGCACCTGGGCGGCGACGCCCTCACCCTCGCGGATGAGCCCGAGCAGGATGTGCTCGGTGCCGATGTAGGTGTGCCCGAGCTGCAGACCCTCGCGCAGCGAGTATTCGAGGACCTTCTTCGCCCGCGGGGTGAACGGGATGTGCCCGGTCGGGGCCTGCTGGCCCTGGCCGATGATCTCCTGCACCTGCTCGCGCACGGCGGCCAGCGAAATGCCGAGGTTCTCCAGCGCCTTGGCGGCCAGGCCCTCGCCCTCGTGGATGAGGCCGAGCAGGATGTGTTCGGTCCCGATGTAGTTGTGGTTGAGCATGCGCGCCTCTTCCTGGGCGAGCACGACCACTCGCCGGGCGCGGTCCGTGAACCGTTCGAACATTGCCTCACCACTCCTTGGTTCTCGACTGCCTCGATGGTAATCGTGCCGCGCCGGCCCACCTGGCCGGTTACGGGCGCGTGACATCTCGGTTCCTCTGCAAACGCCCCCGTATGCCGTGCTGTTCCCCCC
>JAKPEG010000025.1 GCA_029552065.1 Actinomycetes bacterium
GGGCCGTCCGCGAGTCGCCGCACGCTTGTATGAGGCTCGTGACGCTTGTATGCCGTTACACCCTCATACAAGTGCCACCACCCTCATACAAGCGGCGCGTCTTCCGGCGCCCGCTCACCTCAGGGGCCGGAGTGGACTCCAGGCGCGAACTTGGGAACGCGGAAGGTGACCTTGGTGCCGGCGCCGGGGGCGGTCTCGACGACCAGGCCGTATTCATCCCCGAAGGCCTGCCGCAGCCGGGCGTCGACGTTGCCCAGGCCGACGCTGTCCCGCGAGCTCTCGCCGGCCAGCACAGCCCGGATCGTGTCGGGGTCGCTGCCGGCGCCGTCGTCCTCGATCGTGATCTCGGCGTTCGCGCCGACGTCGGACGCGGTGATGGTGACGTGGCCGATCCCGGCCTTGTGCTCGATGCCGTGCCGCACGGCGTTCTCGACGAGCGGCTGGATCGCCAGGAACGGCACCGACACCGCGAGCACCTCGGGCGCGATGGTGAGCGACACGACGAGGCGGTCACCGAACCGGGCGTTCTCCAGCGCGAGGTAGCGCTCGATGTTCTGCAACTCATCGCGCAGGGTCGTGTAGGCACCGCCGCGGCGCAACGCGTAGCGGGTGAAGTCGGCGAACTCCAGCAACAGCTCGCGGGCCCGATCAGGGTCGGTCCGGACGAAGGACGCGATCGCGCCCAGGCAGTTGTAGATGAAGTGCGGCGAAATCTGCGCGCGCAAGGCCCGCAGCTCGGCCTCCATCACCCGGGTGCGTTGGCGACCCAGCTCGGCGAGCTCGATCTGGGTGGAGATCCACCCAGCGAGCTCCTCGGTGGCCCGGACCAGCCCGGTCGAGGTGGTTCGTCCGTATGCCGCGAGCGCCGCCACCACGCGGTCGTCGGCGACGATCGGCGCGATGATCCCCGAGCGGATCGAGCAGTCGGGGTCCGAGCAGGTGATCTGGTCGGAGGTGAGCACGAGGGTGCGCCCCGAACTGAGCACCGGCTCGGCGTGGGCGCGGACATCGCCGCGGTGGTGGGACCCGGCGCCGTCCCAGGCGAGGGTGGTGGCCGTGTCGACGATCGCCACGGCGGTGGAGCCGAGCATCGAGCGCAGGTGCCGGGTGGCTCGGGTGGCTCCCTCGGGGGTGAGTCCGTCGCGAAGTGATCTCGTGGCCAGCGACGCCGTGTGGAGGGTTTCGTAAGTCGCCCGGTCGACAGGGTCGACGAACCGGCGCCTCCCGACCAGCCGCATGACGACGGCGCCGAGCAACAGGGCAGCGAGCAGCCCGACGGTGACGAGGGTGACCTCCCCGGGAGTGGGCAGCTCGGGCATGGCCTCACTCTAGGAGGCGCGCGGACGGCATACGCTGCGGTTCGTGTCCGATGCTCGCGCTGCTGTCCTGACCCTGCTGGATCTTGAGGGGGTCCACGAGGCGGTCGACGCCGCGCGCGACGCCTGCACCCAACTGCGCTGGCACGAAGCGCTGCGCCGACGGATCCCCGAAGCGTCGGCCGAGTCGCGGGTTCGTGGCTCCCGGGCGAGCGCGTTCCTCGACGGGGCCGAGCTGCCCGTCGACCTGGTCCGTGACCTCGTGCGGGGCGCGCGTCCGTGGCCCGAGCACCTCGACCCGGTCGAGGAGGTGCTGCGCGGGGCGATCCAGGCGACCGCCGAGACCGAGCACATCAGGGGTCTGCTCGTGCGCTCACCATCGCAGGCGCTGGCTCGACTGCATGTCGCCGCGGCCTCGGGGCTGCTGCCGGTCGAGCAGGTGGGGCGCCCGCGCCTGGGCGAGGAGACCTCCCGCGAGTTCGTCGACCTCGGTATGCCGCCCGCCCCCGCCGAACTCCCGGCTCGCCTGGCCGGGGTGGCCGAGTTGATCGGGCTGGCCGGCGAGGTCCCCGTCGTCCTGGCGGCAGCGCTCGTGCACGCCGAGTTGGCCGTGGTGCGACCGTTCGTCCGGGGTAACGGTCTGGTGGCGCGGGCTGCCGAACGGGCCCTCGTGGCGGCCGCCGGGCTCGACCCCACCGGAGTGGCTGTGCCTGAGGCGGGGTGGCTCGCGGGTGGTGGGACGGCCTACCTCGGGGCGCTCACGGCATACGCCTCTGGGACTCCGCAAGGCGTGGCCCTGTGGTTGCGCCAGGCCGCGCAGGCGATGACCCAAGCGGCGGCCGAGGGCGCGCGGGTCGCCGACGCGGTTCGGGTCGGTCGGCTGACCTGAGCGTGCGGGGCCGCTTGAGGACTGTGTCGAGGCCGACACGCCAAGCGTGTGTTGCGAATGGGGTACCGTTTGCCTTTCGGGCTCGGAAGCCGGAGAATAGCCATGCTCCCCCTCGGGGTTGAGCAGGTGCGCACTGGCCCCTCCCCCCCGGTGCCAGCGCGCCAGACGGCCCCCGTTGTCCCCCCAGCGGGGGCCGTCGCACGTCCCCCTTCCGGCCCCGGCCAGTGGTGTGGTGCCCTCTTTCTGCCGTCAGTGGGCTGAGGTGGAGTCCGCGGCGTCGTGCTGTCGGTGGGCCAAGGCGTGGGCGCGGCGGTGGGTGCAGGATCACCATCGGCGGGTCGCGCGCTTGCTGAGTTGTCCACATCCCCTTGGTCATCCGTCCCACCATCCACAGGGCCGCCGGTGGTGGGTGCGGGCCGGGACGGGCGCAGACGAGGCTGGCAGGCATGGACGGATCTGCTGGCAGGAGCGCGAGGGGTGTCGTCCTCGCGGTCGTGGGTGCCTCGGGAGGCTGCGGGGCGTCGACGCTCGCCGCAGCGTGTGCCCTGCACGCCGCAGAATCGGGCTGGTCGGTGGGCGTGGTCGACGGGGCTGCTGGCGGTGCCGGGATCGACGTGATTCTCGGCATCGAGCACGTTCCGGGCGTGCGGTGGCCCGACCTCGCGGGGTGCCGCGGGCGGGTCGACGGGCTGGGGCTGCTCTCCCGTATGCCGCGCGCCGGCGCCGTCGCGGTTCTCGCCCACTGCCGCGACTCGCCGGCGCAGATCGGGGCGGACGCGGTCCGTGGGGTGTTCGCGGGTCTGGTGGAGGTTCTCGACCTGGTGGTCGTCGATGTGCCGCGCTCGTGGGCTCTGCAGGACTGGGCTCTGCCGGACGGGTCCTTGCGGGAGGCGGCTGTGCGGGAGGCGGCTCTGCTGGATTTCGCTCCGCGGGAGGCAGCGCTGCCGTCGCTGCGTGCGGTCGTCGTTGCGGGCGCGGGGATCGTTGAGCTGGCAGCGCTCGCGGCCACGGCTCCAAGAGTGGCGGCTCGCGTGCCCGAGACCTATCTCGTGCTGCGCGGTCGGCGGTTGTCCCGATCGCTCCTCGACGACGTTGGGGCAGCCCTCGACCTGCCGGTCCTTGGCGTGCTCGACGACGACCCGAGCGTCGGGCGGGACCTGGCGCGCGGCATACCCCCGGGTCGTAGCCGTGGGCCACTGGCGGATCTCGCGCGGGCGGTCGTGGAGGCGCTGGGCGGGGATCGGCGCGAGGCGGCCTCATGACCCTTGACCCGATGGTGTGGGAGCAGATCCGCGCCGGCCGCGCGCCCGATGCGGAGGTGGTCGAGCGGATCGCGAGATCCGAGTTGGCGGTGCTTGGGTCGGCGGGAGCGGCCGACGCTGGAGCACGGCTGTCCGCTTCCGTGTTGGGTGCGGGGCCGTTGGAGCGTTTGACGGAAGACCCTGCGGTCACCGACATCGCGGTCAACGGCGACGGTCGGGTCTGGGTGGACCGGGGCGCCGGGATGGAGCAGGTTGCGGTGTCGCTAGGGTCGGTGGCTGTCCGCCGGGCGATGGCGGTGCGGCTGGCGGCGCTGGCCGGGCGCCGCCTGGATGACACCGCGGCATACGTGGATGCGGTCCTGCCCACGGGGGTGCGGCTGCATGCGATTCTGCCGCCGCTGGTGTCCGGTGGTCCTCACGTGACGTTGCGGGTGCCGGCGCGCGTCCCGTTGTCCTTCGAGGACCTCGTCGCTGCCGGGAGTGTGCCGGTTGGGTGGGGCCCGGTGCTTCGCGGGTTGGTGGAGCGACGGGTGTCGTTCCTTGTCAGCGGCGGCACCGGGGCCGGGAAGACGACGCTGCTCGGCGCGCTGTTGGGGCTGGCCGATCAGCGGGAACGGATCCTCGTGGTCGAGGACGTGCGCGAGTTGGCCGTCGAGCATCCGCATGTCGTCCACCTGGAGGGTCGTTCACCCAATGTCGAAGGGGTCGGCGAGGTGACGATGGTGACGTTGTTGCGTCAGGCCCTGCGGATGCGTCCGGATCGGATCGTCGTCGGAGAGGTGCGCGGTGCCGAGGTCCGTGAGTTGCTGTCGGCGCTCAACACCGGGCATGAAGGCGGCGCGGGCACGATCCACGCGAATGCCGCCTCCGATGTCGTCGCCCGCATCGAAGCGCTGGGTGCGCTTGCCGGGATGTCGTTGCCCGCAGTGCATGCGCAGGTGCTCAGTGCGTTGGCAGTCGTCGTTCAGGTCCGGCGTCACGGCCGCGAGCGAACGGTCGAGTCGATCGGCGTCGTGCTGGGTGACCCGGGCGGGAGGCCGAGGGTGGTGCCGGTGCTGCATCGGGTGCGGCACGAGGGAGGGAACCTTGCCGGCAGCGAGGGCAGCGAGGGCAGCGGGGGCGGCGGGAGCGGCGGGAGCGCCGAGGGGGATCCGGCGGGTTGGCTCGCTCTGCGGCGGGCTGCTCGGGAGCGGTTGGTGGCCCTCGTCGGTGCGGAGGTGGTGCCGTGAGCGGGGTCGACACGTCGCCGTGGATCGTGGCCGGCCTGCTGGCGCTCGCGACCTTCGCGTGGCGAGGACCGCGATCGGGGACACCTCGTCGCGGAGTGGGGCCGACGGGCGCCATAGGGTCGGCGGGGTCGACAGGTGCCATGGGGTCGACGGGCGCCATGGGGTCGGCGGGGTCGACAGGTGCCACGGGGTCGGTCGGTGGTCCTCGCCGCTGGACAGCGATCGTCCGCAGTTGGTGGTCGCGCCGTCCGAGCGCCCGGGAGCGGGCCCGATCAGCCCTGGTGGCGCAGACCTGCGAAGCCCTCGACCTGTGCGTGGCGGGGCTGCGCGCCGGACTGGACCTGCCGGCCGTTCTCGACTTCGCGGACGCCGAGATCGGTCTGAGCGCCGAGGTCCGTGATGCGCTACGTGCGCCCCCGGGTCGCCTTGCGAGTGGTCAGGTCTTCCGAGTGATCAGTCAGGCCCAGGAGTTGTCCAGCTCGGCGGGCGTCCCGTTGGCTGAGGCGTGGGAGAGCGCCGCAGCCCTGATGCGGGAGCACGAGGGGCTTCGGCGCAAGATCGCCGTGGCCCTCGCCGGCCCGCGCGCGACGATGCGGGTGCTCACGCTGCTGCCCCTCGCCGGTCCGGTGGTGGGCATCGTGTTCGGCATCGACCCGTGGCGGCTCTATTCAGGGTCACCGATCACCGTCGCCTGTCTCGGCCTTGGGCTGGGACTGCTGTTCGTCGGGCGATGGTGGTGCGCCCGCCTCGTCAGCCGCCTTGGCTTGGCTCAGGCGCTGGGATGACGGCTGGCGTGCCGACATCAGTGGCCGAAGCCTTCGCCGGGGTGGAATGCCTGGTGGCGCTCCTGCTGGCGGGAGCGGTCCTCGCCTGGCCGTGGCGGTCCACAGCCCTCCCCGCGGGCCTGGACTCGAGCGCCCGCCCGGCCCGGCCCGTGCCAGATGCCGCAAGGCCGAGGTCGGTGCGGGCAGTCGGGCGGCGGCACGGCATACCTGGTGCGCCTGCTGCCCCCGCGATAGCCGACGCCCTGGAGTTGGTGGCGCTCGTCCTCGGGGCCGGCGGCGGCCTCGTCGATGCGGTCGAGGCGGTCGCGCGGACGTCGAAGGGCGTGGTGTGCGAGCACCTCACCATCGTCGCCGCGGCCGTGCGGTGGGGTATGCCGTGGTCGGTCGCCTGGGGGGCCGTCGACGACGCGTGGGCACCGGCACGCCGAGCGATGGCGCTCGCCGACGCGGCGGGGGTTGCCCCGTCGGCGGCGTTGCGTGCCGCCGCCGCCGACCTGCGCGCCACTCAGCTGCAAGAGATGGAGCTCGCGGCCGCCAGGCTGGGCGTGACAATCGTGCTGCCACTGGGGTTGGCGTTCCTGCCGGCGTTCGTGCTGCTGACCGTGGTGCCGCTGGTCGTCGCGCTGGCCGGGGAGGTCTGGGGGTGAGCGACGAGTTGAGGTTGGGCGATCGCGAGCGTCGTGAAGCCGCCGGACACGTTGGCGCTGTCGATACCCGCGCCGGCCAGCGTGCGGTTGGCCAGGTAGGAGCGGAACCCCGACGCGCAGTGAACGACGATGGGCCGACCGGCCGCGGCCCGCCGGATCTCCTCGATCGACGCCGCGACGTCGGGCTGCGGCACGAGCATCGCGCCCTCGATGTGTCCGCGGTCCCATTCGCCGGGGTTCCGCACGTCGAGCACGAGCGTGGTCTCGGGATCCAGCGGAGCGACCGGGTCGTGCTGGGTGAGGCGGCCGGACAACACGTTGTCGGCGATCATCCCCAGCATCATCACCGGGTCCTTCGCCGCACCGAACGGCGGGGCATAGGACAGGTCGAGATCGACCAGATCGTCGACCCGCAACCCGCCCCGGGCGGCGGTGGCGATGACGTCGATGCGCTTGTCGACGCCCTCGCGGCCGACTCCCTGGGCTCCGAGGATGCGGCCCTCGCCGTCGAAGTGCAGCAGCAGGTGCATCGTCTCGGCACCGGGGTAGTAGCCGGCGTGGTGACCCGCGTGCACCCGGACGGTGTGGAAGGGCCGGTCTCCCAAGGAGCGCCGAGAAGCGCCTGTCATGGCGATGGTGAGGTCGAAGACCCGCACGACGGCCGTACCGAGGGGCCGGGGTGAGCGCCGCCCACCACCCCCCGCAATCGAGTCGGCGGCCACTCGGCCACCTCGGTTTGCGGGGGTGGCCAGGGCGACGGGAGCCACGGCTCCCGTGATCGCGTGCGTGCTGGCCGTGGCGTCGCCGACGGCCCAGATCTGCGGGTCGGAGGTGCGCTGGTCGTCATCGACGATGATCGCCCCCTGCTCGGTGAGGGCCAGGCCGGCGGCCGCAGCGAGCTCCGAGCGCGGCCTGACCCCGACCGACAGGATGACCAGGTCGGCGGGTAGGACCGTGCCGTCGGCGAGCTCGACGACCGGGGTGCCCTCGACGTCGAGGATGGCGCGAGCGGCGACTCCCTCGTGCACGTTGACCCCGTGGGTGCGCAGTTCATCGGTGACGTATGCCGCGAGCTCGGCATCGATGACTGGGAGCACGTGGGGGGCCGCTTCGACGATGCTCACGTCCAGGCCGGCGTGGCGCAGGGCCTCGGCGGCCTCCAGGCCGATGAACCCGGCGCCCAGGACGACGGAGCGTGCGGCGCCCTGCTGAACCCAGCCGCGGATCGTGTCCGCGTCGGGGACCGTCCGAAGGGTCCGCACCCGCGGGTGGTCGATGCCGGGGATCGGTGGGCGGACGGCATACGCCCCGGGGGCCAGGACGAGCGCGTCGTAGCCGATGCGCTCCTCGCGGCCTTCGGGACCGCGCACGGTGACCTCACGGGCCGCCGGGTCGATCGCGGTGGCGAGGGTGTCGACGCGGACCTCGAGGCCGAGGGTGGCGGCGAGTGACTCGGGCGTGCGCAGGAGCAGGTCGCTGCGGTTGGCGATCTCGCCGCTGAGGAAGTAGGGGAGCCCGCAGTTGGCGAACGACACCTCCGAGCCCTGCTCGACGACGACGATGCGCGCGCTGGGGTCCAGTCGGCGCAGCCGCGCGGCGGCACTCATCCCCCCGGCGACTCCACCGATGACCACGACGGTTCTCACGACTGCCACGCTCCTTGACTCTTCAGTTCGGGTCAAAGTATACCCCTAGGGGTATGCCGCGCGTGCGCGGGTCCGGGTTGTCCACACCCGCCTGGTCAGTAGTCCCATCATCCACAGGCCGGGCGGGAGGCGCTGACAACTGGTCGGGTCGGCGGTGAGGATCGAGGTATCGGTCTGCGGCTGAAGGGACGTGTCATGATGGGAAAAGCATTGAGGTGGAAGCTGATTGGCGGCTGGCGTGAGGCTCGTCGCCGCATGGACGCCGGCATGACGACGGCGGAGTATGCCGTGGGCACGCTGGCCGCGGTGGCGTTCGCCGCGGCGCTGATCGCGGTCGTGAAATCCGATGCGGTGCGATCGGCCTTGGCCCGAATCATCCAGTCCGCGCTGAGCACGGGGTGAGGGCGCCCCGGTGAGGCGGCCGCGTGGTCGGAGCGAGCGCGGGATGGCGACGGCCGAGTTCGCGGTGGCGCTGCCTGCGGTGGTGCTCGTGTTGGTGGTGGCGCTGAGCGCTATCGGAGCCGGGATCGACCAGATCCGGTGTGTCGATGCCGCCCGGCTTGCAGCGCGGGCGCTGGCCAGGGGCGACTCCCAGGGCGCGGCTGCCGCTCTGGCGCGTGGGGCTGCTCCCTCGGGTGCGTCCGTGGCCTTGAGTGCCGGCGGCGACCTGGCGACAGCGATGGTCTCGGTGTCGCGTCGGGCGCCCGTGCTGGGCTTCTCCTGGGTCGTGGCGGCGTCGGCGACTGCTCCCCGTGAGGCGGCTCCGCCGTGAGCCGTGAGCGTGGTCAAAGCACCGTGGCTGTGCTCGGAGTCCTGGGCGCGCTGGTGGCGTCAACGGTCGGAGCGCTCGACCTGGCCAGAGCGGTCAACGCCGCCCACGTCGCGCGGGCTGCCGCTGATCTCGCCGCGCTGGCGGGTGCGGGCGCAGGGGTTCGCGGTGCTGGCGCGGGAGAGGCCTGCGCTCAGGCCTCCCGGTTGGCCGCGCTCAACCACGCGCAGCTCGTGGCGTGTGCGGTGCCGGGCGAGGGTTCGGTCGAAGTCTCCGTCACGGCGACTTCGGGCGGGCCGTGGCCGAGGACGGCCCGAGCCTCCGCGCGGGCTGGCCCTGGCTGAGCCCGTCGGGACCTTAGAGACCGTCAGTGCTTCGCGGACCCGCGCCACCGGAGGCCGGGGGCGCTGTGCGCAACTCCTTGAGTTCCTTGCGCCGGGCGACCCGACGTTTGGTCCCGAGGGCCATGAATCGCACCCCGAGCCACAACAGCAACATCGACGCGGCACCGGCGACGAACAGCGTGATCGGCAGCACGGTCAACTGCAGCCCGGTCGCTCCCAGCGTCACCCCGGTCTCGCTCTGCAAGGCCAACCACGCGAGCCAGCCACCCGCGCCCACCCCGATGAGGAGCAGGATCAACCCGAATGCGACCACGTTGTCCTCCTGATGTCCCACCCACGCCGTCGACCGCGGCCGGCGATTCGACGGCTTCGGTGGCGACACTACTCAGTGCCGCAACGTTCCAGCAGGCTCACCACGTGGGCAAGCACCCGCACGGCGCCCGCTTTGTCCAGCGGATGGTTGCCGTTGCCACACTTGGGCGACTGGACGCACGACGGGCAGCCGTCCCGGCAGGCGCACCCCGCCACGACGTCACGGGTCGCCGCGAGCCAGTCGTGCAGGGCGGCATACCCACGCTGCGCGAATCCGGCCCCGCCCGGATAGCCGTCATAGACGAGCACCGTCGGCAACCCCGTGTCCGGGTGCCGTGCGGTCGACACCCCACCAATGTCCCAGCGGTCGGCGCTCGCCACGAGGGGCAGCATCCCGATCGCCGCGTGCTCGGCGGCGTGAAGGGCCCCCGGTATGCCGCTCGCGTCCACGCCCACGTCGAGCAGCGTCTCCTCGGGGAGGGTCCACCAGATGCCGGTCGTCGACAGGGTGCGGACCGGGAGGTCGAGTGGGTGCTCCCCGATGACCTCGCCGTCGGGCAGTCGGCGCAGGAAGGACATCACTTGGTGGTGCACGGTCACCTCGCCGAACGCGGCGGTCAACGGGCCGCTCGACACCTGCTCACGCACCTTCCCCAGGTTGAACTCGCTCACCGACCTCGCCTGCGTGCTCCAGCCCGGGTCGCCGGCGACGACGAGGGCCGAGCCTTCATCGAGGTCGAGCGCGGTGACGACGAAACTGCGCCCCTGGTGGACGTGGACGGCGCCTGGGTGGACCGCCGCGTCGGCGCGCGACTCGTCGACGAGGCCCACGACCCGGCCGGTCGAGCGCTCCACGACCCGCACGGTCTGCCCGATCCCGCGCAACGACACCGACGCAGCCGGCGGCTCGTCGCGGGCCCAGTAGACGCCGGTGGGTCGGCGCCGCACGACACCGTCTGCCACCAACCGGTCAAGCAGCGGCCCGGCACCCGGCCCGAACAGGTCCGGCGCGAGGTCGGCGTCGGTCACCGGCAATTCGGCCGCCGCGCAGACGAGGTGGGGGGCCAAGACATGTGGGTTGTCCGGGTCGACGACCGCGACCTCGACAGGCCGGTCGAAGATGGCCTCCGGGTTGCGCACGAGGAAGCCGTCCAGCGGGTCGTCGGCGGCGACGAGCACCGCCAGCGACTCGCGGCCGGCCCGCCCGGCTCGGCCCACCTGTTGCCAGAACGACGACACCGTCCCCGGCCAACCCGCAAGGAGCACCGCGTCCAGGCCGCTGACGTCGATGCCGAGTTCCAGCGCGGTCGTCGCTGCGAGGCCGCGCAGGTGACCGGAACGCAACTGCCCCTCCAAGATCCGCCGTTCTTCGGGCAGATACCCGCCTCGGTATGCCGCGATCACCGCTCCCGACCCCACGGTTCCGTCACGATCGGCGGTGGTCTCGCCCCGGCTTCCGCCGGCCTCGTAGTGATCGGCGGCGGCCCCGCCTCGATCGGCGGAGCGTCGGGTGGCTGCCTGGGCAAGCACCTCCGCTCCGACCCGCGATCGGGCGAAGGCCACCGTCTGCACGCCCTCGTCCACCAGATCGGCCAACAGATCCGCAGCCTCGGCCACGGCCGAACGCCGCCGCGCGGTCACCCCCGATTCGGCATCGGTCACCGGCCGGATCGACGGCTCCCACAACCCGATGGTCACCGCCGCGCGTGGCGAGCCGTCGAGCGTGACTGGGCGGACCGGCATACCGATCAGGCGCGCTGCGTGCCCACCCGGGTCGGCGACGGTCGCGGAGGCGAGGACGAAGGTGGGGTAGGAGCGGTAGCGGGCTGCGACCCGGCGCAACCGCCGCAGGACCAGCGCGAGGTGCGACCCGAAAACCCCTCGGTAGACGTGGCATTCGTCGATGACGACATAGCGCAAGGCGCGCAGGAACGGAGCCCACCGCTCGTGCCCGGGCAACAACGAGTGGTGCACGAGGTCGGGGTTGGTCAGCACATAGGCCCCGTGCTCGCGGATCCACCGCCGTTCCTCAGGAGGCGTGTCGCCGTCGTAAGTCGCGACGCGCAGCCCCGGCAACGCGAGTCGGGTCACCCTGTCGAGTTGGTCGTGGGCCAGAGCCTTGGTCGGCGCGAGGTACAGCGCAGTCGCGCCGCGTCCCGTGGGTGCCGATGCTCCGTCAAGGACGTCCGAGAGCACCGGAACGAGGTAGCCCAGGGACTTGCCCGAGGCCGTCCCCGTGGCGACGACGACGTGCTCGCCGCCATGCGCGGCCTCAGCTGTCTCGACCTGGTGGCTCCATAACGTGGCGATGCCCTCGCCGAGGAGCGCTCCCGCGAGGGACGGGGTCACCCAGGACGGCAGGTCGGCCGTGCGGGCCGCTCGCTCGGGGATCCGCCGGGTATGCCGCAGCCGCGTCTGGCGGTCGCCGCTCGCCAGGCGCGACAGCAACGCCGCGGGGTCGGCGCGGGCCGCCTCGGCCGGGTCAGGTCGCGTCTCGTGCGGAGTGGGCATTGTGCTCACCGTAGGCTCCCGAGGTAACGTTCAAAGAAAGGCAGTGAGCGGAAGGTTGTGATCGTGGATCTGGCGTTATCGACCACGGCGCAGGGGGAGCGCACGATTGTGCACGTCGGTGGGGAGATCGACGTCTATACGGCACCTCAATTGCGACGGCGACTCGATGAGCCGATCCACGCCGGGTGCCGAGACCTCATCGTTGACCTCGGCCGGGTCACCTTTCTGGATTCCACGGGTCTGGGCGTCCTCGTCGGGAGGCTGAAGATGGTGCGCTCCCAAGGTGGCCGGATGCGGATCGTCGGTGCAACCGACCGAGTCCTCAAGGTGTTCACGATCACGGGGCTCGACCGGGTCCTGGAGATGTTCCCGACCCTGGCGGACGTCCCCGACGACCCGGCCTGATCGGCCTCGACCCCGCCCGTGCCGACCGGCGGTGCCCCCGGTCGTGACCCACCTTGCCATTGGCTTGGGCTGCAAGCGTTTTCATCGGCGGCGTGAGCCGTTACACACCTCGTGAGCGGGCCAGCACTGTCGCCTCGCGACGGTTGCGGGCGATAGCCTCGCCCCGGAACACACGGATGTGCCTCCGCTGAACCCCCTGTTCGGCGCCGACCCCGTGCGCCGCCATGGGCGGCGTCTAGGAGGAAATGCATGCAAGCCCTGATACCTGCCGCGCCCGAGGTCGCCCTCGAAGGGCTCAACCTCACTCTTGTCCTCGTCGTCCTCGTCATCTCCCTCATCGCCCTGGCGATGGGTGCGATGTTCCGGCGTCAGGTTCTCGCCGCCGACCCGGGTACCGAACGGATGCAGGAGATCGGCGCTGCGGTCCAGGAAGGGGCGCAGGCCTATCTGCAGCGCCAGTTCAAGACGCTTGGCGGTTTCGTCGTCCTTGTTTTCCTGTTGCTCTTCCTCCTCCCCGCCGCGGACATGGGCGTCAAGGTGGGACGGTCGGTCTTCTTCGTCATCGGCGCTCTCTTCTCGGCGAGCATCGGCTACCTCGGCATGAACCTCGCGGTTCGTGCCAACGTCCGCGTGGCCTCGGCCGCTCGCCAGGGTGACCGTGAGGGCGGCATGCGGATCGCCTTCCGCACCGGCGGCACCGTCGGCATGGCGACCGTCGGGCTGGGCCTGCTCGGCGCCTCGATCGTCGTCCTGCTCTACAAGGGTGAGGCTCCGAAGGTCCTCGAGGGCTTCGGCTTCGGCGCGGCGCTGCTCGCGATGTTCATGCGTGTCGGCGGCGGCATCTTCACCAAGGCCGCCGATGTGGGTGCCGACCTCGTCGGCAAGGTCGAGGCGGGCATTCCCGAGGACGACCCGCGCAACGCGGCCACCATCGCCGACAACGTCGGTGACAACGTGGGCGACTGCGCCGGCATGGCGGCCGACCTCTTCGAGTCGTATGCCGTCACCCTCGTCGCCGCGCTCATCCTCGGTTCCGTGGCGCTCGGCGTCACCGGCCTAGTGTTCCCGCTCATCGTCCCGGCGATCGGTGCCATTACCGCCATCATCGGCGTCTTCATCACCAAGGTGAAGGGCAACGAGAACGGCCTGACGGCCATCAACCGCGGTTTCTACATCTCTGCGGTGATCTCCGCGGTGTTGTCGCTTATCGCCGCATTCGTCTACCTGCCGCAGTCGACCGACGCCGCCATTCTCGGGGTGCAGATCGACGGGCTCCGGATCCGCGCGACCATGGCCGTTTTCCTCGGCATCATTCTCGCGGGCATCATTCTCTGGCTGACGGGCTACTTCACGGGCACGACCTCCCGGCCGACCAACGACGTGGCTCGCACGTCCCTCACCGGCCCGGCCACCGTCGTCCTCTCGGGCATCGGTGTGGGTTTCGAGTCGGCCGTCTACACCGCAGTCATCATCGGGGCCGCCGTCTACGGCGCGTTCACGCTGGGCGCTGGGTCGACATTGTTGGCGCTCTTCTTCATCGCCCTCGCTGGGTGTGGGCTGTTGACGACCGTCGGCGTCATCGTGGCGATGGACACCTTCGGCCCCGTGTCGGACAACGCCCAGGGCATCGCCGAGATGTCCAAAGACATCGACGCCGCCGGGGCGCGCATCCTCACCGACCTCGACGCCGTCGGCAACACGACGAAGGCCATCACGAAGGGAATCGCGATCGCAACGGCCGTGCTTGCGGCGACCGCGCTCTTCGGATCGTTCACCGACGCCGTCCGCAGCACGCTCGAAGAGATCGGCAGCGGCGCCAAGATCACCGCCGATATCGCCTCGTCGTTCAACCTTGAGATCGTGTCGCCCAACACCTTGGTCGGCGCGCTGCTCGGCGCCTCTGTTGTCTTCCTCTTCTCCGGTCTGGCGATCAACGCCGTCACCCGGGCCGC
>JAKPEG010000033.1 GCA_029552065.1 Actinomycetes bacterium
GACGGCAACCGCCTGGACATCGCCGAAGAACTCTGAGGGCCCTAGTCGGGAGGCAGCAGGTCGGGGCGCCGGGTGGCGGTGCGCTCGACGCGCTGGGCCTGACGCCACGCGGCGATCGCGCCGTGGTGTCCCGAGAGCAACACGTCGGGCACGTCCAATCCGCGCCAGGACGCCGGCTTGGTATAGACGGGGTATTCCAGCAGCCCGTCCTCGTGCGACTCCTCGACGAGCGACTCGGCATTGCCGATGACGCCGGGTAGCAGTCGCGCGACGGCCTCGACGATGGCCAGCACGGCCACCTCTCCCCCGTTGAGGACGTAGTCCCTGAGCGACACCAGCGTCACGGGCATGCGCTGCGCGGCATACCCCATGACCCGCTCGTCGATGCCCTCGTAACGGCCGCACGCGAACGCCAGCCACGGCTCGGCGGCGAGGTCGCGCGCCATGGCCTGGGTGAACGGCATACCGGATGGGGTGGGGACGAGCAGGCGCGGCGGGGCGGCGTCGGGCGCGGAAGCGACCAGCGCGTCGAGGGCCTCGCCCCACGGCTCGGGGCGCATGACCATGCCGGCTCCCCCGCCATAGGGCGAGTCGTCCACGGTCCGGTGGCGGTCGTGGGCGTGCTCGCGCAGGTCGTGGACGCGCACGTCGAGCAGCCCCTGCTCGCGTGCCTTGCCGATGAGCGAGAGCTCCAGCGGCGCGAGGTAGTCGGGGAAGATCGTCACGACGTCGATCCGCATGACGGGCTCAGAGCTCCAGCAGCCCCGGGGGCGGGTCGATGACCACCCGTCCACCGACCACGTCGACGACCGGGACCAGCGCGGACACAAACGGGATGTATGCCGTCCGCCCACCATCGCGGGCCACGCGCAACCGGTCCTGACCTGGGCCGATGTCCAGGCCGGCCACCGTGCCGACCGCCGACCCGTCCTTGAGCACGACGGCGAGGCCGACGAGTTGCTCTTCGTACCAGGCGTCTCCGCCCTGGTCGGGCTCGAGCAATTCCTCGGTGCCCTCGGGGGTCAGCAGGCGGGTGCCGCGCAGGCCTTCGGCGCCGGTGCGGTCGGGGATCTCCTCGAACCCCAGCAGCCAGACGCCGTTGTGGTCCCGCGAGGACGCGATGGTGAGTTCAAGCGGGACACCGCTGCCCTTGGGTGCTTTGGTGGGCAGGACGGTGCCGACGGCGAACCGGCCCGCGGGGTCGTCCGTGTGCAGTTGCACCGTGACTTCCCCGCGGATGCCGTGCGGCTTGCCGATCCGGGCGACGACGTGCGCCACGAGAGGGCTGAGCCTCAGCGCCGGTCGGTGTCGACGATGTCGACGCGAATGTTCGAGCCGCCGGACAGGGCCGACATGACCGTGCGCAGCGCGCTGGCCGTGCGACCCGAGCGGCCGATGACTCGGCCGAGGTCCTCGGGGTGCACGCGCACCTCAAGCAACTCGCCTCGACGGAGCTCCTTGCGGCGCACGACGACCTCGTCGGCGTGGTCGACGATGCCCTTGACCAGGTGTTCCAGGGCCTCTTCGAGCACGGTCAGGCCTCTTCGCCCTCGGCAGCGGCCTCGGCCGGCTTGTCGGCCTCGGCGAGCGCCTCGGTGATCTCGGCGACGGCAGCCTCGGCCTTGGCCGGCTTGCGGCGAACCGTGGTGGCCGAGCCCTTGAGCTCGAGCGACTTGCCCGCGGCAGCGATGGCGGCCTCGTAGAGGTCCTTCTTGCTGGTCTTCGGGGCGGCGACGCGAAGGGTGCCTTCGGTGCCGTCGATGCCCTTGAACTTCTGCCAGTCACCGGTCACCTTGAGCAGCGCCTCGACGGCCTCGGTGGGTTGGGCGCCCTGGGCCAGCCAGTAGGCGGCGCGAGCGGAGTCGATGTCGATGACCGAGGGCTCCTCGGTGGGGTGGTACTTGCCGATCTCCTCGATCGCCCGGCCGTCACGCTTGGTGCGGCTGTCCATGACGACGACACGGTAGAACGGGGTGCGGATCTTGCCCATCCGCTTGAGGCGAATCTTGACGGCCACGGTAGTGGTCTCCTGCTTCGTATCGTGAGCACGGCGAGACCGGGGCAAGTCGCTCCGGGGTGCCGTCACTCGGCGTGTAGATGCACGCTCCCTGGTGGGTGCGGCGAGTACAGCCGCCCATTCTGCCAGACCCCGCAGGTATGCCGCGCCACCCCCTGCCGGACCCCCTGCCGGGTCGAGGTATTCCGCCATCGTCAGATAACGGCGGAATACCTCGACCCAGTTGGGGTGGCGGCGGCTCGGATGGCGAGGGCGAGGCGGCATACCTGCGCGTCGGTCACTGGCTGAGAGGTGTCGACCCGCAACACCGGCCCCACACCCACCGGGTATGCCGCGGGCGCGACCGACTCGCGCCACTCCCCTTCACCGACCGCACCACGGTGCACAGGGTGCCGCTCTGCCTTCGCGGCGCGCAGGCGATCGCGCTCACGAGCCACCTCCGGTGGGACGTCGCAGAACACCTCGGGGACCGCCGTCGGGTCGAGGCCCGCAGCCCGCAGGCCGTCCACGAGGTATGCCGTGTCGCGCGTCGGCGGCAACCAGGACTCGACGACCGCTCCCGCGGGCGAGGCTGCGAGCAATGCCCAGAGCGCCCGGCTTGCTCCGGAGCCGAGCTCCTTGCTCAACCGACGTTGGTCGCTCTCGTCGAGAGCGTCGGCGACGGCCTCCTTGATGAGGTCCTTGCCCAAGAGGGGAACTCCGAGCTCGGCAGCGAGGCGCGGTGCCAGGGTGCTCTTCCCTGAGCCCGGCAGCCCGTTGACGACGCACACGACGGGTCTGAGCGGGGCAGCCCGGTA
>JAKPEG010000044.1 GCA_029552065.1 Actinomycetes bacterium
GGCACGACGAGGACGCCGTCCGGGCGGGTGGCGCTCGTGGCGCTGCCGCCATCGCCATCGTGGGTGGCGTCGCGATCGTCGCGGACGCTGGCAATCTCGGCGAGTGCGTCGAGAATGTCGGGCTCCAGCCATGGGACGCTCGGCGAGCCGCTGCGCGATTGGTACACCAGCCGCCACGCGATCTGATCGCCGTCATCGCACGTGCCCCCGAGCGCAGCGATGACTTCCTCGGCCACGAAACGATGAGCGGCGGTGTAGCCGTCACCACCGTCCGGCCCCGCCGTCGCTGCCGCCATGGTCGGCAGCGAGTGGGTGCTGAAGAGCACGATCGGCCTGGCGCTGCCCTGGTCAACGAGCTGGGCCAACCCGGCGCGAACCGCGCGGACGTTGGCTTCGACCACCGCCGCGAGGTCGAAGAACGGTCCGATCTTGCGGACCTCGAACGCGTCGACCAGTCCCGCGTCGACCAACCCTTGGCCGAGGTCTTCGCGATATTGCCGACAGCCCGAATAGGACGGGAAGGCGCTGGTGGCCAGCGCCAGGACTTGCCGCGCACCCGCTGCTGCCAGGTCGGTGAGTCCCTCGACGGCATACGGAGGGCTGTTGCGGTGCGCGAGGGTGACCGGCGCCGCGACCCCGAGCGCCCGCAATCTGCTCTCCAATTCCTCTGTCAGAGAACGATTCTGAGCGTTGATCGGGCTGACCCCACCGAGCGAGAGATAGTGCTCAACGACGACGGCGAGGCGTTCGCGCGGCACCCCGCGGCCCGCGGTGACCCGCTCGAGGAAGGGCCAGACCTGGTCGGGACCCTCGGGACCGCCGAAGCCGAGCACGAGCACGGCATCGGCGGACCAGGGGTCGGTCGACATCAGCGCAGCGCTTCGATCGCGCCGCCCACATCGACCCGGCGGCCGGTGAAGAATGGCGTCTCCTCACGCACGTGCCGCCGCGCCGTGGCCGAGCGCAAGTGCCGCATGAGGTCGACGATGTCGTGCAAAACCGGGCCCTCCAGCGCAAGCATCCATTCCCAGTCGCCGAGGGCGAAGGCGGCGACCGTGTTGGTGAGCACGTCGGGGTAGGAGCGGCCCATCGTGCCGTGCTCGATGAGCATGTCGCGGCGCTCCTGCTCGGGCAGCAGGTACCACTCGTAGGAGCGCACGAAGGGATAGACGACCAGCCAGTCTTGCGCCGGCGCCCCGGTCATGAAGGCCGGTACGTGACCCTTGTTGAACTCGGCCGGCCGGTGCATCGCGACCCCGCTGAAGACCAGGTCGGCACACTCGCCGAGACCATCGCGGCGGATCCGGCGCACGGCGGCCTGCACCAGCTCGGCGGTCGGCGCATGCAGCCACACCATGAGGTCGGCGTCGGCTCGCATCCCCGATACGTCGTAGAGCCCCCGCACGACGACCTCCTGGTCGGCGAGCGCATCGAGGCAGGCCTGCAGCCGCGCCTCGGCGCCTTCACCGGGCTGGTCGCCACGGGCGAACACGGCCCAGCAGGTGTAGCGGATGGTCTCGTTGATCTCACGCGCGGTGGCGCGGGCGATCGGCTTCATCGGGATGGCTCCTGAGTATGGACGGACTGGGCAGTGGGGTCGGTTGGGTCGGCGGGCTCGGTGGGGTCGGTCGGAGCTGCGAGCGCCGTGAGCACGGCGCGGGTGGCACGGCGGCCATCGGCGATGCAGTCCGGGATGCCGACCCCGCGCAACGCGGCTCCCGCGACCTGCCAGGTCGGGTATGCCGTGAGGCCAGCCTCTGCGCGGCGCACCCGGTCGAGGTGGCCGACGGTGTATTTCGGCATGACCTCACTCCACCGGGTGACCCGCCAGAAGGCCGGCGGGCGGGTCGCGCCGAGGAGGCGACCGGCATACGGCTCGATCTGGGCGAGCAGGTCGGCGTCGGTCGCGGCCGCACCAGCGGGGGTGGACGCCGACGGCGCGGTGCGCAGGGCGACCTTGTCGGGCACGAAGACCCGCACCAGCACCCGACCGTCGGTGGCGCGACCGGGCCACTTGACCGAGCTCACCGTCACTCCACTCGCGGGAGCCGGGCCGGCGTCGAGCCAGCCCTGGGTGGTGACGGGCGTGGGGAACGCGTCGGCGGGGTAGCCGAGGGTGACCACGGCGGTCGAGCTGTGCCGGATCTCGCCGAGGGCTGCGGCGGTGGCGGGCGCATGATCGGCGAGCAGATCGGCCGATGCCGCCGCACCGGCTGCCAGGATGACGCCATCAAAGACCGCGTCGGATCCGTCCGAGAAACGCACCCGGGTGGGGGGCGCGCCGCCCGCGAGCGGGTCGATGGAGACTGCGTACGTCTGCAGCCGCAGGGTGGCGCCCGCGTCGGTGAGCCGCTGGACCAACCGCTCGATGAGCATGCCGAGTCCGCCACTGAGACTGCGGAACGGCGAGGCCGGTGCGCCGGCCGGGGCCGCCGTGCGGGCAGCCCGAGCACCTCGCCCCTGCGCCCAGGCGGCGAGCAGCAGGCTGCGGTGAGAGCGTTCGTTGTCGCGCAGCGAAGGCAACACGGCATCCAGGCTCAACTCGTCCAGCGACGCGCCGTAGATGCCCCCGACCATGGGGTCGGCCAGACACTCGACGACCCCGCCGCCGAGCCGAGCGCGCAGGAAGTCGCCGATCGACACGTCCGCCTCGCCCAATCGGCGCGGCAACACCAGATCCAGAGCGGCGCGCAGCTTCTGCCGCCAGCCGAGCAGCCCGGTGGTGACGAAGGGGCCGATCCGTTGCGGCAGCACCATGCCCATCCCCTGCGGGATCGGGTGCATGCGCCCGCCCACCCGGATCGACACCGTGCGCCCCGGATTGACGGTCACGACGTCGCCGTCCAGGCCCAGCTCACGGATCAAGGCCATGCCGGCCGGGCGATAGGCGACGAACGCATCGGGCCCGTACTCCACGACGAACCCGTCCGCCCGCTCGGTGTGCACCTTGCCGCCCCACCGTGCCGAGGACTCGACGACGGTCACCTCGGCGCCGGCGCACACGCCTTCCCAGGCGGCGGCCAGGCCGGTGATGCCCCCGCCGACGACGAGCAGCCGTGGGCTCACGCCAGCTCCTGCGCGACAGCGGCCGATGGATCGGGGTGCTCGTGGACGAGGGCGACCAGTCGGGTCAGCACGTCGGGGTCGGTGGTCGGCGGCACCCCGTGGCCGAGGTTGACGACGTGCCCGGGCGCGTCCTGTCCGTCGGCGAGAACGGCAAGGGTGTGCCGGGCCAGCTCCGCCCAGGGGGCGGCCAGCAACTCCGGGTCGATATTGCCCTGCAGCGGGGTGCGCCCGCCGAGCAACGCGTTGGCCTCGCGCAACGAGGTGTGCGCATCGACGCCCATGACGTCGGCGCCGGCATCGCACATGGCGACCAGCAACGGCTTCGTGCGAGTGCCGAAGTGCACCCGCGGCACTCCGAGGTCGGCGACCGAGGCGAGCACCGCGGCCGAGTGCGGAGCCGACGCCACGGCATACTCCTGCGGGGTGAGCGCCCCCGCCCACGAGTCGAAAAGCTGCAGCGCGCTGGCCCCGGCCAGAGCCTGAGCGCGCAGGAAGGCGCCGGTCGTGCGGGCCACCCAGGAGAGCAGCCGGTGCCAGAGCTCGGGCTCGTCGTGCAGCAGCGCCTTGGTGTGGACGTAGTCGCGGCTCGGGCGGCCCTCGACGAGATAGCTGGCCACGGTGAACGGCGCACCGGCGAACCCGATGAGCGGGGTCGACTCCAGCTCGGCGATGGTGAGGCCGACGGCTTCGGTGATCGGCGCGAGGGCGGCCGGGTCGAGCTCGGGCAGGGCCGCTATGT
>JAKPEG010000052.1 GCA_029552065.1 Actinomycetes bacterium
ACTACGGCGTCGAACGCGACGACACCCTCAAGCTGCGCGACTTCCCCACCATCCGGGCCGTCGCCGGCTGGATCCGCGGCAAGGCCGGCATCCCCGAACCCACCGCCACACCCGCCGCCGCACCCGCCGCTGCAGCAGCAGCACCTGCAGCAGCGGCAACACAGGCGCCGGCAGCGCCGCAGGTCATCCAGGGCAGCCTCAGCGCGATCGACGCGCTGCCCCGGCGGGTCCCGGTGGCGATCACCCGCCCGGCCCTGAGCGCCTGCGTCGAGACCGGAGTCGTCCTCGACGGCGCCCGCGTGCTCGTCATGCCTGACGAGGGCGGCGTCGGCGAGGCGCTGGTCAAGCGGCTGGCCAAGGCGGGCGCGACCCCGCTCGTGCTGCCCGTGGGCATCTCCACCGAGGAGTTGTCCGCCCAGCTCGACGCGTGGCGCGCGGAGGGACGCATCGACGGCGTCTACTGGCTCCCGGCGCTCGACGACGAGGGTTCCCACGAGGACCTCGACTTCGAGTACTGGGCGGAGTGCCTGCGCCGTCGGGTGAAGCGCCTCTACACGACGATGCGCCGGCTCTGGGAGGACAGTCCGTTCCTCGTCTCGGCCGTCCGCCTCGGCGGCAAGCACGGCTACGACGCAGACGGCGCGGTCGCCCCGATGGGTGGCTCGGTGACCGGCTTCACCAAGTCCTACAAGAAGGAGCGCCCGGACGCCCTCGTCAAGGCCGTCGACTTCCCGGCCAGCCGCAAGACGGCCGCGATCGCCGACGTCCTCATCGAGGAAACCCTGCGTGATCCCGGAGCGGTCGAGATCGGCCGGATCGAGGCCCAGCGCTGGGGTGTGGGCTTCCGGGAGATCCCCTTCACGCCCCTCGACGCCGAGGGTTCGCCCTTCGGCGACGGCGGTATGCCGTTGGGTTCGGACTCCGTGTTCGTCGTCACCGGTGCGGCCGGCTCGATCGTCTCGGCGATCACGGCCGACCTGGCCAAGGCCTCCGGCGGCGTCTTCCACCTGCTCGACCTCACGCCGACCCCCGACCGGGCCGACGCCGACCTGCTCGCCTTCACCGGGGACAAGGACGGCCTCAAGGCCACCCTCGCCGCCCGGATGAAGGAGCGCGGAGAGCGTCCGACCCCGGTCGCGATCGACAAGGAGCTGGCCGGAATCGAGCGGCGCGCCGCAGCCCTCACCGCCATCCAGGCGGTCGAGGCGGCCGGTGGCACGGCCCACTACCACTCGGTCGACCTCACCGACACGGCGGCGGTCGCCGCGGTGATGGCCGACGTGGCCGAGCGCTCGGGCAAGATCGACGTCCTCCTGCACGCGGCCGGGTTGGAGATCAGCCGCGACCTGCCGCAAAAGGAGCCGCGCGAATACGACCTCGTCTTCGACGTGAAGACCTCGGGGTGGTTCAACGTGTGGTCGGCGGCGCGCACGCTGCCCGTCGGTGCGGTCGTCGCCTTCTCCTCGGTGGCCGGGCGGTTCGGCAACCGCGGGCAGACCGACTACAGCGCGGCCAACGACCTGCTCTGCAAGGTCCTGTCCTCCTTCCGGCACAGCCGACCGCAGACGCGTGGGTTGGCGCTGGACTGGACGGCGTGGGGCGGCATCGGCATGGCCACCCGTGGCTCCATCCCCAAGATCATGGAGATGGCCGGCGTGCAGATGCTGCCGCCGGACGCGGGGGTCGCCTGGATCCGACGCGAACTGGCCAGCTCGGCATACAGCGGTGAAGTCATCGTCGCGGGCGTGCTCGGGATGATGGCGGCCGAATACCACGAGACCGGCGGCATCGACCCGGCCGCGGTGGCTGGCGACGGCCCGCACGGTCCGATGGTCGGCACCGTCTCGTCGAGCTTCACCCAGGGGCTGGTCGTCAGCGCGACGCTCGACCCCAAGGAGCAGGCCTTCCTCTACGACCACCGGATCGACGGCACGCCGGTCCTCCCGGGGGTCATGGGGATGGAGTCCTTCGCCGAGGCGGCCGCAATGCTCGCCCCCGAGGGTTACCGGGTGGGTGCCGTCGAGGATGTCGACTTCCTCGCCCCGGTGAAGTTCTTCCGCGACGAGCCGCGCACGGTCACCGTGACCGCCGCGGCGAGCCCGGCGGCGGAGGGCAGCGACCTCATCGTCCACTGCACCCTCACCGCCGAGCGCACCCTGCCTGGTCAGGACAAGCCGACGAAGACGACCCACTTCACCGGACGGGTCCGGCTCACCACGGACCCGGTCGAGGCCGAGACGGAGAAGGTGAAGACCAAACCCGAAGGCACGCCGCTGTCGAGCGACGACGTCTACGCCTTCTACTTCCACGGCCCGGCCTACCAGGTCGTCGGTGAGGCATGGCGCAAGGGCGTCGGGTCGATGACCCGACTCACCGATCCGCTGCCGGACAACCACACCCCCGCGGACCTGCCGTTGGAGATCGCCCCGCGCCTCGCGGAGCTGTGCTTCCAGACGGCTGGGCTGTGGGAGGCGGGCACCGAGCACCGGATGGCGTTGCCGACGAGAGTCGGTCGTCTTCGGGTGCTGCGCGACCCCGCGACCGTGGACGGACCGCTCTTCGCCTTGGCACGACCGGCCGGGCCGAGTAGGTTCGACTGCGCTGTGATCGACGGGCGTGGATCCGTGGTCGTGCGGATGGACGGTTACGAGAGCATCGTGCTCCCGACGCCGATCCCCGACACGGTCCTCGGGGCCCTGCAGGCCACCTTCGGCGACGGAGGCCAGGCCGGCTAGCCCGAGATCGCTCCGGGCGCTGGGGGCCCGTGCGGGAGGCGTATGCCGCCCGTACGGGCCTTCCCGTCACCGGAGGGGTCCCGCCCCGTCGGATCGCGGTGCACACCGCCCGGGCGACCGCACGGGCGGGCGGACCTCGGATCGGAGACACCTCGGTGACCACCATCTCGCGCTTGGCGATCATCGATCGCGGCGAACCCGTCGTGCGGGTGCTGGCCGCGGTCGGCAATCTCAACCGGCGCGGCGAGTGGGACCCCATCACCTCGGTCGTCGTCACCGAGCAGGCCGCCGAGCGCGCCTGGTTCGCCCGGGAGGCCGACGAGCTCGTCACCCCTGCCCCGGGGTCACCCGAGTCCCAGCCGGGGCACCCGATCGACCCGGCGGTCGTCGTGCAGCAGGTCCGCGCGGCGCGGATCGACACCGCCTGGATCGGCCACACTCCGTGCCTCGACCGGGCCGAGCTCGTCGCGCAGCTCGAGGCCGCCGGTATCGCGGTCGTCGGTCCCTCGGCCGCACTCATCCGGCGCCTGGCCGACCCCGAAGCGCTGCGCTCACTCGCTGCGCAGGCCGGTCTCGCCCCGCTGCCCGCGGACCTCGGTCCGGACCAGTGGCGCCGGATCGAGTTCGACGTCCTCGCCGACGACGCCGGCACTGTGTGGGCGTTGGGTCCGCGCGACGCGAGCGTGCACCGGGCTGACACGCCCGTCGTCGCCGAGATGCCCGCCGTGCGGGTCTCCGACTCGACCGCCGGAGCCATGGCGCACGCCGCGCGACGCCTGGCCAGGGCCGCGGCATACCGGGGTGCCGGCGTCGTCCAGTTCGCCCTCGGGCACGACGGCGAGACCTTCTGGCTGCTGGGGATCGACACCCTCGCCCGCACGGAGCACGCGCTCGTCGAGGAGGTCACCGGGACGAGCTTCCTCGGCCACCGGTTGCGCCTCGCGGCCGGTGGCGTGCTCGACCCCGAGCCGCCCACCGTGAGCGGGCACGCCGTCGAGGTGCGCCTGCTCGCACAGGACCCCGGGCGCGGGTATGCCGCCTCGGGTGGCCTCCTGCGGCTGCTCGCCCTGCCCGTGGGCACCGGCGTGCGCGTGGACGGCAGCGTCCGCGAGGGCGACGTCGTCGATGGCCGGGTCGAGCCGCTCATCGCGACGATCACGGCGTGGGGCCGCGATCGGGCCGAGGCCTTCGATCGTGCACGCGGAGCCCTCGAACGCACGACCGTCGCACTCGAGATCGGGATGTCCAATCGCACGGCCGACCTCGCCGTGCTCGGCAAGCTCGCCGACGCCGACCGTCCGGTTGACGCGGGCTGGTATGACCGGTCCCTCGCTGCCGGTGAATTCGTCTCGCCCGCAGACCCGCTCGCCGTCGTCGTCGCCGCCGTCGAGGCCTACGAGTCGGACAGCACGATGGTGACCTCCGCCTTCTTCGCGAGCGCGGCCCGCGGCCGCCCCGCTCACCCCGAGCGCGTCGGCTCGCTGGTCCAGCTCGGCTACCGCGGCCACGAATACCGGCTGCGGGTCGACCGCACCGGTCCGCGCAGCTACCGGGTGCGAGGGGCGGCCACCGTCGAGCTGTCAGTCGAGCGGCGCGGCGACTTCGAGCGCCGGGTGATCGTCGGCGGCGTCAAGCACCGGGTCGTGGCCGTCGAGCAGGGAGCCGACTTCCGGCTCGACCTCGACGGCGTCGGGCACACGGTGAGCCGCGAGGACGGCGTCGTCGTGCGCACCGGCTGGCCCGCGCTCGTGTCCTCCCTACTCGTCGAGCCGGGGGCCCAGGTGAGCACGGGACAACCGGTCGCCGTGCTCGAGTCGATGAAGATGGTGACGACGGTGACCGCGCCCTTTGCCGGCACGGTGACCTCGCTCGCGGTCTCCCCCAACACCCAGGTGGAACGGGGCGCCCCGCTCATGCGCATCCGGGCCACCGCCCACGAAGACCTCGACCTCGGGGTCGACGACGGAACCGGCGCGGAGCCGGAGGCGAGTGCCGACCTGGCCCGCCTGGCCACCTCGGACGGCTCACCCGCCGACAAGGACGCACGCTGGGTCTTCGCCCGGCTCGGCGACTACCTGCTCGGCTACGACCTGGACCCCGACACCGTCAAGGCCCTGCTCGCCCGGCAGGCCGTCCTCGCCGCGCAACTCCCCGCCGACGACCCCGGGCTCGTCGCGGCCGAGGACTTCCTGCTCGACCTCTTCGCCGAGATCGGAGCCCTCTACCGCCCGCGCACCGAGTCCGAAACCGGCGGCGAGGCCGGCGGCGACAACACCCAGGAGTACTTCCTGGCCTACCTCCAGTGGCTCGACCCCGACCAGGCCGGGCTGCCCGAGCGCTACCGCAGGCGGCTGAGCGCGGCCCTGGCCCGCTACGGCGTCGGCAGCCTCGCCCGCAGCAAGCAGCTCGAGGCAGCCACCGTGTGGCTCTTCCGGGCCTTCGCCCGGATCCCGGAGACCGCTCCCGCGATCGTCGCCGTCCTCAACCGGCGGCTCGCCCACCACGACGAACTCGCCGGCCTCGTCACACCGGAATGGCGAGCGCGCCTCGACCGGCTCGTCCAGGCGACCGAGGGCCGGCAGCAGAACGTCGCCGACCTCGCCCGGGACGTGATCTTCCACTACGTGGAGGAGCCGGAGATGCTCGCCGCCGCGGTCGCGATGCAGGAGGAGGCACGCGCGCACCTGCACGCCCTCGCGGCGGATCCCACCGGGCCCGACCGGTCGCACCACATCGAGGGTCTCGTCGCCGCCGCGCACCCGGTGCGCCGCGACCTGCTCGACGCCTGGCTGGCCGCGCCCGAAGCCGCCGACCCCACGGCATACCGCGATGTCGTGCTCGAGGTCTATGTGCGGCGTTTCTACCGCATCCGGGACCTGCACGATCTCGAAACCACCACCGTCGCGGGGCACCGAATCACCTTCGCCGACTACGAGCACGAAGGTATGCCGGTCCATCTCGTCGTCGGCTACGGACCGCTGCCCACGGTGCCCGACCTCGTCGCCGCGATCGGTGAACACCTGGCCACAGTCGCCCCGGAGCGCGAGGTCGTCCTCGACCTCGTCGCCTGGCGGGACGGGCCGCGGCCGACGATCGAGGAGCTGGCCCACGAGGTCGGTGCCCTCGTCGCTCGCTGCGACGCCGGTCATCCTGTGCACCGGCTCGATTTCACGGTCACCAGCCGGGGCGACGACGAGAGCGGCCAGAGCACCCAGCATCTGAGCTACCGGCCGAGCGCCGACGGCGGCGGGGGTTTCGTCGAGGAGCAGCTCTACCGCGGGCTGCATCCCATGCTCGCCAAGCGGATGGACCTGTGGAAGCTGTCCAACTTCGCCCTCGAACGGCTGCCCTCCCCGGAGGACGTCTATCTGTTCTTCGGCGTGGCCCACGACAACCCCAAAGACCGGCGGCTGTTCGCCGTCGCCGAGGTCCGTGATCTCGTGCGGGTCCGCGACGCGGAGACCGGCAAGGAGACCTATCCGCGGCTCGGTCGGATCGGCCTGCAGGCGCTCGCGGCGATGCGCAGCGCCCTCGCGGCCTACCCGCCCCGGGAACGGCCCTCGGCCAACCGGCTCGTCCTCAACGTCCGGCCGGTCTGGGAAATCCCGACCGAGCAGTGGCCGGCCCTGGCGGCGGAGTACCTGCCCCTCGCCAAGGGAGCCGGGCTGGAGAAGCTCGTCCTGCACATGCGCACGCCGGTGCCGGACGGCGAGGGTGGGACGGTCCTCGCCGACAAGGTGATGACCGTCGACGGCATCGGCCGCACGGGCACGACGATCCGCTTCGGCGATCCGAGCCCAACCCCGATCCGCCCGCTCACCCGCTATGCGCAGAAGGTCCTCACGGCCGAGCGTTTCGGGGCCCCCTACCCCTACGAGATCGTCCGGATGCTCACCCCGGCGGCGGGCGAGCCCTCGCCCTTCCCGCCTGGGTCCTTCCAGGAGCTCGACCTCGACGAGTCCGGTGAGCGGCTCGTGCCGGTCGACCGCGAACCGGCACGCAACACCGCGCACCTCGTCGTGGGGTTGTTCACGACCTACACCGACCTTGTCCCCGAGGGGATGACCCGGGTGGCGATGCTCTCCGACCCCACCCAGGGCTTGGGCAATCTCGCCGAACCCGAGTGCCGGCTCATCAACGCCGCCCTGCTCCTCGCGGCCGAACGCCGGATCCCCGTCGAGTGGTATGCCGTGTCCTCCGGCGCACTGATCGCAATGGACTCGGGCACCGAGAACATGGACTTCATCGCCCTGACCCTGCGGCGGATCATCGAGCACACCCAGGCCGGGCACGAGATCAACATCATCGTCACCGGGATCAACGTCGGCGGGCAGCCCTATTGGAACGCCGAGTCGACGATGCTCATGCACACCAAGGGCATCCTCGTGATGACCCCCGCCTCCGCGATGGTGCTCACCGGCAAGCAAGCGCTCGACTTCTCGGGTGCGGTGTCCGCCGACGACAACTTCGGAATCGGCGGCTACGACCGGGTCATGGGTCTCAACGGGCAGGCGCAGTATTGGGCGCCGAGTTTCCAGGATGCCTGTCGCCTACTCCTGCAACACTATTCCTATACCTATGTGGTTCCGGGCGAGCGCTTCCCCCGGAGGCGCGACAGCGTCGACCCGCAGGAGCGGGACATCCGTGAGTCGGCCCACGCTGAGGTCCCGGGGACGCGGTTCACCCGGGTCGCCGAGGTCTTCGACATCGCGACCAACCCCGACCGTAAGCAGCCCTTCGACATGCGCTCGGTCATGCGGGCGGTCGCCGACACGGACTGCGAGCCGCTCGAGCGGTGGGAGCACTGGCAGGACGCCGAGAACTCCATCGTGTGGGACGTGACGGTGGGCGGCATACCCGTGTGCATGCTGGGGATCTCGTCGCGATCATTGCCACGCAAGGGTTTCGTGCCTGCCGACGGACCGCCGGCGTGGACGTCGGGGACGTTGTTCCCCCAGGCCTCCCGCAAGACCGCCCGGGCGATCAACGCGACGAGCGGCAACCGCCCACTCGTCGTCATGGCGAACCTCTCCGGGTTCGACGGGTCGCCCGAGTCGATGCGCAAGTGGCAGCTGGAATACGGTGCCGAGATCGGTCGGGCGATCACGAACTTCCAGGGTCCGATCGTCTTCGTCGTCGTCTCGCGCTACCACGGCGGCGCCTTTGTCGTTTTCTCCAAGGCACTCAACGAGAGCATGGAGATCGCCGCGATCCAGGGCTCCTATGCCTCGGTCATCGGCGGGGCACCCGCTGCTGCCACGGTTTTCGCGCGAGACGTCAAGCTGCGGACGGACAAGGATGCCCGCGTCGTCGAGGCTCGCGGGGCGGCGGCCGCCGCCAGGGGCCCCGAGGCGGGCCGACTGCGCGCGCAGGCTGCGGCGGTCACGGCTGAGGTCCGCTCGGCCAAGCTCGGCGAGGTCGCCGACGAGTTCGACGCGATCCACACGATCGAGCGAGCCCTGCGGACCGGGTCGGTCGACCACATCATCTCGGCCGAGCAGGTGCGCCCGTGGGTGGTCGAGGCCCTCGAGCGGGGCATGGCGCGGTTCGACTCGGCCTGAGCGCCGACGCGGGCCGGGCTCGGAGGGGGAACTCCGGAACCGGCCCGCGTCGCACGTCCGATAAGTCCCGCCGGCTCAGTCGGCGAGCGGCCTGGCCAGCCAGGTGTGCATCGGCGTGCCCGACGCCAGGTCGTCGCCGGCGGGCAGCAGGTGCGGCGGGGGCTGGGTGCCGGTGCTCGCGAGGGTGAGCAGGAAGTGGCCGTCCCGACGCCACCAGCCCGGAAAGACGTCGCCGCGCACGGTGCGGGCGGTGAGCGGTGCCCACCCGTCGGCGCCGGCGGCCTTCCCGACGGTGATCTCGACGACCCGGGTATCGGCGCGCAGCCCCACGCGCAGCACCTTGAGAGCCGACTCCTTCGCCGACCACACGAGGTTGGTGGCGACCTGCCAGCCCTCGCTCCCCGGTGCCCCCTGGGCGCGGGTCCACTCCTGCTCGGTGGTCGTGAAGTAGTCGGCGACGAACGAGGTCGAGCGCGGCTCCACCGCCTCGAGATCGACCCCGAGGCTGCCCGGCAGGGGGGTGCCCGGGACCCATCCGGCGGGCGGTCCCGTGGAATCGGCCCGCCCGAACTCCGCGGCCACCCCGACGAGGCACACGGCCCAGCCCGCCCGGTCGGTGAGCGACACCTCAAGGCCCACGTCTGCGCCGTCCACCGTGACGAAGGGCGCGCCGCCGCGCCGGTTGAGCACCTCGACTGTGGCGAGGGATCGCTCGTCGACGGGACGTCCGAGGACCGCCGAGACGGCGCGTTTGGCGGCCAGCCGCCGCAGCCGGTATTCCGTGCGCCGCTTCGTGAAGCGCATCGTCGCAGCTCGGGCGGCCTCGGCGGCCGAGAGCCACCCGGTGCCCTCGGGGATGGCGGGTTCGCCGACGGCCAGCCACTGCATCCAGCCATCGTGCCGCATCGGCGGGCCGACGCGCCCCGACGGACCAGGAAGGGCTCCCCCACTTGGACTCGAACCAAGAACCTGCCGGTTAACAGCCGGCTGCTCTGCCAATTGAGCTATGGAGGAATGTGCCCGGGAAGCCTAGCAACCGGCCTCGGTCGGGTCCAAACCCGAGCACCCGCGAAGGTATGCCGCGTGCTCGGCTCCGCCGGCCCGGCCCACCCGTCCGCAGGCTCATCGGACCGGCAGCTGGGCGGTCTGACGAGTCGCATCGGCCCGGCCGGCTCGGCGGGCGGACGGTGCTCAGCGGGGCGGTATACCGACGTCGTCGCGTAGCCGGGCGAAGGCGACCGCCGCGGCCGCGGCGACCTCCGGCGAGTCGAGCGTGCCCCGGCCGAGGACGAGTTGCTCGACGATCGCTCCGGTGGCGAGGTCCTGGCGCAGGGCTGCCCGCGCCCGGCGCGGCGGATCGAGGGGCAGGTCGAGGGAGACGACGACGCTGGCCTGGACCCGCTCCCGGACCACCTGGAGGAAGGTCGCGTCGGCGTCGACCGGCAGTTCGACCGGCCGACGGGAGTCGACGAAGGTGAGGGTGAGCGCGTCGGCCGCCCGGCTCCACGACGCGGAGTCGACCTCGTGCCAGGGGCGCAGCCACCGCACCCCGGCGTCGCCGTCGAGCTGGCCGAAACGATGTCCGGTCGCCACCAGCCAACCGGCGCCACTGCCGGCGACGGCGAGCACCCGCTCGCCACGACCCAGCCCCAGCGCAGCGGTGGCGGCCGCGGGCAGGGCCGGCCGCCCCTGGCTCACCGGCCGCGTGGAATGCGCCGACCCTGCCGATCCCGGGTCCGCCCGGCGCCAGCCCCTCACGACTCCTCCGCCCGCCGCAGGTCCGCGAGCCGCCGCTGCAACTCCTGCAGATGCACCGCGTGCTCCCGGCGCAGGCCCTGGTCCGTCTCACCGCCGGCGTCGAGGCGGCGCATCCGACCGAGGGCGTCGGCGATCTCCCTGGTGAGTGCGACCTCGCGGACCCGCAGGAAGAGCGAGTCGACGTAGCGGCCACCGGGTCGCCCGGTGAGTGGGTCGAGGACGGTCGGTAGCGGTGCCACCGACAACTCGGTGAGCAGCGGGACGACGGCGGCGGGCGCGGCCTCGGCGACCGCCGCATGCCAGGCCGCCGCGCTCTGCCCCGCGACGGGCAGACCGACCGCCGCGAGCGCGGCATACGTCGCCGCGTGCGCGGGTGCGGCGAAGGAGCCGGGCTGCAGGTCGGCCAGCCGGGCGGGGTCGACCGCCCCGGGGAACTGGAGCAGGCATTGGAGCAGTTGCCGTTCGGCACGCACCGCCGGGTCACGCAGGTCGGGTGCCGGCAGTGCGGCGGCGAGTTCGCTGTCGCTCGGCTCGACGGCCGCCTCGTCCGGCT
The DNA here is from genome assembly GCA_029552065.1 of Actinomycetes bacterium. GTDB lineage: Bacteria > Actinomycetota > Actinomycetes > Actinomycetales > Dermatophilaceae > Phosphoribacter. The sequence continues at coordinate 10,608 of JAKPEG010000052.1, forward strand.
CGACGAACTGTCGCTCGGCGGACTGCCGTTCGGAGCCCGGGCGACCAGGCCCGGCGCCTCCCGGCCCGCCGGCCGGGGAACCAGCCCCCTGTCCCCCGTGCCCACCGGCCGCGGCCGCCTGCGCGGCCCGTCGGGCGGCCTTGAGGTAGGGGTCGAGTTCCTCGGGCACGAGGCCGATGAGGCCGGCCGCACGGGCCTTGTATTGCATGGCGAGTGCCTGGTCGCGGATGCCGACGACGATGGGCGCGATGGCCCGCCCCGCGTGCACACGGCCCTCGGCAGTCTCCAGGTCGAAGCGCCCGATCGTCGTGCGGACGGCGAAGTCGAACATCGGCACGGCGTCCTCGACGAGCGCGGCGACCGCCCGGTCGCCGCCCGAGATCCGCAGCTCGCACGGGTCCTGTCCGCCCGGGGCGACCGCGACGAAGGACTGCGACGCCCACCGCTGGTCGCCCTTGAACGCCTTCATCGCGGCGGCCTGCCCGGCGGCGTCACCGTCGAAGGTGAAGATCACCCGCGCCGGCTCGAGATCGGGCTCGTCGCGCAGGATCCGGCGCAGCACGGTCACGTGCTCGCCACCGAAGGCGGTGCCGCACGAGGCCACCGCCGTGGTCACCCCCGCGAGGTGGCAGGCCATCACGTCGGTGTAGCCCTCGACAACGACCGCCTGGCGCTGCTGGGAGATGGCCCTGCGGGCCAGGTCGAGCCCGTAGAGGACGGTCGTCTTCTTGTAGAGGGGGGTCTCGGTCGTGTTGAGGTACTTCGCCTCGATCCGGTCGTCGTCGAAGATCCGCCGAGCCCCGAAGCCGAGCACCTCGCTCGAGGTCGCCCGGATCGGCCAGACCAACCGCCCACGGAAGCGGTCGTAGAGCCCCCGTTGCCCGCGCCCGACCAGCCCGGCCGTGACGACCTCGTCCTCGGTGAAACCCTTGCCGCGCAGGTGCCGCACGAGTTCCTCGCCGCCGCGGGGGGCGAAGCCGACGCCGAAGTGGGCCGCCGCCGCGCCGTCGAAGCCACGCGCCCGCATGAAGTCACGCCCGGCCCGCGCCTCGGCCGCCTCGATCAGGTATGCCGCGTAGAACTCCTGAGCGGTGCGGTTGGCCTCGACCAACCGTGCGCGCCGCCCCGCGGTCGGCTGGTCCTCGCGCCGGCCCCCCTCCTCGTAGCGCAGGTCCAGGCCTGCCTTGGCCGCGAGCCGCTCGACCGCCTCGGTGAAGGTGAGTTGGTCGACCTTGGCGACGAACGAGATGACGTCCCCGCCCTCGCCGCAGCCGTAGCAGTGGTAATGCCCGGTGGACGGGTTGACGGTGAACGACGGGGTCTTCTCGTCGTGGAAGGGGCACAGACCCTTGAGCGCCGACCCCGCACGACGCAGCGTCACATGCTCGCGGACGACGTCGTCGATCGCCACCCGCTCCTTGACCGCGAGGATGTCCTCGGCGCGGATCCGCCCGGCCATCCCTCACCTCCTCGCGCGCTCCCGCGAGTGTATGCCGTGCCTCTCGCCTCCCGCCCGCGCGCGTCCACAGCAGGGCCGTTCCGACAGCGGGGCCGATCTCCGGATCGGTCAGGTCAGTCGGAGAACTCGCGGGCCAGGGCCACTGCCCGGGCGTCGGTGAGTGAGGCGACCTGGTCGAGGACGACCCGCAGCCGGGTCGTGTCGTCGGCCGCGGCGGCATGGTCGGCCACCAGGTCGGGGTCGAGTCGCTCGGGACGCTCGGTGTAGGCGGCGACGAGCGTGGTGACGACCTCCTCCTGCCGGCCGAGGAGCGCGCGCCGCTCGTCGCTGTGCATGACGTAGTGGGCGGCGACCGCCTTGAGCAGCGAACACTCGGCCCGCACGTCGTCGGGGACGACGAGATCCGCAGCGAACCGGGTGAGGGCGCCGCTGCCGTGGCGGCCTCGGGTGGCCCGCTCGACGGCGAGCAGGAAGCGGCCGATGAGCCGACTGGTCATGTCCTTGAGCGCCGCGAGGTCGGCCCGGGTCCCGTCGAAGGTCAGTGGCAGGGTGCCCGTGGCCAGGAGCCGTCGGGCCGCCGCCTCGAAGGCTCCCGTCTCGAGATCGGGCGCGTATGCCGTATGCGCCAGCTCGGCGACGACCCGCACCTCACCGGGGTCGTGCAGCACGCGCGGATCGACCCGGCGAGAGGCGATCGCATCCTCGACGTCGTGTACCGAATAGGCGACGTCGTCGGACCAGTCCATCACCTGGGCCTCGAGGCAGCGGACGCCAGGCAGCGCGCCGGCCCGGAACCACTCGAAGACCGGCAGGTCCGCGGCATACACGCTGTATTTGCTTGTGGGGTAGGGCGAGTGGCCGCGCGACCACGGGTACTTGGTGGCGGCGTCGAGGCTCGCCCGGGTGAGGTTGAGGCCGGCCGGTCGCCCGTCGGCGTGGGTGCGTTTGGCCTCGAGTCGAGTGAGGATGCGCAGCGTCTGGGCATTGCCCTCGAAGCCCCCCGACGCTGACCCGAGCCGGTCGAGGACCGTCTCACCGTGGTGGCCGAAGGGCGGATGGCCGAGGTCGTGGGCGAGGCATGCGGTGTCGACGACGTCGGCGTCGCAGCCGAGGGCGGCCCCGAACTCCCGCCCGATCTGGGCGACCTCGAGCGAGTGGGTGAGCCGGTTGCGGACGAAATCGTCGGAGCCCGGCGCGACCACCTGGGTCTTGGCCGACAGTCGGCGCAGCGCCGCCGAGTGGACCAGCCGGGCGCGGTCGCGGGCGAAGTCGTCGCGATCGGCGCGCTTGTGCGCGGGGTCCTCCGCCACCCACCGCTCGCGGTCGCGGGCGGCATACCCGCTCCCCCCTGCCGCCGCCATGCGCGCCAGCCTAGACCGCGCGACGGCCCGTTCAGCGGGTGCGCAGGCGAACCAGATGGCCGACGACCCCGGGGATCCAGCCGGTCTCGCCGTTGAGCCAGCGGCCACTCACGAGGTTGGTGGGGATGACGGCGAAGTCGTCGCGCACCGCCGGTGTGCCCGGCTCCCCCGGCTCACCCGACTCACCCGCCGCCATGAGGCCGAGGTCGGTGCCGAAGGGGTCGGCCACCGTCGTCCACCGCAGGTCGGTATGCCGCGCGAGGTATTCCCCGACCGCCACCCCCCAGAGGTCGACGTGGGCGGCGTGGTCGTCCCGGCGGCGTTCGGACAGGGCCGCCCACGCGGCGAGATCGGCGTCATGTGCCGCCCCGATGGCCGCGAGGTCGTCGAGGTCCACTCCGGCGGCGGCGAGTTCGGCGCGGCAGCGCTCGAGCAGTTCCCGATCCTGGGGGCGCAGCGGCCGCGAGGTCGGCACGAGCGGGAGCAGGTCGGAGTCGTCGGGGACCGATTCGTCGTCGGCCGGCCCGGACGAACCACGGGAGCGGGAGAACAGTCCCATGCGTGCAGCCTAGGTGTCCTGGGACAGTTCGCGTCGGGCGCGGGCGATCCACGACGGCGGGTCGCCGAAGCGCATCGGTGGGATCGCCTCGTATGCCGCGCAGCTGGCCACCAGCGTCGCCATCCGCCGGTCCCGGGTCGGCGCTTGCTTCGCCGAGAGCACCCAATGGATGCACTGCTTGCGGTAACTCGGGGTCGCGCGCTGCCAGAAGGCGCTCGCCCGAGGGTCGGCGGTGAGCTGGGCGGCATACTCCGGGGGCAGCTGCCCGGCCTGCGCCTGCTCGTAGGCGTAGATCCCCCGTTTGTCCTCGCGCCCGCGCTCGTATGCCGCGCGCCCCGCCGGTCGCATCTTGCCGGCGGCCTCTAGCTCGGCCACGAGGGCGGTGTTCACGGTGCTCCACGTCGAGCCCGGCCGGCGCGGGGTCCAACGCTGGCGGACGGCGTCGGGGCCCATCGAGTGGACGACCGAGTCGATCCAGCCGAAGCACAACGCCTCGGGCACGGCCTCGGCCCAGGTGAGCCCGCGAGGCTCGACATGCTTCTTGCGCAAGCCCATCCACAGCTGACTCGCCGTCTCGTGGTTGGTCTCGAGCCAGGCGCGGAAGTCCTGGGCCGACTCGAAGAAGACGATCTCGGGTCCCGCGTCCGGGCGCTGCTCCCCCGCCACCTCAGCCGCCCGACACGTCGAGCTCGGCCGCGGCGATCTGCTCGCGCTGGGCGTCGGTCAACTCGGGCGAGTCGAGCCAGCCGTCCGGCAGGGCGACCCGTTTGGGGGTGCCCGCCCGGCCGCGTTGCCCCTCGGCATCGGCGCCCGGCCAGGGCGCGTCGGGGTCGAGGCGACCCAACAGCCGGTCGAGGGCGGCGAGGGAGTCGACCAGGGCCAGCTGTTGGCGCAGCTCGCCGCCGGCCGGGAAGCCCTTGAGATACCAGGCGATGTGCTTGCGGATGTCGCGGCACCCCCGGTTCTCGTCGCCGAAGAACTCCACGAGGTATGCCGCGTGCCTCCGCAGCGTGGAGGCGACCACGTCGAGGGTCGGGGTGGCCCGCTGCGACCGGCCGGCGAAGGCGGCGTCGAGGTCCGCGAACAGCCACGGCCGGCCCAGGCAGCCCCGACCGACCACGACTCCGTCGCAGCCGGTCTGCGCGACCATGCGCAGCGCGTCGTCGGCCGACCAGATGTCGCCGTTGCCCAGCACCGGGATGGTGGTGACCGTGTGCTTGAGGGTGGCGACGGCGGGCCACGCGGCATACCCGGAGTAGTGCTGCGCGGCGGTGCGGGCGTGCAGGGCGACCGCGGCGGCGCCCTCCTGCTCGGCGGCCAGCCCCGCGTCGAGGTAGGTGAGGTGCTCCTCGTCGATGCCCATCCGCATCTTCACGGTGACCGGCACGTCGGCGCGGGCGCCCTCGGCGACCACCGCGGCGACGATGGCCCGGAAGAGGTCGCGCTTCCACGGCAGCGCCGAGCCGCCGCCCTTGCGGGTCACCTTGGGCACCGGGCAGCCGAAGTTGAGGTCGATGTGGTCGGCCCGGTCCTCCTGCACGAGGATCCGGGCGGCGGCGCGGGCGGTCACCGGGTCGACCGAGTAGAGCTGGACCGAGCGCGGCTGCTCGTCGGGGTCGTGCTCGATGAGCCGCATCGTCTCGGCGTTGCGCTCGACCAGCGCCCGCGAGGTGATCATCTCCGAGACGTAGAGCGCGCCCGGCGCGTGCTCGCGACACAGCCGCCGGAAGGCCCGGTTGGTGATGCCCGCCATCGGGGCGAGCACCACCGGCGAGGCGAGAGTATGCCGCCCGATCCGCAGGGGCGCGGTCGCGGAAGGCGCCGTGCTGGCTGGGGTGGCGGCCAGTGCGGCGCCCGTCGTGGCGGCCGGTGCGGCATACGTCGTGGTCATGGTCGGGCCATTGTCCCAGGTCGCCGCACGAGGTGACCGCCGCCGAGTCCGGTGCGCAGGATCTGCCGTCGAGCTATCGTCGTGAGATCGTCTTGAGCAGGTGCTCCTCACCAAAGGATCTCGATGACCGACGCCCCGCACCTCGCCCTCCCCCACTGGGAGTCGACCCCGGACGACCTGCGCGCCGCCACCCGGGAGATCAAGGCAGCCATTCGGGCTCGGATCGAGGCGTCCGGACGCACCGTCGAGGAGGTCTTCGCGGTCGTCGAGGCACGAATCGCCGCGCGGATCGCCGAGATCCGCGCCGATCGCGAACGCGGCGAGAGCGTCTGGCCGGTCATCGACTACGCCGATATCGCCGCTGGGAGGGTGACTGAGGCGCAGCTCGACAAGCTCCGGCGCCGCGGCTGCCTGGTCGTTCGCGGCCAGTTCAGCCATGAGCAGGCGAGCGCCTGGGACCGTGACATCGTCGACTACGTCGAGACCAACCACTTCTTCGAGACCTATACCGGCCCGGCCGACGACTTCTTCGCCAGCGTCGGCTCGAAGCCGGAGATCTACCCGATCTACTGGAGCACCGCGCAGATGCAGGCCCGCCAGAGCGAGCAGATGGCAACGGTCCAGGCCTTCCTCAACGCCCAGTGGAAGCACGAGTCGCAGGGGCAGACTTGGTTCGACCCCTCCCGCGACTCCCTCTACCCCGACCGGATCCGGCGCCGCCCGCCGGGCATCGACTCGGCGGGCCTGGGCACCCACTCCGACCCCGGCACCCTCGACCTGTGGATGACCCGGGCCTACCAGCTCGCCTTCCGACACCTCTTCGACGGGACCGTCGAGGACTACGACCCGTGGGACGCGGCATACCGCACGGCCGGTCCGCAATATCCCGGCTCGACGATGTGCTCGGCCTTCCGGACCTTCCAGGGCTGGACGGCACTGTCCGACATGGACCACGACCAGGGCGTGCTGCACACCATTCCCATCCCCGAGGCGATGGCCTACCTCATGCTGCGGCCGCTGCTGCCGGATGTGCCCGCGGACGACATGTGCGGCGTGACGGTCAACCAGACCTTCCCGACGAGCGAGCGCTGGCATGCGCCGCTGCTCGAGGCGCTGAGCGGGATCCCCGACGTGCGGGCCGGCGACACGGTGTGGTGGCACTGCGACATGGTGCACAGCGTCGCGCCGGTGACCGACCAGCGGGGCTGGGGCAACGTCATGTACATCCCGGCGGCCCCCTGGTGCCCCCGCAACGAGGCCTATGCCGTGAGCGTCCGCGAGGCCTTCCGCACCGGCTCGAGCCCGGCCGACTTCCCCGAGGAGCACTACGAGCGGGACTGGGTCGGCCGGTTCGGCGAGGAGTCGCTCAACGCGACCGGGCGCCGCGGGCTCGGGCTGTCGGTCTGAGATCACCAACCGGGTCGGCTCGGGTCTCGGACTGACCGGCTGAGGCCTCCGACCGGTTCGGGCGGGGCTCGACGCAGCCTCGACATCGTTACCCAGTTGTGATGTGATCCATTGTGGGACAATGGTTTTAGCCCGGCGCACTGTCAGTGGTCGGTGTGAGTGTCGAGCCATGGACACCACCCGAGCGACTCGCGACGCGGCCACCTGCCGCGCGGTGATCGCCGGGGCCACCGAGGCCGTCGGTGAGTTGCTCGCCCCGCTGTGGCAGGTCCAGGGCGCCGAGTTGGGCGCGCTGCTCGCGCAGCTCGACGAGTTGGCGTCGAGGGCCGGCGGAGCCCGGGTGGCGGTCGCCGCCGAGGCGCAGACACGCGGTGAGATCACCGCTTCGCAGGCCGGGTCGACGGCCACCTGGATCGCCGCCCACGCACCGTCGGCGTCCGCCGGCACCGGCGCGGCAGGGGTGGCCCGGTTGTTGCGCGAGGGCACCCGACGCGATTGCCTGCCGGTGCTTGCCGCGGTCACCTCCGGTCGGATCGGAGTCTCGGTCGGGCTCGCCGTGTTCGGCGAGTTCGGGCGGCTGCGGCCGCGCTGGCGCGATGGAGCGGCGCCCACGGTGCTCGAGGGCCTGCTCGAACTCGGCCGGGCGGATGGTGCCCGCGGAGTGTGAGCCCTGCGCCCCGCCCTGCTCGCGGCATACGGTGCGGAGGGCGAGTTCCAGGCGGACGCCGACGCGGCGGCCCGTCTCGTGTCCCCCTCCAGCGCCTCGACCGACGAATTCGGCTCCCGCAGCTACCGGCTCACCCTCGACCCGGAGGGTGCTGCGGTCCTCGAGGCGGCCATCGGTCCGCTCAGTGCGCCGGTGCCTGGGCCCGACGGCGAGCGCGACCTGCGCAGTCCGCAGACCCGCCGTGGGCAAGCGCTCGTGGAGGTATGCCGCCGGGCCACCGCCGCGGCCGACCGGCCGCCCCCCGGGGTGAAGGCGACCCTGCTGCTGACGATGAGCCATGACGACCTGGCCGCGCGCTCGGGTGCCGGCGTCATCCTCGGCTCGACCGCGACCGGCACTCTGCTGGCTCCCGAGCAGGTCCGCCGGCTGGCCCGCGACGCCGTGATCCCCGCCGTGCTCGGCAGCCGCGGCGAGTTGCTCGACCTCGGGCGCAGCACGCGGCTCGCCACGCCGGCCCAGCTCACCGCGCTGTGGTGGCGCGACCGCGGCTGCACGTTCCCGGGTTGCGGGACGCCTCCGCATGGGTGCGATGCCCACCATGTCCAGCACTGGATCGATGGCGGCGCCACGGACCCGGGCAACCTCGCCCTGCTGTGCGGGCGACATCACACGATCGTGCATCGAGATCGGCTCACCGCCCGCATCGACCCGTCGGCCGGCACCGTCAGCTGGGAGACCGACGTCGGCAGCTACCTCGGCGCTCGTGGCAGCAGTCCGCCAGGCTGGGGGCCAGCTGACATGCCTCACCGCGACCGACACCCCGCGGCCGCGTCGACACTCCACTCCCGGCCACAGGAGACACGACCGCACGAGGTTGGAGATCAAGGGCTGGCCCCTCCTCCGGCAGACCCTCCGCCAGATTGGCGTGCCCTGATCGACGCGCCGCCGGAGTGTGATCCCTGGTTTCCCGACACACATCCGGCCGCCTGACCACCGGCGTTTCAACGGACGGGGGTCCGCTGGCAGTGGGTCCGCTCACAGCGGGTCCGCTGACGGAGGGGCCGGCAGCGGGCGACTCGTGCGGCAGCGCGCCGGACGGCATACCGAATCCGTTGTGACAGCGCGAAACCCACCGCATGGGTGGGTTTCGCGCCGACCGGTGCCACATCTTCAGTGGTGGATGCGCGGCAGCCAGGACGGGCCGCGGTGGGCGTGCTCGCCGAGCAGGGCGAGCGTCGCCGGCAGCAACACCCCGCGGACGACCGTGGCGTCGAGCAAGACCGCGACGGCTAGGCCCACACCGAGCTGCTTCATCTCGAGCACCGACAGCGTCCCGAAGATCGCGAAGACCGCGACCATGACCGCGGCCGCGCTCGTGACGACCCCAGCCGACCGGGCCACGCCGAGCCGAACCGCAGCACGGGGGTCGAGACCGGCGTCGCGAGCCTCGCGGACCCGGCTCGTGACGAAGACGTGGTAGTCCATCGACAGCCCGAACAGCACGACGAACATGAGCAGCGGCAGCCACGAGGCGATCGAGCCGATCGAGGTGAAGCCGAGCAGCCGCTCCGCCCAGGTCCCCTGGAAGACCGCCGTCGTCACCCCGTAAGCGGCCCCGACCGACAACAGGTTGAGCCCCACCGTCGCCACCGCAAGTGCGGGCGAGCCAAAGGACACGAGCATGACGAGCAGGGTGAGCACGAGGACGAAACCGACCACCCACGGCAGGCGACTGTCCATCCACCGCGCGAGGTCGGTGGCCGCGGCATACCCGCCGACGTGCACCTGCACGTCGCCGGATTGGCCGAGCGCCCGGGTCACCTGCGGGACGACGTCGGCGCGCAATCGGTCGACGACACCGGGCAGGGCACGGTCGGAGGAGTCGAGTCCGACGCCGACGGCGAGCACCGACACCGTGCCGTCGCTCGACGTGCGTGCCTGCGGGGCCACCCCGGAGACGTGCTCGAGAGCTGCCGCGGTCGGGCCGACCGCGGCGAGCGCGGCGCGCACGTCGGCGGCCCGCTCCACCGGCGCCTTCACCACGACGAGCAGGGAGACGCCTTCGGTGGGGGCGGCGGCCTCGAGCTGACGGTATGCCGTGACGATCGGCAGCTCGGCGGGCAGCCCCTCGATCCCGGACAGCGAGGTGCGCATCCCGAGGGCGGGAACGGCCAGGCCGGCCAGCAGGGCAGTGGCCACCGCGGCCCACGCGACCGGGCGGGCGACGACCCGACCGGCCAGCCGGCCCCAGACCGACTCGGTGACGGCGGACCCGGCCGCCCGCGCCGCCCGCCGCCGGGCGAAGGGCAGCCGCAGCGAGTCGATCCGGTCGCCGAGGATGCCCAGCACGGCCGGCAGCACGGTCGCCGACGCGAGCACGGCCACCCCGACGACCAGGAGCGTACCGACCGCGAGCGAGGTGAACAGGCCACCCGCGACGAGCATGCCGGCCATGGCGACCATCACAGTGAGCCCGGAGACGAGCACGGCCCGGCCGGCGGTGGCGCCGGCCGCGACGATGGCGTCCTGCACCGAGGCACCTGCGGCCCGCTCCTCACGGGTGCGCCGCAGGACGAACAGGGCGTAGTCGACGCCGACGGCCAGGCCGATGAGCAGCACGAGGCTCTGGGTGTTGGGGTCGACGCTCACCCACCCGCGGGAGATGGCGGCGGTGAGCCCGAGGGCAACCGCGACGCTGCCGATGCCGAGCAGCAGTGGCACACCGGCCGCGAGCACCGCCCCGAAGGCGACGAGCAGGACGAGCAGGGTGATCGGCAGGCTGACCAGCTCGGCGCGCTGGAAGTCGCGCCCGAGGGTGTCGTCGAAGGCCTTGGCCACCGAGCCGCTGCCGACCTGGCCGAGCTGCCATTCGGGATGCTCGCCGCGCAGCCGCTCGGTGACTGCGAGAGACGGACCGACGACCGCGGCGGCCTTGGGCAGGCTCTCGTCGGCTTCGCTCGCTCGCGCCGCCAGCTCGAAGGGCACGACGACGCTTCGGCCGTCGGCTCCCGGGAAGGGGTCACCGACGCGAGCGACACCCTCCACGCCACGGTATGCCGCGGCCAGCTGAGTCCCGACCGCGAGGGCCTGCTCGGCGGTCCAGCTGCCGGCCCGGGCCGTGGCGATGACGCTCTCCATCGGCTTGGCGGTGAGGTCGGTGCCGGCGAGGACCGCCTCGGCCTGGGCCGAGTCGCCGACGAGTTGCTGGTCCTGCGGGGTGGTGCGGATGCCACCGGCCATGAGGGCGACGGCACCGGCGAAGACGAGGGTGGAGATGAGCACCACCCACCAGCGGTGGTCGACGCACCAGGCGGTGAGGGCCGAGCGTGGCCGGTCGGACGGGAGGGCAACGGAGGTGACCGTGGCGGTGTCAGGGCCGGATTCGACGGCGCGGGATGTGGTCTCGATGGTCATGCCTCGACCATCCCGTTGACCGCCCCCAGGCCGATACGGGGCATCTCCCCCAGTCATCCCCGAGCCGACCCCGATCCGACCTCGGGGTCGCCCGTGAGCCGAGCCTGAGTCGACCTCGGGGTCGCCCCTGGGCCGAGCCCGAGTCGACCTCGCGGTCGCCCGCCCGCTCGGCGGTTATCGGGTGACCCGATAAGAGTGCGCTCGACCCGACGAAACTTCTCGGGTCCAGCGCCATCTTCTCGGGTCACCCGATAATGCCCGGAGCCGGCGGGGCGCCAGCTGAGGCGGGCAGAGCGGCATACGGTGGCTGCCACTGCCAACTCTCGGTAGCTGCCTCGACGGCGATATCGCATGCAGCGAGGATCGCCGCGATTCGACCGGCCCACAGTGTGCCCGACTCTGCAAGGCCCCCCTGGCCAGACCGGGAAGGCCCCTTTGGGATTGACCAGCTCGTGAACCGCCTCGGTGACCTGCACGCGGACACCGAGACGCTCGTGCTCGCCGGCCGCGGCCAGGGGCGATCTCCCAGGGGTCGGCGGTTATCGGGTGACCCGATAACCGTGCGCTCGACCCGAGGAAACTCCTCGGGTCGAGCGCCACTTTCTCGGGTCACCCGATAATCGCGGACTTGGCGGTCACCTCGCGGGCGAAGGCGGCGATGAGCGCGCTGGTCTGCCAAGGACGGGTGAGCGGCAGCAGGTGGCTGGCGCCGCGCACCGTGTGCAGCCGCCCGTGTGGCGCGGCGGCGGCATACCGTGGGCCGTCGAGGCCGAGCTGGTCCCACTGGCCGCGGACGACGAGGACCGGGCAGCTCACCTCGCGCAGCAGCTCGGGCCGCCCGCCGGCCATCACGGCCGCCCACGAGGGCCGCACCCCGTCGAACCAGTAGCCCTCGGCGTGGATCGGGTCGAAGACCTCCGGCGGCGCCATCCGCGAGAGCAACGCGTCGTTGAGCCGGGTGACTCGGGCGCGGCTCGCCCGGTCGGTCGCCAGCCCGAGCAGCCGGTATGCCGCCGCCCCGGGACCGCGTGGGATCGTCGCCGCCCCGATCGTCACCAGACCGGTCAGCGCATGGGAATGGCGGGCGGCATACTCCATCGCCGCGAAGCCGCCGAGCGAATGCCCGACGAGCACGACCGGCTGCCCGGGCGCCGCCGCGTCGACGTCGACGGCGATCGCGGCAGCCGCGGAGTCCATGGTGAACGGCTCGGCGGCCCGGCTGCCGTGACCCGGCAGGTCCGGCGTGCACACCTCGAATTCCGGCTCCAGCCAATGCCGATGGGCCGCCCACTGGACCCCGCTCACCCGGGAGCCGTGGACGAGGACGAGACGAGTGCGCACAGCTCCCACCCTAGGCGGGCATCCGACGCTCAGAGCCAGCCGTTGGCCTCGGCGACGCGGACCGCATCGGCGCGGTTGCGTGCCTCGGTCTTGCCGATCGCGGCGGACAAGTGGTTGCGCACCCTGCCCTCCAATTGGAACAGCTCGGCCGCGCTCTCGGCAACCGACGCGCCGGTGCGCGCCGCCCGCAGCACGTCGGATTCCCTTTCGGTCAAAGGGGATTCGCCGATGACCAGGCCGTCGTCGGCCAGCGCAGCGCCAGGTCGGGGTGCGTCTGCTCGGCCGCCGCGACGACCTCGTCCCCGCGGCCCACCTCGGCGACGACCTCGAGATCCGGGCTCCAGGGAGAGCAGGGTGCCATCGCCCCCCCGGACCACGGCCTGGTCGTCGGCCAACAGGATCCGGATCACGACCGACCTTCCGTCGAGGGGGCGCTCACGCGCAGGACGAAACCACCTCGTCGACCGGCCGGGCCGTCGGGAAGAGGGCGGCGACATATTCGACGCCTTCCCGCACGGTGAGGTCGCGCAGGAAGCCGCCGGTCTGCATGACCGCGGAATTGAGCCCGTGGGCGATAGCGCGGTGCGGGTCCATCCCGAAGACCTTGACCTCGCCGGCGTCCGCACGCCGAGGCCGAGGATCATGTCGATGCTCGTCGTCTTGCCGGCACCGTTGGGGCCGAGCAGGGCGACGATCTCGCCGCGCGCGACGGTGAGGTCGACTCCGCGCACGGCCTGGACCGTCCCGAAGGACTTGCGTGCCTCAAGCAGCTCGATAGCTGGCGCGGCGTGGGTGTTCTTTGTCATGCCCCCAGCGTGTCGCCGGGCGGCATACCGCCCCCCGTCGGTCCGTCACGTCCTGCCCGTGACGAATGTCAGGGGCGCTGGGCCAGGCTGACCAGGGGCAGCGCGGCTCCCACCCGCTCGTCGGCATCGCCGTTGGGGAGCATCCCCGACGGGAGGTCAGCGACGAACCATTGCCGACCCGAGGTGACCTCCCAAGCGAGCAAGCGCCTCGTCACCGGGCCGGTAGGACTGCTCGGACCCGCCACCGCCGAGGAATAGAGCACGACCGTGGGCGCGGCCCAGCCGAGTGCGGTGCAGCAGCCCTTCACCGGGCCGTCCGCGGCGGCGACCAGCAGTCGCGGCATACCTGACACAGGAGCGGCGACCAGGCCCTGCCAGGCGCCAGAGAGCTCGGCCTGGGCGTCGGCGGAGAGGAAGGTGCCGGTGGCCGACCACCCCGCGCCGCTGGTCACCGTGTCCCCCGACGTGTCGCCGAGCCACGGCGGGAGCTCGCGTTGGTCGAGGGCCGCGCCGTCCGCCCCGAAGGTGACGAGGTTGGCGCCGGACCCGGAGGACACCGGATGAATCCGGCCGGCCCCGTCGTAGACCGTCTCCGCGACCGGCTGAACCACCTGGGCCAGCGGGTCGAGCCGCCACTGGCCGCTGGCCGACCACGCGAGGAACCACCGGCCACCACTGGTCCAGCCACCCGCGGCCGCATCCGACACCGGCAGCGGAGTGCGCACGACGGTGCCGACCCGCAGGTCGATGCCGACGACCTCGCCGGGCTGGACGAAGGCCAGCCGGTGCCCGTCCGGGGCGATGACCCGCGGCCCCAGCGCGACATAGGGATCAGGAGTGTCCACGCCGAACGGCCGCAACAGCACCGAGTCGAGCTCGAGATAGCGCGCCGCATCGTCGAGCGGCTGCCCGGGCCCCCTGGACAACAACACCACCGGGTGATAGCCGCCGCTGACCCGACGCAGCAGCACCGCCACTGCCGTGGTGTTCACCGGGCCGACACCGCTGATCCGTCGGATCGAGGCGCTCGCGTCGAAGCCGATCCGGGCCGGCAGCTCCGGGTTGAGGTCTGCCGGCAGTGGCGCGAGCGCGGCCTGCTGGGCGGGCGGCACGGCATACTCGATCTGGAAGCCGCCCTTGATGCTGTCGGGCAGGACGTCGATGGCTGTCTGGGTCGGCGTGACCGCAGGCCGGGTGGCGGGTGGCTGATCGAGGCGGGTCGAGACCGCCCAGCCGGTGCCGGCCAGCACGACGACACTCGCCGCGGCCACCAGACGATGGCGACGTGCCGCGGAGCGCGCGGCAGTCCAGGCGGCGGGGGCGAGGTCCCGGCCGGTCAGGGGTGCGCTGTCGGCGGCCCGCTCGAGCTCGGCGCGCAACTCGGGGCTCATCGCTCTCCTCCCGAAACGACCGGTACGTCGACCCCGGGCAACGCGGCTCGCAACTTCTCCAGGGCGACGTGGGTCTGGCTCTTGACCGTGCCGACGGTGACTCCGAGCAACTCGGCCGCCTCGCGTTCCGTCCGGTCCTCGATGAAACGCAGCACGACCAACGCACGCTGTTTGGGGGTGAGGGCGGCCAGCGCCCGCTCGACGTCGAGCCGGTGGCCGACCTCGGCCATCTCGTCATGCGTCGGCACGGGTTGGGCGGCGAGTCGGGCGAGGCTGCGCCGCTCGCGGCTGCGGGCGCGCCAGGCGGAGATGCTGTCGCGGTAGAGGATGCGCCGCAGATAGGCATCCGGTTGGTCGCGTCGCACGCGCTGCCAGTGGCGGGCCAGCTTGACCAGGGCGACCTGCAGCAGGTCCTCGGCCTCGGTCGCATTGCCGCACAACAGGTATGCCGTGCGCAGCCAGGCCCGCTGCCGGGAGCGGACGAAGTCGGTGAAGTCGGCGAAGTCGTCGCGGGGAGCGAGCCTGGTGTCCACCACCCTCCTCCCGCCGCTGGAACCGCGTCATCACCTAAACGTCGCACACCCAGCGAAAGGTTGGGGCCGGGCCGGCGCGTCGGAGATAAGCCTGGTATGCCGCCGGTGCCTCGCCGCCGGACTCCCCAGCGCCGGGCAGACTCCGTCCCGACCCCGGGCAACTCCCCACCTGCGCAGTTCCTCGGCCTCCGAGCCCGTCCCGAGCCTGGGCGGCTGCCCACCTGCGCAGTTCCTCGGGCCACTCGACCCAGCGTCGGCGGCATGCGCGAGGAGCGCGCGGACCCCCGGACTCGGGGCTCAGCAGCCGACGAGGCGCGAAGCCAGCCACCCCTCGACCTGGTCGAGCGCGACCCGCTGCTGAGCCATCGAATCGCGCTCGCGGATGGTGACCGCCTGGTCGTCGAGGGTGTCGAAGTCGACGGTGATGCAGAAGGGCGTGCCGATCTCGTCCTGGCGGCGGTAGCGACGACCGATGGCCTGGGCGTCGTCGAAGTCGACGTTCCAGTTGCGCCGCAGGGCCGCCGCGAGGTCGCGGGCCTTGGGCGAGAGGTCCTCGTTGCGCGACAAGGGGAGCACCGCGGCCTTCACGGGCGCCAGGCGCGGGTCGAGCCGCAGGACGACCCGCTTGTCGACCCCGCCCTTGGTGTTGGGGGCCTCGTCCTCGTGGTAGGCGTCGACGAGGAAGGTCATGAGCGAGCGGGATAGCCCGGCCGCCGGCTCGATGACATAGGGCATGTATCGCTCACCGGAGGCCTGGTCGAAGTAGGAGAGGTCCTGACCGGAGTGCTCGCTGTGGGCGGTGAGGTCGAAATCGGTGCGGTTGGCGATCCCCTCGAGCTCCCCCCACTCCGAGCCGGGGAAGTCGAAGCGGTATTCGATGTCGACGGTCCGCTTGGAGTAGTGGGAGAGCTTTTCCTTGGGGTGCTCGTAGTGACGCAGGTTCTCCGACCGGATCCCCAGGTCGACGTACCAGCGGGTGCGCTCGTCGATCCAGTACTGATGCCAGGTCTCGTCCTCGCCGGGCTTGACGAAGAACTCCATCTCCATCTGCTCGAACTCGCGGGTGCGGAAGATGAAGTTGCCCGGCGTGATCTCGTTGCGGAAGCTCTTGCCGACTTGGGCGATGCCGAAGGGCGGCTTGCGCCGGGCCGCGCCCTCGACGTTCTTGAAGTTGATGAAGATGCCCTGCGCGGTCTCCGGGCGCAGGTAGTGCAGTCCCGACTCGTCCTCGACGACCCCGAGATAGGTCTTGAGCATCATGTTGAAGTCGCGCGGCTCGGTCCACTGGCCACGGGTCCCACAGTGTGGGCAGGCGATCTCGCTCAGCGACACCGAGTCGGGGTCGACCTCCTTGCCCGCCTTGGCGGCCTTCGCGGCATACGCCTCCTGGAGGTGGTCGGCCCGCTCGCGCTTGTGGCAGGAGAGGCACTCGACGAGCGGGTCGGAAAAGGTGCCGACGTGCCCGGAGGCGACCCACACCTGGCGCGGGAGGATGATCGAGGAGTCGAGGCCGACGACGTCCTCGCGACCGTGCACCATGGCCTTCCACCACTGGCGCTTGATGTTCTCCTTGAGCTCGACGCCCAACGGTCCGTAGTCCCACGCCGACCGGGTGCCGCCGTAGATCTCCCCACACGGGAAGACGAAGCCCCTGCGCTTGCAGAGGCTGACGACGGTGTCGACGACGGAGGTGCGGGCTGCCATGCGGGCAAGGCTATCGGCCTGCCGACGCATGCCCGACCGGCGAGTCGGACCGCGGGCCTGCCCTGCCCTAGACTCGACGGCCGTGAGCCTGCCCCTGCGATCGCGCGTCGAGCACGCCTCCGTCCCGTTCGTCACGTGGCTCAACCGGATGCCGCGCTGGCTGGCCTTCCTCGTCGTCCTCGGGACGATGACGGCCGGCGTCTTCGTCCCCCGGGTGGGTTTCGTCTTCACCCTCCTCGTGGCCGTCTTCCTCTGCTGGCTCGCCTTCCTCACCTGGCCACGCCTCACCCCGCCCGAGAAGCTCATGCGGACGGCGGTCCTCGCCCTCGTCGTCGCCGTCGCGATCATCCAGGCCTTCCCCCGCTGAGCCGGGCTGCACTCCACCTGCCGGCACCGAGCTCAGGTCGGGCGTGGTCGCGCGCCTGTCATTGCGATACTTGACAATGATTCTCATTCTTGAAACACTCGGGGTATGCCGCCGCGACGCGCCTCCCGCTCCCGCCGTGGCCGCACCCGCGCCCTGTTCCTCAGCCTGGCGATCGGCCTGCCCCTCACCCTGACCCTCGGCCTCGCCGGGTGCGGGCTGCCCGCCGCCGTCCCTCCCCCGCTCACCGGAGACACCCCGGTCCGGGTCGTCGCGGCGTTCTACCCGTTGGAATTCCTCGCCCGGCGAGTCGGCGGGGACCGGGTCGAGGTGAGCGGACTCACCAAGCCCGGGGCCGAGCCGCACGACGCCGAACTGAGCGCCCGGAGCCTGGGCAGCCTCTCCTACGCCCACCTCGTCGTCTATCTCTCCGGCTTCCAGCCGGCCGTCGACTCCGCGGTCGAGGCGAGGGCGAGCGGCACGGCATACGACGTGCGCGCCGACGCGGGCCTCGAACCGACCGCCGGGGACGCAGTCGACGATCCGACCGGGGACCCGAGCACCGAGCCCGACGCGCACACCCACGACGAGGCTCACGACGAGGGCGGGGACGGGCACGCCGACGACCCGCACTTCTGGCTCGACCCGCTCGCCTATGCGCAGGTCGGGACCGCCCTGGGGGAGCGTCTCGCTTCCGTCGATCCCCGGGGGGCGGCCGACTACCGCGCGAACGCCGCGAGGATCCTCGACGAACTCACCGCCCTCGACGGCCAGTTCACCGCGGGGCTCGCGCAGTGCCGGTCGCGCACGGTCGTCGTCGGCCACGCGGCCTTCGGTCACCTCGCCGAGCGCTATGACCTCACCCAGGTGCCGATCGCGGGGCTGTCCCCTGAGCAGGAGCCCTCGGCCCGCCAGCTGGCCGAGGTCGCCGCGACCGTCCGTGCCGCCGGGGTGCGGACCGTCTATGCCGAAACGCTCGCCGACCCCGCCTTCGCTCGCACGATCGCCGAGACCACGGGGGCGCTCCTGGCCACCCTCGACCCCATCGAGGGGATCACCACCGCCTCGGCCGGCACCGACTACCTCGAGGTCATGCGGGCCGACCTCGCCGTCCTACGCACCGGACAGGAGTGCTCGTGAACGCCGACCCACCCGTCGTGCGGCTCACCGACGCCGCCTTCGGCTATGACGACTCCCCCACCGTCCGCGGGGTCACCCTCGACGTGCACCGCGGCGACGTGCTCGCCGTCCTCGGGGCCAACGGCTCGGGCAAGTCCACCCTCGTCAAGGGGATCCTCGGCCTCACCCATCGGTTCGCCGGCTCGGTCGAGGTCTTCGGTATGCCGTGGGCGGACTTCCGCGATCGCGCGCGGATCGGCTATGTGCCCCAACGGCATACCCTCGCCTCGACCGTCCGGGCGACGGTGACCGAGGTCGTCGCGAGCGGACGACTCCCCCGCACGCCCTGGTGGGCCCGCCAGAGCCGGGCCGACCGGGTGGCCATCGCCCACGCGCTCGACCTCGTCGGTCTGGCCGACCGGGCCGACGTCGACGTCACCGCCCTCTCGGGCGGCCAGCAACGACGGGTCCTCATCGCCCGGGCACTCGCCGGCGAGCCCGACGTGCTCGTCATGGACGAACCGACGGCAGGGGTCGACGCTGCGAACCAGCACGTGCTCGCCGAGGTCCTCACCCGGCTGGCGGCCACCGGTGTGACGATGGTCGTCGTCACGCACGAACTCGAGATCTTCGCAGACCTCGTCACGAGAGTCGTCGTCATCGACGACGGATGCGTCGAATTCGACGGCACGGCAGCCGAATTCGCGCGGATCGGCCCCGATGTCCTGCACGACCACGATTCCCACCACCATGACCTCGAGCTGACCCCCCCTTCCGTGGAGATCGTCGGGCTCGCAGTCGTCGAACACCGGAGGTGGCGCGATGGGTGAGCTGCTCGCCCTCGACTTCATGCAACGGGCACTCGTGGCGGCCCTCCTCGTGGGGGCAGCCGCACCGCTCGTCGGCGTCTTCCTCGTCCAACGCCGGCTCGCGCTCATCGGCGACGGGATGGGACACGTGGCGCTCGCGGGCGTCGCGGTGGGACTGCTCACCGGCGTCTCGCCGGTCTGGACGGCCCTGGTCTGCGCCGTGGTCGCCGCCGTCGTCGTCGAGGTCATCCGCAGCTCAGGCCGGGCCGGCGGGGACGTCGCGCTCGCCCTCATCTTCTACGGTGGCATCGCGGCGAGCGTCGTCGTCATCGCCAAGTCCCCGAGCGGCACTCCGGCGACCCTCACGGCATACCTCTTCGGTGCGATCACGACGGTGCGCACGGCCGACTTGTGGGTCTTCGCGGCGCTCACCCTCGTCATCCTCCTCACCGTCTCGGTGCTGCGGCGACGCCTGTTCGCCGTCGCGAACGATGAGGAGTGGGCTCGCGCCGCCGGGCTGCCGGTCACCGCGCTCAACCTCGCGCTCGCCGTCCTCACCGCCGTCACGGTCGTCGTCTCGATGCGGATCGTCGGGCTCCTGCTCATCAGCGCGCTCATGATCGTGCCCAATGCCGCCGCCCAGTTGCTGGGCCGCAGCTTCCGGACCGGGGTCGCCTGGGCCGTGGTCATCGGCCTGGTCTCCTCGGTCGGCGGGGTGCTCCTCTCGTATGCCGCGGACACCCCCTCGGGGGGCACGATCGTCCTGCTCGCGATCGGGGCCTTCATCCTCGCGGCGGCCTGGTCCGCGGTCGTCGGGCGGGTGCGACGGCGAGCGCATGTGCAGGCCGAGGGCCATCCGCACGAGCACGGTCCCGGGTGCGGCCACGACGCGGTGGCACATGAGGGCCACGTCGACTATCTCCACGACGGCCACCGGCATGCCGTGCACGGTGGGCATTACGACGAGCACGCGACCGGGCAGCGGGTGCACCGATGAGCGGAAGCTCGGGCGCGTCGGCATCCGGTGTCCGGGTGCCGGGCACCCGTCGCCGGACCGCTCAGCACGAGGCCGTCCTGCACGAGCTCGCCGGCTCGGACGTCTTCGTCACCGCACAGGAGGTGCACGGCCGGTTGCGGGCCGGTGGGTCCGGTATCGGTCTGGCCACCGTCTACCGCGCGCTCGCCGCGCTCGCCGCCGACGGCGAGCTCGACGTGCGGCGCACGGAGGAGGGCGAGACGGCATACCGGCGCTGTTCGCAGGGGCACCACCACCACCTCGTCTGCCGGACCTGCGGGCGGACAGTCGAGTTGGACGGGCCGGCCGTGGAGAGCTGGGCCGACCGGGTCAGCGCCCAGCACAGCTTCCGGGACACGCGGCATACGGTCGAGCTCGTCGGGACCTGCGCCGACTGCTGAGCGGCCGGACGGTTCCGGCGACGGGCCGGCCACGTGCGTGGCCCCGGTCGGTTCGACCGGTTCAGCCGGTGGCGTCCGGGCGGTCGACGGCCCCGCCGTAGCGGCGGTCGCGCGCGGCATACTGCTCGACGGCGGCCCAGAGGTGACGCCGGTCGAAGTCGGGCCAGAGCGTGTCGAGGAAGACCATCTCGGCGTAGGCCGATTGCCAGAGAAGGAAATTAGACGTCCGCTGCTCCCCCGACGAGCGGACGAAGAGGTCGACGTCGGGCATCGTCGGCTCGTCGAGATGCCGCGCGATGGTGCGCTCGTCGATCCCCGAGGGTGTGAGCCGGCCGGCCGCGACCTCGTTCGCGATCCGCCGGACGGCGTCGGCGATCTCGGCCCGGCCGCCGTAGTTCACGCAGAAGTAGAGCGTGAGCCCGGTGTTGTGCCGGGTCAGCTCCTGGGCGACCTCGAGCTCGTGGATCACGCTGCGCCACAGGCGTGGCCGGCGCCCGACCCAACGCATCCGCACGCCCCACTCGCTGAGCTGGTCGCGGCGGCGGCGGATGACCTCGCGGTTGAAGCCCATGAGGAAGCGGACCTCGTCGGGCGAGCGGCGCCAGTTCTCGGTGGAGAAGGCATAGGCCGACAGGTGGGTGATCCCCAGCTCGACCGCGCCGGCGACGACGTCGAGCAGCGCCGCCTCGCCGGCCTCGTGGCCCTTCGTGCGCGGCAGCCCCCGCTGGTTGGCCCACCGCCCGTTGCCGTCCATCACGATCGCGACGTGGCGGGGCACGAGTTGCGGCGGGATGGCCGGTGGTCGCGCGCCACTCGGGTGCGCGAACGGCCGCGCGTATGCCGTCACACCCCCACCCTAGGGCGTGCTCGCCACCTTCCCCGCCGGTGCCCCGCCCGTGCCCCGCCCGCCACCCCTCGGCACCCCCGTCGATCCATCACCTCCGTCGCCCCACGGCGCCCCACGGCGCCCCACGGCGCCATACGGCACCCCATTCCTCCCGCGAGGGATGGGTTGTTGTCGTTAACGGGCCCCTTTGACGACAACAACCCATCCCTCGCGAAAGGGGCCGGGGCGTGCGGGGGCCCCTGTGGATGACGAAGGACGCCCGTCGCCGCGAGCGGTCACCATAGGGCGATGTCCCGGCCGCCGATCGCGCTCCCCGCCGCGCTCGCAGCGGGACCCTTCACGGTCGCCCGCGCCCGGGAGCTGGGCGTCGGGACGGGGCGGCTGCGGCATACCAGCCTCGTCGTGCCCACGCGTGGAGTCCGCGCAAGCGCGCAGCCGAGGTCGATCTCGGACGCGGCTCATGCCACGGCCATCGCCCTCGAGTCCCCGTTCGCCTTCTCGCACCTCACCGCCGGGCACCTGCTCGGTATGCCGTTGCCGCGGCCTCCCACGGCCGACGATGCCCTCCATGTCATGCGCCCGAGTGGGCTGGCGCGACCCGTGCGGCCGGGCGTGGTCGCGCATCGAGGCCTCGAGCGGC
The DNA here is from genome assembly GCA_029552065.1 of Actinomycetes bacterium. GTDB lineage: Bacteria > Actinomycetota > Actinomycetes > Actinomycetales > Dermatophilaceae > Phosphoribacter. The sequence continues at coordinate 32,336 of JAKPEG010000052.1, forward strand.
GCGGGCTCGTCCGGGTGGGCGGGCTCCCCGTCGTCGGACCCCTGGACACCTGGCGAGACCTGTCGCGCTGCCTTCCGCCGGACGAACTCGTCGTGTTGGGGGACTGGCTGCTCGGGCGCGGAGTGACCCTTGAGGATCTCGCCGCCACTGTTCGCGGGCACCACGGGGAACGAGGGACCAGGGCGGCCCGTGCGGCGTTGCCACTGGTCCGCCCCGGGAGCGAATCGCGCATGGAGACCCTGGCCCGACTCGTCATCTGTGCGGCGGGCTTGCCCGAGCCCGAGCTCAACGCAGACGTCCTGGACGACGACGGTCGGTGGATCCTGCGAGCCGATTTCCTCTGGCGCGCGCAGCGCGTCATCGGCGAGTACCAAGGAGACATCCATCGCACCGACCGTCGACGCTGGCAGGCCGACATCGTGCGCCGGCGGCAGGCCGAGGACAGTCGATGGACCGTTGTCGACATGTCCGCTCCTGACGTCTTCCAGCCCTATCAGCGCGGCTTGTTGCTCGCCCGCCTCGCCCAGTTGCTCGGCTGACGTCCTCCGCGAGGGATGGGTTGTTGTCGTCACCGAGTGGGTTTGACGACAACAACCCATCCCTCGCGGAAGAGGGGGGCATGGGCGCGGCGGAGGCGGGGGCGCGGCGGGCCCGGAAGGCCTCAGACGCGCTCGACGTGGCGGAGGCTGCGGACGCCACGCTCGAGGTGCCACTGGAGGAAGGCGGCCACCAAGCCGCTGCCCTCCCGCCGGTTCGCCTCGGCGGACCGATCGGCCACCGTCCAGTCACCGGTGAGCAGCGCCGTGAGCAGCCCCAACGTCTCCGGCGCGGGGGCCGCGGAGCCGGGCGGGCGGCATACGAGACACACCGCCCCACCGGCGGCGACGTTGAAGGCCCGGTGTGGACCCGGCGCGCCGCACTTGGCGCAGTCGTGGAAGCTCGGCGCCCAGCCCGCGACGGCGAGCGCCCGCAGCAGGTAGGCGTCGAGGACGAGCGTGGCGTCGTGCTCGCCGGCTGCGAGCGCGGCCATGGCCCCGGCGACGAGGAGGTACTGCTGGGTCGCGATCTCTCCCTCCTCGGTGAGCCGGTCGCAGGTCTCGACCACGGCCGTCGCCGCCGTGTATGCCGCGTAGTCCCGGCAGATCGCGTCCCCGTGCGGTGCGAGGGTCTCGGCCTGGGTCACCGTGTCGAGCGAACGCCCCTCGTAGCACATGAGGTCGACGACCATGAACGGCTCGAGCCGGGCCCCGAAGCGGCTCTTCGTGCGCCGGACCCCCTTGGCGACCGCGCGCACCTTGCCCCGACCGCGGGTGAGCACGGTGACGATGCGGTCGGCCTCGCCCAACTGATGGGTGCGCAGGACGACGCCTTCGTCTCGGTAGAGCGGCACCGGGACATTCTCCCTCGGTGCGCCCGCTCAGGCACCCAACCGGATCGCCGTGTCGATCGCCGCGAGCGCGGCCGGGTCGCCGGTGCGCTCCCACGAACCGAGGGCGGTGTCGGCGAACTTCACGATGTGCTCGCCGCCGTCCGCCAGCACCCGGCTCCACACCTCCTCGGGCTCCTGCGCGAGGGCACCCGAGGGGGCCGGGGCGAGCTCGCGTGGCCGGTATGCCGCGACGACCGCGGCCGTCGCGGTCCAGGCCGCGTCGAGACCGTCCAGCCAGAGGGTCTCGGGCAGGCTCGGCAGCGCCATGAGCACGGCATTGGGCGCCGTCGCGGCGTGCACGAGCAGGGTCGGGTGGCCGTGCGCGATCCGCGGGTATGCCGCGACCGTCGCGTCGACGACCGCCGCGAGCGCAGCGGGCACGTCGGCTGCGGTCGCGGGCCGGGGCAACGACTCCACCGCCTCGCCGAAGCCCGGCGTGCTCGCCAGCTGGGGCAGCCGATAGCGGATGCCGAAACGCTGATCCGGGACGGCCGGCATGGCCTCGAGGAGGGTGCGCGCGTCACCGGCCCCGCCAGCCCTCGGGATGGCGACCGGCTCCCAACGGGCCGCCCAGTAGCCGAGCGCGTGCGCGATCTCGTCGAGCCGGGGTTGAGTGGCCTCGGTGCGGACCGCCTGGATCGCGTGCCCGAGCCGGATCACCCCGTGGGTCGCGCCGGAGGCGATGCCGGGCAGCAGGCGCGGCCACCAGGTCGCCACGGTGTCCGCCCAGCCTTGCTCGGCGACCTGCGCGAGGAAGAAGTCGCGCCATTCGCCGAGCAGGACGGCGTTGCCGAAGTCGTGGTGCCAGTCGTCCGGCCCGACCGGGAATCGTGAGGTCGGCGCGACGTCGAGCCGGTCGACGTAGCCGTCGGTCCACGCGTGGACGGCCGCGGACGACCCGCGCCGTGCGAGCGCCTCGACCGCCATCGGCCCGTGGTTGGACAGCCATCCCTCGAACTCCGGGCCGGTCGTGTGCAGACGCAGAAGCGCCTCGTCGTAACTCCCCTGTGGTGTCATCATGGGAGCAACCCCACAACATCAAGTTCACTTGAGGTCAAGGATGGATGGACGCGAACTCATGACGATCGGCGAGGTGGCCCACCGCAGCGGCCTCGCGCACTCGGCGCTGCGCTACTACGAGTCGCTCGGCCTCATCACCAGCCGGCGCACGAGCGGCAACCAACGCCGTTACGCCCGTTCGGTATTGCGCCGCTTGGCGGTCGTCCACGCGGCCCAACGCGTCGGCGTGGGTCTCGACGACGTATGCCGCGCGTTGGCCGCGATCGCGCCGGACCCGGAGCACGCTCCCACCAAGCGGGAATGGGTCGTGCTCTCGCGCCGCTGGCGTCCGTTGCTCGAGGCACGGATCCGCGAGCTCGAACAGGTGCGCGACGGGCTGTCGATGTGCGTGGGATGCGGTTGCATGACGATGCGCCAGTGCGCGATCTACAACCCGAGCGACGAGCTCGCGAGCACCGGTGCCGGCGCGCGACGGGTCTTCCCGCACGACTAGGTGGCGCCCGACGGGGCGGCCGGGCGGCCCACATCCGGCGCGCGCCTCGGACATGCGTACGAAGGTCTGTCGTACACTTGTCCCATGACGGTCGCCGCCGGGACGCAAGGGTCACTGCTCGACCTCGACGAGGCCCCCACCTTCGGGAAGCTCGGCGAGACGGTCCGGCGGATCGAGCTGTCCTTCGGTGCCTGGGTCGACGTCCGCCCGGGGTGGCTCACCGGCGCCGACGCGGCCTTCGACACCGTGCGTGCGGCGGTTCCCTGGCACGCCGACCGGCGCCAGATGTGGGACAACGTCGTCGACGTCCCCCGCCTCACCAAGTTCTACGGCTCGGGCGAGCCGCTGCCGTTACCCCTGCTCGTCGAGGCCCGAGACCGGCTCTCGGCGCACTATCGCCCCGAGTTGGGCGAGGACCTTACGAGCGCCGGCTGCTGCCTCTACCGCGACGGTCGCGACAGCGTGGCATGGCACGGTGACACCATCGGCCGTGGGTCCACCCACGACACGCTCGTGGCGATCCTCTCCCTCGGCACGGCTCGCCCGCTGTGCCTGCGTCCGCGCGGAGGCGGGCACACGGCATACCGGATCCCGTTGGGGCACGGGGATCTTGCCGTCATGGGCGGGTCTTGTCAGCGCACCTGGGAGCATGCCATCCCCAAGACGGCCAAGGCCGTCGGACCGCGCATCTCCATCCAGTACCGTCCACGGGGCGTGCGCTGAATCACTCGCCCCGGGACGCTCCCTCTAGAGTGCTCGGGTGGCGACCCGCACGATGTCCTTCTCCGCCCGCGTCCCCGGCGTCACGCCCGTCGCGGCGATCGACTGGCAGGCCGACCTGGGCAACACGGTGGGGCTGCAGCCGCTTATCGAGTCCGCCGAGCTGACCGGCAGCGAATTGGTCGGCGGGCGCCAACGCACCAGTTGGCGAGTCACCGAACGGCTGCACTTCTGGCGGCTGGGCTATCGGATCCACTTCGACTCCCAGGTGACCCGGGTCGCGGCGGACCGGCTCGTCATCCAGGTCCGTGCGACGGCTGGCACCCGCCTCGACGTCGTTGTCTGGGCCAAGGTCGACCCCCAGGACCCCAGCGGCGTCATCGTGACCGAACACCTCACGGCAACCGCGCCTGCCCTCACCATCCGCTACGTCGCGGCCCAGGCCCGGGCGGCGCACACCGAGGCCTTCCGCCGACTGCCGAGCCTGCTGGGAGCCTGAGCTCGCGCCGAGGACCGGAACCTGTCAAGCCGGTTGAGACAGCGGGGTTCATGCGCTCTGTATGAGCGCTTCTCGTGAGGGCTGGTTGATCCAGGCCTGGGTGGGCAGTTTCGGTGGTCGGGGTCGGCGGTGGCCGAACCGGTGGGGGTGGGCCGC
>JAKPEG010000055.1 GCA_029552065.1 Actinomycetes bacterium
GCGGCCCACCCCCACCGGTTCGGCCACCGCCGACCCCGACCACCGAAACTGCCCACCCAGGCCTGGATCAACCAGCCCTCACGAGAAGCGCTCATACAGAGCGCATGAACCCCGCTGTCTCAACCGGCTTGACAGGTTCCGCTCACCCGCCGGGCAGCATGAGCGGGACGAAGACGTAGCGGCCCAGCGAGCTCGCCGCTCCTTCCGCGGTGACCCGCCAGAGCCGCCCGCCGGCGGGCACGACGAGTATGCCGCCCGGCCCCAGTTGCGCGATCAGCTCGGCAGGGATCTCCGGGGCCATCGCGGACACGAGGATCCGATCGAACGGCGCCCGCTCGGGTGCCCCGAGGACCTCGGTGCTGGCCCGCTCGATGCGGGCCCACGGCATACTCCGTCTGTCCAGGCAGGCCCGTCCGAAGGCGACCAGCTCGGGCACCCGCTCGAGGCCGAGAACCCACCCGTCCGGTCCCACGAGGTGGGCCACCAGCGCGGTGGTCCAGCCCGACCCGGACCCGACGTCGAGCACCCGGTGACCTGGCTGAGGGTCGAGGGCGACGAGCATGTGGCGGACCGTCGTGGGTTGCGAGTTGGTCTGGCCATGGCCGATCGGCAAGGCCCGGTCGAGGGCGGCATACCCCTGCTGGGACTCGGGCAGGTGGCCGCTCCGGGGGACTGCGACGAATGCTGCCTCCACGCGCTGCGCGATGTCGGCGACGGTCACCCGCCCAGTATCCGTCGGTAGAATCCTCCGATGCCGTCCCGCGAGCCCGGAGCCTCCCGCTTCGCCGATCTGGAGCCGCTGCTGGCCCGGGTGCAAAAGCCGGTCCAATACGTCGGGGGCGAGCTCAACTCGACGGTGAAGGACTGGCACTGCGGCGGGTTCGGACCCGATGGCGCCGAGCGCACGGTGCGCTGGGCGCTCATGTACCCGGACGCCTACGAGGTCGGCCTGCCCAACCAGGGCGTGATGATCCTCTACGAGGTGCTCAACGAGCGTCCCGACGCCCTCGCCGAGCGCACGTATGCCGTGTGGCCCGATCTCGAGGCGCTCCTGCGCTCGGCCGACGTGCCCCAGCTCACCGTCGACGGTCACCGGGCGGTGGGGGGGTTCGACCTGTTCGGAGTGTCCTTCTCCACCGAGCTCGGCTACACGAACTTCCTCACGGCGCTCGACCTGGCCGGCATACCGCTGCACGCTGCCGAGCGGGGCGACGGCGACCCCGTCGTCGTCGTCGGCGGTCATGCCTCCTTCAACCCCGAGCCGATCGCCGACTTCGTCGACGCGGTCGTCGTCGGCGACGGCGAGGAGGCGGTGCTGCGGCTCACCGACCTCGTCGGGGCGTGGAAGGCACAGGGCCGACCCGGCGGACGGGCCGAACTGCTCCTGCGGATCGCCCGCGACGGGGTGGCCTACGTGCCGGGGCTCTACGAGGTCGACTACCTGCCCGACGGACGGATCCGGCGGGTCGCGCCGCGGGCCGGCGCGAGCGGCATACCGTGGCGGGTCGCCAAGCACACGGTGACCGATCTCCATGCCTGGCCCTATCCGAAGCGTCCGCTCGTGCCGTTGGCCGAGACCGTGCACGAGCGGATGTCGGTGGAGATCTTCCGTGGCTGCACGCGGGGTTGCCGCTTCTGCCAGGCCGGGATGATCACCCGCCCGGTGCGCGAACGCAGCATCACCGGCATCGGGCAGATGGTCGAGGCGGGCCTCGCGGCAACCGGTTTCGAGGAGGTCGGGCTGCTCTCGCTGTCCTCGGCCGACCACAGCGAGATCGGCGAGATCACCAAGGGACTGGCCGACCGCTACGAGGGCGCCCAGGTCGGGCTCTCCCTGCCCTCGACCCGGGTTGACGCCTTCAACATCGATCTGGCCAATGAGCTCACCCGCAACGGGCGCCGTTCAGGGCTCACCTTCGCTCCCGAGGGCGGCTCCGAGCGGATCCGCAAGGTCATCAACAAGACGGTCACCGAGGACGACCTCATCGCGACGGTTGCGGCCGCGTATGCCGCGGGCTGGCGTCAGGTGAAGCTCTACTTCATGTGCGGGTTGCCCACCGAGACCGACTCCGACGTCCTGCAGATCGCTTCGCTCGCCGCTCGGGTGATCGAGACCGGGCGGGCGGTGAGCGGGCGACGGGACATCCGGTGCACCGTCTCGATCGGCGGCTTCGTGCCCAAGCCGCATACCCCCTTCCAGTGGGCCGGGCAGCTGGGCGCGGAGGCGACCGACGCACGGCTTCGGTTGCTGCGCGAGGCGATCCGGGCCGATCGGCGTTATGGCAGCTCGATCGGCTTCCGCTACCACGACGGGCAGCCGGGCATCGTCGAGGGTCTGCTGTCCCGAGGCGATCGGCGGGTCGGTGCGGTCATCGAGCGCGTGTGGCGCGACGGTGGGCGCTTCGACGGATGGAGTGAGCATTTCTCCTACGAGCGCTGGATGCGTTGTGCGACAGAGGTTTTCGCCGACTCGTCGGTATCGGTCGACTGGTTCACCACCCGCGAACGGTCGCAGAGTGAGGTGCTCCCGTGGGACCACATCGACTCGGGCCTGGACCGGGAGTGGCTCTGGGAGGACTGGCAGGCTGCGCTCGCCGAGGAGCAGGTCGACGACTGCCGGTGGTCACCGTGCTTCGACTGTGGCGTGTGCCCGCAGCTCGGCACCGCTATCGAGGTCGGCCCCACCGGCCGCACCCTGTTGCCGCTTACCCCGCGCTGAGCGGTGACCTCCTCGGTGCGAGCGGAGGGCGGGGCACGCGCGTATGCCGTGCGCCCGGCCACCGCGGCCGACTGGCCGGCCGTCGCCGATTGCCGGCGCCGCTGGTCGGCCGAGCACGCCGAGGTCGCCGCGGAGGCCTCGGAGGCCTCGGTGATCGATCCGGACTTCGAGGACCGGCTGGCCGACTGGTGGCGACGGATGGCCGACCGGCGGCATACCTGGCTGGCCTGGGCGGGGGAGCGGCCGATCGGGATGGCGGCGCTCGTCGTTGTCGAACGGATGCCCTCGCCGGGGCGGCCGACCGCCCGCTGGGGCTACGTCGCACAGGTGTGGGTCGACCCGGCATACCGTCGGGCCGGGGTGGCGACCGCGCTCATGGGTGAGCTGCTCGCCTGGTCCCGCGACGCCTGCCTCGTGCGACTCGTCCTCAACCCCAGCGAGATCTCCCACCCCTCCTGCCCTTCCAGCCCCCTCCAGGGAGTAAGCGCTTGAGTGGTCACATATCCCGTGGTTCAGGCCCTGAGTTGCGCGAAAACTGCACACTCAAGCGCTTACTCCGACGAAGGGGGGAAGCGGTTACTCCGACGAAGGGGGGAGGGGCGGGGGATGCGGAACGGGAGGGACCGGCGCAGGGCGCGCAACAGGCGTCTCACGAGGCCAGGGCCCTCGGGCGGCGGCTCGCCGAAGAGCTCACGCAGAGAGTCGGTGAGCTCGTCGAGGTAGTCGTCGACGCTGCGTTCGTCGTAACCGGATCGGACCGTCGTCGCGTGGAACTCCGAGCGAGCGACCTCACGGGTGAGCTCGGGTCCCCCGCGGCCGGATTCGAGCCGATGCGCAACCGTGCGCAGGAGGAAGTCGACGTCGGAGCGGTCGTAGCCCCGGTGGTAGCGGATCCGGGGGAATCGAACGGCGCGGATCCGCGTGGCCAGCGCCTCGATCGCCGGGGACAGGGGCTCGGGTGGTGGGGTGACCTCCCGGGCACGGCTCATCGGCGCTCCCGGGGTCAGACCGCGTGACCGAGGTGCGCGAGGGCCTGCCGCAGGAGGACGCCATGCCCGCCGCCCATCTCCGGCGTGGCGGCCAGCTCGAGGGCCTCGGCCGGGCTGAGCCAGGCCAGGTCCAGGGCATTGCCCTGCGGAGTGCAGTCGCCCATGAGGACGACGACGTAACCGAGCGCGACCGCGTGCTGCCGCGGGTCATGGAAGGGAGTCACTCCCGGGGTGGGGAAGTACTCGGCGATCGCAAACGGCTGGGGCGAGAGCGGCACCTGGGGGAGGGCCATCGGGCCGAGGTCGCGCTCGATGTGCCGCAGGACCGCGTCGCGCAGCCGCTCGTGGTAGAGCACGCGCCCGGACACGAGCTCGCGTTGGATCTGGCCCTGCTCGGTCGCCCGCAGCAGCAGCCCGACGCTCGATACCTGACTGCGCTCGTCCACCCGCACAGGCACGAGGTTGACGTAGAGGATCGGCAGGCGATCCCGGGCATCGCGCAACTGCTCGCGACTGAGCCACCCGGTGTCGGTGTCGGTCTCCGGCATACCCGTGATTGTGCCGTATGCCGCGTGCCCCGTGCCGCCTGCGAGCTCGCCATACCGAAGCGGCGAAGGAATCGCGAACGGCAGCGACGAGGCCCTGCACATCGGTGTGCAGGGCCTCGCGCTCAACCGAGACGGACGTGTGGCCGCGGCCTCACGGGCTGGTGACCGACCCGCCGTTGGCGATCGTCAGCGCCGAGGTCTCATGACAGCTCGGGCCCACGTCACGCTGGGCCGGGTTGGTGCTGTCATAGGCCACCTGCCAGGAGAAGCTCCCGCTCACGGTCTGCGCGGGCGCGTTGCCCGACAGGACGGTCTGCGGGGAGGCTCCCGACACGGGCGCGGTGCTCGAGAAGATGCCTGTGGAGGAGCAGGTCCCGTTGGCGAAGAGCGTGAAGGTCACGGTGCCGGCGAGGTTGCCGCCGGCCTCCGCCGAGACGGTGACCGAATCGCTCGGGACCCACGTCTGCGCGCTGCTCAGCGAACTCGGCACGGTCGTGATCACCACGTCCTCGGCCGCGTCGGTGCAGCTCGCGTTGTGGGTGACTCCGAGGTTGTTCACACTGCCGCTGTAGCTCGCCACCCAGTGGTGGTTGCCTGCCGCCGTCGGGGTGACGGCCGCGGAGGAGTAGCTGCCGTTGCCGCTCACGGGCACGTTCTGGCTCGGGCTCGTTGCGGCGCTGTCGTAGCCGAGCGGGCCACACGCGGCGTCGGAGGGTCCGTAGAGCCGGAAGCGGATCGTCCCGCCTGCCGCCGGTCCGGAGGCACCGGTGAGGTTGATGACGGGCGAGGCCGGATCGGTCGCGAGCCCGCCGAGGGTCGCCGAGTCGGTGACGCTTGCACCGATCAGCACGCTGTCGCTTGCATCGGTGGTGAGCGTCGGCGTGACCGGGCTGACCGTGAAGCACTCGCTCGCACGCGCGTCCGACGAGCCCGCGACTCCGTTGCTGGAGTCACCGGTGTAGGTGGCCCGCCAGCAGTAGCGCCCGACCGAGGTCACGTAGGCGACCGGGGAGGCAACCGTGACCGGGTAACTCGCGCCGGCGAGCGTCGTCGAGCCGACCGCGGTGCCGCCGCTCGTGCACAGTCCGGGGGCATCCACCTTGCACAACGCGAACGCGACCGAGCCCGACGGAGTCGCGGAGCCGCCGGTGACGTCGACGACGGCCTGGTCGCGCACGGCGACGACGCCCGTGCCGATGGACATCCCGCCGAGGCCGATCGCGCCGCCGTCTCCGGTCTGCGGGGTGGTCACGGTGCTCGACGCGCATCCGCCGAGGGTGATCCCGCTGGTGAGGATGGTGTCCTTGTAGTCCGCGCTGTCGGAGTTGCCGGTGACCGTGCTCGGGATGACGTTGGCGAAGACCAGACACCGCTGGACCCCGCCGTAGATGGCGTCGGTGACGTTGATCGCCGCCTCGCCGCGATAGTGGTCGGCGCTGTATGCCGCGGCGGAGACGCTCGCGTCGAGGGGCACCGGCGGACTGAGGGTGAGGTTGGGCGCCGTGCCGGTCCAGACCCGCAGGTAGAGGTCGAGGCTGTTGCCCTGCTGGTCCCACAGGATGAGGAAGTCACCCGCGCTGCGGTTGGCCCATGGATTGCACGAGGCGATGAGCCCGTCGGTGTCCTGTCCGGGACCGAAGGCGCAGACCGTCGGTGCGGCTGCGCTCATGAACTCGAAGGAGATGAAGCCGCTGCCGGAGTTGCTGTCGCGTTCCCACGCGAAGTAGATCCAGTCGTCGCCGTCGCCATCCTTCTGCGAGCCGAGCCACGCCTGGCGCAGGTCGACCTGCGCGTTGGGGTTGGTGAGACCCAGGGTGGGCACCGCGTCGTTCTGGATGACGCCGATCTTCGTCGAGTTCGAGTTGAGGGGACCGAGCTCCTTGACGTTGCCCTCGGGGTCCTCGAGGTTGAGCTGGGCGTCCGACCCAGGGACGACGGCGGCCAGGTCGGGTCCGATGGTGAAGGGCGGGGTCGACCCGGCGCTCGCCACGGGTGCGATGAGCAGGGCCACCGGCAGCACGCACGCGGCGACCAGCCCCCGGACCCCGCGCCATCGGCGGGAGCGCGGGTCCGACGCCGTGGGGGAATGGTGGGAGAGGTGGGGGAGGGAATGTGCTGAGGTGGACGAGCGTCGGGTCATGACGACTCCTTGTCACAGGTCCGAGCACGTGAGGGGCTCGGGGCGTCGGCACCGGAACCCTCGACGACTCGCGTCCTGCACCCCCGAGTCGTGCGCCCCGCGCCCCCGGCGCGTGGAACGGGTCAGCCCCCGATCGTCTCCCGCGAGTCGATGCGCCCACAGGCGCTCCGGCCGACCTTCCACGTCAAGGTTAGGACGGCCTCACACATATTGGCAGTCCTTTCCGCGAAGCTGGCCGGAAGGTCGGCTTTGTCGGCTGGGCGCCTTCGCGGGATGCCACCCGCCGGAGGCTGGCCCGTCGACCCGCCGCCTCGTGGGCTCAGAAGACCTTGCCAGGGTTCATGATCCCCCTGGGGTCGAAGACCGCCTTCACGGCCAGCTGCCGGGCGATCTCGGCGTCGCCGAGCTCCCAACGCAGGTAGTCGCGCTTGAGGGTGCCGACCCCGTGCTCGCCGGTGATCGTGCCGCCGAGGTCGAGGACGACCCGCATGAGCTCGGCGAGTGCCGCCTCGGCACGATGCCAACTCGCCTCGTCGGCCCGGTCGAAGAACAGCGACGGGTGCAGATTCCCGTCGCCACCGTGACCGGAGAGGGTGATCTCCACCCCCGTGCGGTCGGCGATCTGCTGACCAGCACGGACGAAGTCCCCGAGCCGGGCGATCGGGACGCAGGCATCCTCGATGAGCCGGTCCCCCTTGCGCTCGAGAGCGAAGTTGAGCATCCGGCGGCCCTGCATGAGCAACTCCGCCTCGGAGCGGGTTTCGGCCACCGCCGTCTCGGTGGCACCCGCGGCGGTGAGCGCCGCGGCATACCGCTGGACGTCCTCGGCGGCGTGCCCCGGGCGGTCGGACTGGACGAGCAGCGCCGCGGCGCAGCCGGCCGGGAAGCCGTAATCCCCGACGGCGGCGATCGCCACGAGGCTGGCCTCGTCGAGGAACTCGAGGAGGGCGGGTCGGTGCCGGTCGGCGCGCACCGCGAGCACCCCGCGGACCGCGTCCTCGAGCGAGGCGAAGGTCGCCACTGCCGTGAGCGGCGGGTCGGGGGCCGGCACCAGCCGCACCAAGGCCGAGACGACGACCCCGAGCGTCCCCTCCGATCCCACGACGACGCCGGTGAGGTCCATCCCCGCCACACCCTTGGCCGTCCGCCGACCGGTGTGCACCCGCTCTCCGCCGGGCAACACGACCTCGAGGCCACGGACGTAGTCGGCGGTCACGCCGTATTTCACGCAGCACAGCCCGCCCGCATTGGTCGCGATGTTGCCGCCGACCGTGCAGGTGTCGGCCGACGCCGGGTCCGGGGGATAGAACAGGCCGGCCTCCGCCACCACGGACTTGAGGGTCGCGGTGACCACCCCGGGGCCCACCCGCGCGGTCGCCTCGACCGGGTCGACGTCGATCCCGCCGAGTTGTTCGACGTTGAGGACGATCGCGCCCTCGGTCGCGCACGCGGCTCCGGTGAGTGACGTGCGGGCCCCCTGGGGCACCACCGGTATGCCGTGCGCCTGCGCCTCCCGCAGGACCGCCACGACGTCGTCGACGTCCCGGGCGCGCACGACGGTGAAGTCCACGGGTGGCTGCGCACCCACGGAGGCGTCCACGGCATACGTGCGGGCGATGTCGGCGTCCGCGATGATCGCGTCGGCCGCGAGCAGTCCCGGGGTGAGCGTCGGCACCGCTGCACCATACCCGCGGGACGAAGGTGCGCGGCAGGGGTGGGGCGGTGAAAGATGGAGGCATGTCCTCGACCTACGCCGAACTCGTGGCCGCCCTGGAGGCGCTGCCGCCCACGCCGCGGATCGTCGCGAGCGGCAACGGTGCCATCCCCTACGAGTTGCTGCGGATCGTCGACGCCACCCTGCCCGAGTTCACCCTCAACATGCTCGCGGCCCACCCGGGTCTGCCCATGCGCGAAGGCATCACCCACGAGACCTCGTTCGTGGGCCCGGGGATGCGCAAGAGCCCGCACCTGTCCTATGTGCCGGCCCGGCTGTCGATGGTGCCCCTGCTCTTCGGGCGCACGTTGCCGCCCGACGCCGTGATCGCGCACACCTCCCTCCCGCACGGCGGGCGGATCTCCCTGGGCATCGAGACCAACGTCGTCGTCGGGGCGATCGAGGCGTGCAAGGCGCGCGGCGGGACGATCATCGCGCAGGCCAACGCCCAGATGCCCTACACCTTCGGTGACTCGGAATTCGACGTCGAGGACTTCGACATCGTCTACGAGGTCGACCTGCCGGTCGCGCACTATGCCGAGCGTCGCCGGGTGACGGCCGGGGCCGCCGACCTCGCGACGATCGGGAGTCTCGCCGCCGCGCGGATCCAGGACGGCTCGACGCTGCAGATGGGGATCGGCAACATCCCCGACGCCGTCCTGCCCGAGCTCACCCACAAGAAGGGGCTGGCGATCTGGACGGAGATGTTCTCCGACGGGGTGCTCAGCCTGCTCGAAGAGGGCGCGATGGACCCGGATCGGCCGATCGTCGCGTCCTTCTCGGTCGGCAGCGCCGAGCTCTATCGGTGGATGCACCGCAACGAGCGGGTGCTCATGCGTCGGACCGAGACGACCAACGACCCCGCGCACATCGCCCGCCAACCGATGATGACCTCGGTGAACACCGCCCTGCAGTTGGACCTGTTCGGTCAGGCCAACGCCTCGCGCATCGGTGCCCGGATCCACTCGGGTTTCGGCGGGCAGACCGACTTCATCGTCGGGGCCCTGCACTCTCCGGGCGGTCAGGCGATCATGGCGCTGCGCTCGTGGCATCCCAAGGCCGACGTCTCGACGATCGTCCCGCTCATCGACGAGCCGGTGACCTCGTTCCAACACAGTGCGATCGTCACCGAGCAGGGGGTCGCGGAGATCTTCGGCCACGACCAGGCACACCAGTGCTGGTCGATCATCAACAAGGCGGCCCATCCCAGCGTTCGCGAGGAGCTGTGGGAGGAAGCCCACTCGATGGGTCTGGCATGAGGGGCCTGCCGTCGCGCGCCGAATGGCGACTCTTCCTCGCGTGGGGGGCCATCGGCGCGTTGTCCATGTGGTCGACGTGGACGCTGCTGCGCCTGGGGTGGATCCTGCTCCTGGTGGCTATCGGCGCCGCCGTCGCACTCGCCGCGAGCACCGACCCGGGTCGCAACGGCTGGGGTTTCGTCGTGGGACTTGGCGCGGTGCCGCTGTGGATCGGCTGGGCCAATCGGGCGGGCACGGGGCCGCTGTCGCCGGCCTGGTGGCTCGTCGGCGGGGGAGTCGTCGTCCTGGTGGGGCTCGCGGGCTTCCTGCGCCCGCGGAGGGTCAGTTCCCGACGATGAAGTAGTCGTCCGGGTGCAACCGGACGTCGGCCTCCGGCGTCGTGTGCGCGCCCTCGCGGACGAGCTCTTCGTAGGTCGCTTGAATGTCCTGGGCGTCGAGGTCTTCGAGAGTGAACATGTGGCCACGGTCACACGTACCCATGGGTAAGGCAAATGCCGGCGCGCTACTCGCGAGTTGGGCGTGTCGGACTGCCTTCTGGTTGGACTGCCCAGGACCGGCCCCGCCCCGCGATGTGATAGCGGTCGGATTCCCGAGCGCTATCACATCGGCGGATGGCACGCGGGGGAGGGATGCGGTGGATGGACGCGGGGGATGGATTCGGTTTCGATTCCTTCCCGCGCCGTCCCGTAGACTCCTCGGACAGGCGTCGACCCGGCCATCACCGGCGAGCCTCCGGAAGAACGGCGCCACGCAGGCCGGCGCTCACTAGAACCGGACGGGTGGGCCCGTGACAGCCTGGAGCAAGAGCGGTCGTATGCCGTGTGGTCACCCCGGGCACCCCGGTGGCGAGCGGGCGGCATACGGCAAACGGGGTGGTACCGCGGGGCCGTGGCGACACGGCGTCGTCCTCGTGACCGGAGTGACCGACACGACGACGAACGACCGCGAGGAGATCCCCCGTGAGCTATCCCCAGGCAAGCTGCGGCCCCGACGGCCCGGCCGCCGGTGTGCCCCCGACGCCGCGCTTCCCGCAGATCGAGGAGCGGGTGCTGGACTTCTGGGCGGCCGACCGGACCTTCGAGGCGTCGGTCGAGGCGCGCCCAGCGGGGGAGGACGGCAGCAACGAGTTCGTCTTCTACGACGGTCCGCCGTTCGCCAACGGCCTGCCGCACTACGGCCACCTGCTCACCGGCTATGTGAAGGACATCGTCCCGCGCTACCAGACGATGCGCGGGCGGCGGGTCGAACGGCGCTTCGGCTGGGACACCCACGGACTGCCGGCCGAGCTCGAGGCCCAGCGTCAGCTCGGGCTCAAGACCAAGCAGGACATCCTCGACCTCGGTGTGGGCGAGTTCAACGACGCCTGTCGCAATTCGGTGCTCCGCTACACGAACGAATGGCAGGAATACGTCACCCGGCAGGCCCGCTGGGTGGATTTCGAGCACGACTACAAGACCCTCGACACCGACTACATGGAGTCGGTCATCTGGGCGTTCCAGCAATTGCACGCCAAGGGGCTGGCCTACGAAGGATTCCGGATCCTGCCCTATTGCTGGAACGACCAGACGCCGCTGTCCAACCACGAGCTGCGGATGGACGAGGACGTCTACCAGAACCGCCAGGACCCGGCCGTCACGCTCGGGCTGCGGATGGAGACCGGCGAGCACCTGCTCGTGTGGACGACCACCCCGTGGACCCTGCCCTCGAACATGGGCGTCGCGGTCGGCCCCGACATCGACTACGTCGTCGTCGCCGGCAGCGCAGACCCGGCCGACGAGGGCCGTTACCTGATCGCGCAGGCGCGGCTCGCGGCATACGCCCGGGAGCTCGGCGAGGACGCGAGCGAACGGATCGTCGCGCGCTACAAGGGTTCCGAACTCGTCGGGCGCGCCTACACGCCGCCCTTCGACTACTACCTCGGCTATGCCAACGCCCACCGGATCGTCGCGGGTGACTTCGTCACGACCGAGGACGGCACCGGGCTCGTACACATGAGCCCGGGCTTCGGCGAGGACGACAAGGAGGTCCTCGACGCCGCCGGGGTCGAGACCGTGGTGCCGGTCGGACCCGACGGCCGGGTGACCTTCCCCGTCGTCGACTACGAGGGGATGCACGTCTTCGACTCCAACCCGCACATCGTCGAGCACCTCAAGGCACGCACCCGGGGGACCGGGGCGACCGGGTCGAGCACCGAGGGCACCCTGCTCGTGCGGCGCGAGACCTACGACCACTCCTATCCGCACTGCTGGCGCTGCCGGGAGCCGCTCATCTACATGGCGGTGTCCTCGTGGTTCGTCTCGACGACGACAATCCGCGACCGGATGCTCGAGCTCAACCAGGAGATCACCTGGGTGCCCGAGCACATCCGGGACGGTCAGTTCGGCAAGTGGCTGGAGAACACCCGCGACTGGTCGATCTCGCGGAACCGCTTCTGGGGCAGCCCGATCCCGGTGTGGAAGTCGGACGACCCGGCCTACCCGCGGGTCGACGTCTACGGCAGCTTCGCCGAGCTCGAGCGTGACTTCGGGGTGCCGGTCACCGACCTGCACCGGCCGTTCATCGACACCCTCACGCGGCCCAACCCCGACGACCCGCGACCCCCGGAGCACCGCTCGACGATGCGCCGGGTGACCGACGTGCTCGACTGCTGGTTCGAGTCCGGTTCGATGAGCTTCGCCCAGGTGCACTATCCGTTCGAGAACGCCGACTGGTTCGAGCACCACTTCCCGGGTGACTTCATCGTCGAATACATCGGGCAGACCCGCGGTTGGTTCTACACCCTCCATGTCCTCGCGACGGCGCTGTTCGACCGGCCCGCCTTCTCGACCTGTGTGAGCCACGGGATCGTCCTCGGCTCGGACGGGCAGAAGATGAGCAAGAGCCTGCGCAACTATCCCGACGTCACCGAGGTCTTCGACCGCGACGGTGCCGACGCGATGCGCTGGTTCCTCATGTCCAGCCCGATCCTGCGGGGGGGCAACCTCATCGTCACCGAGCAGGGCATCCGCGACGGCGTGCGCCAGGTGATGATCCCGCTGTGGAACGCCTGGTACTTCTTCGCGCTCTACGCCAACGCCGCGCGCGGCGGCCGGGGGTATGCCGCGGCGCCGGTCCACGCGTCGGCCGCCTCGTCGAGCGTGCTCGACCGCTATCTGCTCGCCAAGCTGCGCGAGTTCGTCGAGACGATGACCCGCCAGATGGACGGCTACGAGATCGCCGGGGCCTGCGACACCATGCGTGGCTTCCTCGATGTGCTCACCAATTGGTACATCCGCCGGTCCCGGGACCGCTTCTGGGACAGCGAGGACACCCTCGGCGAGTCGACTCAGGCGGCCTTCGACACGCTCTGGACTGCGCTCGAGGTGCTCACCCGCACGGTCGCGCCGTTGCTGCCGCTCACGACCGAGGAGATCTGGCGTGGGCTCACCGGGGAGCGGTCGGTGCACCTCACCGACTGGCCGGACGCCGGCGAGCTCCCGCAGGACGAAGCGCTCGTCGCCGGCATGGACCGGGCTCGGGTGATCTGCTCGGTGGCCTCGTCGTTGCGCAAGGCCGACGGGCTGCGGGCCCGGCTGCCGCTCGCCCGCCTCACGGTCGTCGCTGCCGATCCGGCGGCCCTCGTGCCGTTCGCCGACATCGTCGCGGACGAGGTCAATGTCAAGGCCGTCGACTTCGTCGACCTCGCGACCGCCCACGAGGCGGAGTTCGGTGTCTCGCAACGGCTCACCGTGAACGCTCGGGCTGCCGGGCCGCGCCTCGGGCGCGAGGTCCAGACGGTCATCAAGGGTGCCAAGTCAGGTGACTGGCTCAGGACGGAGGAGGGCACCGTCGTCTGCGCGGGTGTCGTCCTCGTCGACGGCGAGTATGCCGTCGAGACCGTCGTCGCGGACGTGCCGGGCGGCGGGGCGACCGCTGCGGGAAGTCGCGCGGTCGCCGTCCTGCCCGGCGGGGGCTTCGTCGTCCTGGACACCGAGGTCACCGAGGCGCTCGCGATCGAAGGGATCGCCAACGACCTGGTCCGCGCGGTGCAGCAGGCGCGTCGTGAGGCCGGCCTGGACATCTCCGACCGGATCGTCCTGCGCCTGGCCGGGGCCGAGCCCATGCAGGTGGCCGCGCACGAGCACCGGGACCGCCTGATGGCCGAGACCCTCGCCGAGCAGCTGTCGGTGCTCACCCACGTCGAGGACCTCACCGTGACCGCAGGGACCGTCGAGACGACGGTGGGCGACGGCATACCCGTGCGGATCGAGGTCGTGCGCCGGTGAGCGGCCCCCACGACGCGATGGACGAGGCGGTCCGCGCCCGGCTCGCCGAAGCGGAGCGGGCGGTGCTCGCGCGCGCGCCGGAGAGCGAGGTCGACCCGTCGACGGAGCAGATCGCCGCGGTCATGGACCTGCTGGGCGACCCGCAGCGGGCGTTCCGGGTCATCCACGTGACGGGCACCAACGGCAAGACCTCCACGGCCCGGATCGCCGATGGTCTGTTGCGCGAATTGGGTCTGCACACAGGACGATTCACCTCGCCACATCTGCATTCAATGCGCGAGCGGATCGTCCTCGGCGGCGAGCCGATCAGTGTCGAGTCCTTCCTCGCGGCATACGACGAGGTGATGCCGGTGGTCGAGCTGGTCGAGTCGCGCGCCGGGTCGACCAGCGCGCGGATGAACTTCTTCCAGGTCCTCGTCGCGCTCGGGTATGCCGCGTTCGCCGACGCCCCGGTCGAGGTCGCCGTGGTCGAGGTGGGCCTGGGCGGCACGTGGGACGCGACCAACGTCGCGGACGGCGACGTCGCCGTCATCGGGCCGGTCGACCTCGACCACACGCGGTTGCTCGGTTCGACGATCGAGGAGATCGCCGCGGAGAAGGCAGGGATCCTCAAGCCGGGTGCGATCGCGGTGAGCGCCGCGCAACGGCCCGAGGTCGAGGAGATCCTGCGGGAGCGGGCCGACGCGGTCGGGGCGCGGCTGTTCGTGGCCGGCCACGACTTCGGAGTCACCCACCGGGAACTCGCGCTCGGCGGGCAGGTGATCTCGATCCGCGGCCTCGCTGGGGACTACGACGAGCTGTTCCTGCCGCTGCACGGCGCCCATCAGGGTGACAACGCAGCGCTCGCACTCGCGGCGGTCGAGGCCTTCCTCGGCGGCGGCGAACGGCGGCTCGACCCCGAGACGGTGCGTGCGGGCCTTGCGGCGGTCAGCTCGCCCGGGCGGCTCGAGGTCGTGCGCCGCTCGCCGACGATCCTCGTCGACGCCGCCCACAACCCGCACGGGATGAGCGCGCTGGCCGACGCGTTGACCGAGGCCTTCTCCTTCGCCCGGCTCGTCGGGCTCGTCGCCGTCTTCGCCGACAAGGACGCCGAGGCCATGCTCGCCGCGCTCGAGCCCGCGGTCGACCACGTCGTCGTCACCCGCAACTCCTCGCCCCGCTCGATGAACCCGCTCGAGCTCGGGGAGATCGCGGCGGGGCTGTTCGGGGCCGATCGGGTGTCGGTCGTCGCATCGCTGCCCGACGCGCTCGAGGCGGCGGTGAGCCTCGCCGAGGCCGACGGGCTCGGTGGGGCGGTCGTGGCGACCGGCTCGGTCGTCACCGCCGCCGATGTCCGCCAGCTGCTGGGAGTGGGATCTGCATGAGGGACCTCGTCCTGTTCGGTCGGCTGGGGAAGTTCACCTGGCGGATGTGCGCCCTCGTCCTGGCCGCCCAGTCGGTGATCGTCTTCTTCGGTGCCCTCGTCGCCTGGGGGATTGCCTCGGCCGACCGACAGGGTCCAGCGGCGGCATACCTGTGGCTCGGCACGGGTCTCGCGCTGCTGTGTCTGGTCGCCGCGGGACTCATGCGCACGGCATACGGGGTGACCCTCGGGTGGCTCATCCAGCTCGCGACGCTCGCCGGCGCTCTCGTCGTGCCGCTCATGCTGCTCGTCGCGGTGATCTTCGGCGGCCTGTGGACGACCAGTCTCGTCCAGGGCGGGCGGATCGATCGTGCCCAGGCCGCACGAGCCGCCCAGGCCGGCGAGGGTGGCCACGACCAGCCTTCACCCACGGAGTCCTGACTGCCCGGCGAGGCGACGTTGCTGCTGACCGGCCGGTCGGTGGGGGCTAGGGTGGGCAGCGTGACGACTGAGCGGTCTTTGGTGCTGGTCAAGCCCGACGGTTTCGCCCGGGGGCTCACCGGCGAGGTCCTGTCCCGGATCGAGCGCAAGGGTTACCGGCTGGTGGCCCTGCGGATCCTCACCCCCACGGTCGAGATGCTCGGGGTGCACTATGCCGAGCACGCGGGGAAGCACTTCTTCGGCGAGCTCGTCGAGTTCATGTCCTCCGGGCCGGTCACCGCGATCGTGATCGAGGGTGAGCAGTGCATCGCCGGCTTCCGTTCGCTCGCCGGGGCGACCGACCCGACGAAGGCCGCACCGGGCACCATCCGGGGCGACCTCGGCCGCGACTGGGGCAAGGGCTCGACCGAGAACGTCGTCCACGGCTCCGACTCGCCCGAGTCGGCCGCCCGCGAGATGGCGATCTGGTTCCCCGAAGGCTGAGCCGACCGACCCGCTCGGCTGCCGGTCCGCTGGTCGCGGTCAGCCGTCGGCTGACGACAGCCGGTCGAGGACCTCGAGGGCATGCGCGTACTTCCGGCGCAGCCGCTCCTGGGTGGCCGGATCGAGCAGACCCAGCCGAAGGTCGCCGGAATTGTCGGCGATGTCGGCCCGCTTGACCCGCAGCGCCAACGGATCGGCCGCGACCCGGGCGTAGTAGTCGTCGCGCGACTCCTCGTCGCGTCTGGTGATCGCCTCGGCCGCAGCGACGACCGCCTCGGGGAAACCCTGTGCCCGGAGGTCGTCGAGGGTCACGGGAGTGTCCTCCACGACGTCGTGCAGCCAGCCGACCGTGGCCGCGAGTGGGTCGTCGCCCACCGCCTCGGCCACCCGCCGGGGATGCTCGACATAGGGCAGCCCGGCCTTGTCGAGCTGGCCGGCATGGGCGGCCCGGGCGATCGCGGCCGCGCGAGCGACGAGCTCGGCGCCGCTCACCGGCCGATCCAGGGGCTCGCTCACGGGCTCACCCACGGGACGGCCGCGGGTGCTCGAGCCACCACTGGGTCGTGTCGGCCACGGTCTGCTCCCACGGGCGCACCGAATAGCCGAGCTCGTCCCGGGCCCGCGACCAGTCGACGGTGACGAGGGGCGCCTGCAGGAGGCGCACGGCATACGGGGTGAAGGTCGTGGGGGAGCGGCGGACCCGTCCGATCACCTGCGCGAGCTGCGCGCCCACGTATGCCGCCCGTCCCGGCACGGTGACGACCCGGCCGGAACGACCCGCCGCACGGACGACCTCGCGGGCGAAGTCCGGGAGTCGGACGTCACGACCGCCGAGCAGGTATGCCGCACCGGGCCGACCGAGGTCGAGGGCCGCGACGAGGCCGCGGGCGACGTCGCGGACGTCGACGAGGTCGACACCACCCGACACGCTCACCGCGGGGCCGCCGAGCGCCCACCGGCGGACCTGGGTCCCGAGCGCACTGGGCCCGAAGTCGAGGGGGCCGACGACGCCGGTCGGGTGGACGACGACGACCTGCGGATCGGTCTGCGCGAGGGCCAGCCGCGTGGCGGCCGCCTTGGCGCGCTCGTAGGCACCGCCCGTCGTCGCGAGCGGCGACGTCTCGTCCAACCGCTCGCCGCCCCCGGGACGCGCGAGGGCCTGGACCGAACCCACATAGACGACCCGGCGCACGCCCGCGGCCCGAGCGGCCGCGAGGACCGCTCGGGTGCCCTCGACGTGGATCTGCTCGAAGGCCGCCGGCGTGCCGTGCCCGCTCGTCGGCCCGGCGAGATGGACGACCGCGTCGACCCCCTCGAGGGCGGCGGCGAGCGTGTAGGGCACCGTCACGTCGGCGCGGACCCGGGGCACGTCGAGCCCGCGCAGCGACGGCGGATCGGGGTCGCGGTGGACCATCGCACGGACCCCGCGGCCGTCGGTGACGAGCTCGCGCACGAGCGCATTGCCCAGGTGGCCCGAGGCCCCGGTCACGAGGATCACGGCGACAGCCTAGAGGGGCCCGGGCAACCCGCGACAATGTGCGTATGCCGTCGCACACCTTCCGGGAGCCTCGTCTCGAGGCGCTCATCGAGCGAGCAAGGGTCCGCAGCCGACTGTCGATCGCCGCGCGGGTCGATCGGGTGCGGGACAAGTCCTGGCACATCGCCCAGTGCGCGCTCGCGGCCGGGGTCGCCTGGTGGGTGGCCGGACCCGTCCTCGGCCATGCCACGCCGCTGTTCGCCCCGATCGTCGCGCTCGTCTGCCTGGGGATGACCTACGGGCAACGGCTGCAGCGTGTGGTCGAGGTGACCATCGGGGTGGCGATCGGCATCGCGATCGCGGACGTCTTCGTGGGGATCGCGGGCACGGGGGTGTGGCAGATCGTCGCCGTCGTGGTCGTCTCGATGTCGGTTGCGCTCTTCCTCGACGCAGGGATGTTGCTCGTCATGCAATCCGCGGTCCAGTCGGTGAGTGTCGCGGTCCTCGTCCCTGCCCCGGGGCAGGCCGTCGTCCGGTGGATCGACGCCGTCGTCGGGGGCGCGGCTGCCCTCGTCTTCGCCGCGATCGTCCCCCGGGCACCGCTGCGCCAGCCGCGCCGGGTGGCCGCGAAGGTGGCCCGATCGATGGCCCAGCTGCTCCGCGACGCCGCCCAGGGTGCCCGCTCCGTCGACGCCGAGCACGCGGCAAGGGTGCTGTCCCAGGCCCGCGAGACCGACGTGCTCATCCGGGAGCTGCAGGCTGCGGCCGACGAGGGGATGTCGGTGTTGGCCTCCTCGCCCTTCCGGCGCAGTGACGCCGCGAGCGTGCGGACCATCGCCTCGCTCGTGGAACCACTGGATCGGGCCGTGCGCAGCACCCGCGTCCTCGTGCGCCGGGTGAGCATCACGGCATACCACGGGGTGCCGGTGCCCGAGGACCTCGTGGCCGCGATCAGCTCGATCGCCGACGCGGTGGACGTCCTGGACCGGGCCTGGGCGGAGAACCGCAGCGCGGAACTCGCCCAGCCGGCGATCCTCGAGGTGGCCAACGAGACCGCGACGATCGTCCCGACCGGCTATCACACGACCGTCCTGCTCGCGCAGTTGCGTTCCCTCATCGTCGACCTGCTCGAACTATCTGGCATGGAGCACGAGGAAGCCGTCGAATCGGTGCCACCCCGGGCCGCGTGACTATCGGCCCGGGGTCGCTCGTCCGGCGATCGAGCACACACCGGGTCAAAATCCCGCTCGCGCGGGACCCCGGTAATGCACTCAGCCGCGCAGGAACTTGCGGTTGCGCGTGAGGTCGTCGAGCGCCTTCTGCATCGAGGTCTCGACTCGCTTCGCGTAGTGTGCGGCGGTCTCGTCCTCGTCCGGCCGCATGAGCGGAAGGACACGGGTGACCAGCTTGGCGGGCAGCGGCAGGTAGGGCCCGCCGCCGACGGTGAGCCCCATGGGCAGGGAGATCGTGACCGGGAGCGCCTTGAGCCGCAGGACTCGCTCGACCCCGGTGACCTTGGCGATCTTCTCGCCGCGAGAGAGGACGACGAGGGTCTCGCCGGCGCCGGCGGTGACGATCGGCAGGATGGGGACTCCCGCCTTCATGGCGAGTTTGGCGAAGCCCGCGCGGCCGCCGAACTGGACCTGGTCGCGGTCCTTGAAGGTCTTGGCCGCTTCGAGGTCGCCACCGGGGAAGACGATGACGTGGCAGCCTTCGTCGAAGGCCTCCTGTGCGGCCGTCGCGGATGCGGGCACGGCCCCCATGCCCTCCATCATCCCGCCGCCGCCGATCTTCCACGCCATGCCGTGGCCGAGGGCCACGAGCGGGCGGTCGAGGCCGAGGTCCTGCTCGACCACCCAGGTGGCGAACACGTTGACGTCGTTGACGCCGCCGTAACCGTGATTGCCCACGAACAAGGTCGGGCCGTCGAGCTTGGGCAACGCGCCCTGAATCTCGAGTCGGTGATAGGTGCGCACCCACACCCGGCCGACCCGCTTCATCGCGCGCCCCGCATGGAAGAGCGGGTCCTTGCGCGTCTTGCCGTCCTTGGTCTTGCCGGCCACCTGCGCCCGGATGTGCACCGTCGACTCGCGGACGATCGGCTTGCCGCTCGACTCCGGCTTCTTGGCCGCCGCCGGCGTCGCTGCTGCCGCGGGGGCGACGATCCTCTTCACCGGGGCCGGGGCGGACGCGGGGGCGGCCTTCTTCGCCGGGGTCACGCGCTTGACCGCCGGTGCCTTCTTCGCGGGGGCGACCTTCTTCGCGGGGGCGGCCTTGGCAGACGCCCGCTTCGCGGGGGCGGCCTTCTTCGCGGGAGCGGCCTTGGCGGCGGGGGTGGCCTTGGTGGCTGCGCGCTTGCGAGGTGTGGCCTTCTTCCGCGCTGGGGTGACGGCGTCGGCTGCCTCGGCTGGAGCGGGAGCCTCGACCGCCGCAGGAGCCTCGACCGCCGCGGGAGCCTCGACCGCCGCAGGAGCCTCGGGGGCCTCGGGAGTGTCGGTGTTCGTCGGGTCGATGGTCGACATGGATGCCCCTCATGGGTCGGTGCGACGGGGATTGCGGTCAGGCCCAACGTACTCCCTGCCTATGCGCGCGAGGGAAGAGGTATCCGGCACGCGGAATCGTGCCCGCGGATTTCTGCCTTCCACCCTTGTGAGGAGTCCGCACCCGCTGGGTGCGAGGCCCTCGCCTCGACGCGTCCCCCTGGGACGACGCCCCCGAGTGCGCGTCAGCGGCCCAGCCGTGCGTATGCCGCCTCGGTGGCCGCCTTCGTCGGCTGCCACCAATCGCGATGGGCGGCATACCAGTCGATCGTCTGGCGCAAGCCCGCGCGGATGTCTTGGTAGTGCGGGACCCAGCCCGTCTCGGCGCGCAGCTTCGTGGAGTCGATCGCATAGCGCAGGTCGTGTCCCGGTCGGTCGTTCACGTGCTCGAACCAGTCGGCCGGCTTGTCCATGAGCTCGAGGATGAGCCCGATGATCTCGCGGTTGTTGCGTTCG